>CAZIBS010000036.1:0-22476 GCA_964537405.1 uncultured Thermoanaerobaculia bacterium | reverse complement strand
TGCGACCACCTACAGCGACACGACGGTTTCCGGAACGGTCACCTACGCCTACGTGCTGACTGCTGTGGACTCCACGGGCGGGTGCGAATCGGCTCAATCCACTTGCGCGCAGGCCACGGCAACGGGAGCGTGCACGCTGCCCCCCACCTTCGGAGGCCTTACGAGCGTAACCAACCCCGCCAACGCCAACTGTGAGCTTGACCTGGCGTGGAGCGCGGCTACGTCCAACTGCGGAGGGTCCATTACCTACAACGTCTACCGGAGCACCACCACCGGGTTTACCCCGGGCCCGACCAATCTCATAGCCACCGCTGTGACAACTCTCACTTACGCCGACACCAACGCCCTCGCCAACGGCACGCCCTACTATTACGTCGTCAGGGCCGTGGACTCCGCGAACGGTATTGATGATGCCAACACGGTCGAAAAGAGCGGCGCGCCGACGGGGCCCACCACGATTTCCACCCTCACGGAGACCTTCGAGGACGCCAGCGGCTTCGACCTTCCGGGCTGGACTCATGAATATATCAACGGGACGGTTGACTGGGCCTGGAGCACGGCGGGCAACCCGCAGACCCCGACCCACGACTGGTTTGCGCAAGACACCGCAAGCGCTTCCGACATGGTCCTCGTCAGCCCTTCCTTCGGTGTTGGTTCATCGACGGTGTTGACATTCTGGCACACTTACGCCTTCGAGGGGACCACCACATCATGTTACGACGGGAGCACCCTCGAATACACCACCGACGGGGGGACTACGTGGACGGTCTTCCCCGCCGCGGACTTCACCGCCGGAGCCTTCACGGGCACGATCAATTCGAGCTACAGCAACCCCATCGGAGGAAAGGCGGGTTGGTGCGCCGGGACCGTCGGAACGATGACCGAGGTGAGCGTGAACCTGGGCGGTGACAGTAACCTCCTCAACAAAACCGTCCAAGTGAGGTGGCACGAAGGCAACGACAGTTCCAATTCCTCGACTGGCTGGTATGTGGACTCGGTGACGATCGCCAACGCGCAGACCCAGAGTAGCTGTACCACCGCCGGTGCCGTCAAACCCGTTCCCGACGGAAAGTGGATTGCAGGTACGGAAGCCACGGCCACCAAGACCGTCGCCGACGGGAGTTCCATCAATCTCACGTGGGATACTTCCACCTGCCAAAACACGAACTATAACCTCTACTACGGCAACGGAAGTGGGCTTGCCACCTACACCCTTTCGGGGAGTAACTGCGGGCTCGGGAACACGGGAACCGCAACGTGGACGGCCGTCCCAGCCGTTCCCACGGGCGAAACCTTCATCTGGTGGACAATCGTCGGCACCGACGGCGTACAGACCGAGAGTTCGTGGGGCAAGGACTCGGCGGGCACCGAGCGGCATCCGGCCGCCTCCGGCCAGTGCGGCTTCACCGCCAAGAGCACCGCGACTACGTGTCCCTGATCCCGAATCAAGAGTGCCTTTAATTTTGATAGGGGCGGCTCCGGCCGCCCTTTTCTTTGCCTCTTCTCCGAGGCTGTTGCACGAAGTGCGAATTTGACGTTCTTGGTGTTTTACAGGGGGTCATTTTGCATAGGTTTAGTCATTCTCGTTGATCCTCGGCCATTTTACGAAGCCGAATTTTTCTACAAAAGCGCGTACCGGAGTCGTGCCACAGGCTCTCCGGAGATGAATATGCCCCGCCTTTCCACCTTACCACCCCGCCCAATCTCTCCCACGCAAGTTATAAAAGGCACCCTCGCGTCGTAACGCATCGCGGGCACTGTGAACCGTGTTCCTCTTGACAAACCGCTGATGTGGGCCTATATTGATCATGGAGGGGTGTAAAAAGTCGTTATTATTTGCAAGTTGGTTGTGAACGCAGTTTGCATTGTCGTCGGTGTTTGATTGGGGCGGAAAGCTTTATTGTTTTTTATTGGGAGGTGTGTAATGAGTACCAGTTTGACGACACGAAGCTGTGTGTGGACCTGCCTTGTCTTCGCGGCCCTTTTGGCCGTCTGTGCGTTGCCTTTGCAGGCCCGTAAGGCGAATGAAAACCGGGATACCGTGGAAGTTCTGGCGTCCGGTGTAGGGGGGCGTAAACCAGATAACGCAGCCGCTCCAGTCCCGCTTGGGTATAAAGTGGGCGCGGGTACGGCGATGCCTTCCGGTGCAACCGTGGTGAAGGCTCAGGCTACGTCCAGCGCGTCTATTGCAGTGCCTAAAGGTCCGCTTTTCCTTGTCCCAAATGACATCGCGGAAGTTAACGCGAGCAACTCCACGCCCATACATGACTACGGGCCTAACCAGCTCATGCTCGTTCCCGGATTGGCTTCCCTGCCTTCCTCTGTCCGCAACCGCATCACCGCGATTGATGACACCACGACGATCAGCTATCGCGGCTGGAAGGGTGTTGTTCCACAAATGTCGGACGCCGCGGTTTTGGGCTTGGGCGATGCCTACTATCTCGTGGCATTGGTCGGCCCACCCGATGAAAGCTGGTTACAGCAGTTCGCCAGCTTGGGGGTCACGGTTGTAGGTACGGCTTCACCGTACGGTCTGGTCGTCCACGCCAACGGGAACCAGCTCCTCGGCGCAGTTCTCTCTATCTCCACTTCTTATGGTTATTCCGTGGTACGTGGCATACTGCCGATACCACTGAAGGTCAGGTTGAGCGGCGAGCTGTTGCGCGTTGTCCGAGGGCAGGAGACGCTTGGCGACATCCCCGGTCTAAGGCGAGCCAGCGATGGGAGCGCCGTGGTGCGCCTGTTTTATTACAATGATCCGGTGTTGGGCCAAAAGCCCCTGGACCGTCGCGCCGCTCGTCTCACCGCACTACGGAAACGTACAAGAACGCCCAACGCCGCTCTTGCCTACGGGTATAATGACGCTGTTCTTATCAGAGGCCCTAAAGAGCTGCTCCACATCCTCCAGAGCATCCCATCGGTAGAGTATGTCGAGGCACTTCACGAACGGCAGGCGGACAATCACGCGCAGGTCTACTACCCCATCGCCATGGCCGTCTCGCCGCCGCTATATACCATCAAGCCGATCCTTCCTCCGCCTGGAACCAAGCCGAAGCTCATGCCCGAGAAGGAAATCCCTCCATGGGTTAACGGCAGGAACAAGCCGGGACCCCTGATCGGCGTTCCGTCTGAGAAGTCGGTCCTGCAAAGCTGGGTCGGCACACTTTCGATACCGACGCCCATCAATACCTTCGAGGGCCTGGGGGCCGGCCTGTCCGGCTTTACTGTAGCGGCAGCCCCCCCCGACACGGAAGGAGACGTGGGCCCGAACGACTATGTTCAGTGGGTCAACAGCATGTTTGCCATCTTCAGCAAAAGCACGGGGGCAGTCCTCTACGGCCCGGCCAACGGGAACACTCTCTTTACCGCCCTGGGAGGTAGCTGCGCGGCTGACAACAGCGGTGATCCGCTGGTCATGTACGACAGGATCGCCAACCGCTGGTTCATGTCGCAGTTCGCCGTCAGCGCGTCCCCCTACTACCAGTGCATCGCGGTCTCACAGACCAGCGATCCGGTGACGACGGCCTGGAACCTCTACGCCTACTCGTACGGCACCAATTTCAACGACTACGGCAAGAGCGGCGTCTGGCCCGACGGTTATTACATGATGTTCCACATGTTCGCTAATGGCTCTACGTGGGCGGGCACCGAAGTGTGTGCCTTCGACCGAGTAAAAATGCTGGCTGGCCAGGTTGCCACCCAACAATGTTTCGGACCCAACACTAACTATGGCGGCCTTCTTCCCTCCAACCTGCAAGGAAGCACGCTGCCGCCGACTGGGGCGCCGAATTACTTTGTGGCATACGGCACAAATCAGCTCCTCTTCTGGCCGTTCCACGTGGACTGGACAACTCCCGCCAACTCGACTTTCCCCTTCAGCTCACCGAGTACGCTCACCGTAGCGGCATTTACAGAACCATGCGGTGGAACTGGAGGGACCTGCGTTCCACAGCCTGGGACGACCCAACAACTGGACACGTTAGGCGACCGGCTCATGTGGCGGATGAACTATAGGAACTTCGGGACCTATCAGTCCTGGGTCTTCAATCACACCGTAACGGGCGGGGCGGGAACCGGAGTTCGATGGTACGAATTACGTGATCTGGCGACGTCGCCCACCGTCTACCAGCAAGGGACATTCGCTCCAGCGGACACTACGTGGCGCTGGATGGGCAGCGTCAACATGGACAAGGACGGCGACATCGCAGCCGGCTACAGCGGCTCCAGCTCCACGTTGTACCCATCCATCATGTATACGGGGCGTCTGGCGACGGACCCGCTCGGAACCTTTCCCCAGGGCGAGGCCACGTTGTATAGCGGAACAGGCAGTCAAACCACTACGCTCTCACGCTGGGGCGACTACTCGAGTATGAGCATCGATCCGAGCGATGACTGCACCTTCTGGTACACGACGGAGTATCTTGCGGCCAGTGGGACCTTCAACTGGCATACGCGGATAGGCTCATTCAAGTTCTCGAGTTGCGTTGCCTGCACGACGCCGGGCATCCCTACCGGACTGACCGCAACGGTACCCGGCAACAACGAGATCGACCTGAGCTGGACCGCCGGAACACCCGCGGGGGCCACCTACAATGTCTATCGCGCCACCGGAACGTGCCCGCAGACGACCTACTCGCTTCTGGCTTCCGGCGTGACTGCGACCACCTACAGCGACACGACGGTTTCCGGAACGGTCACCTACGCCTACGTGCTGACTGCTGTGGACTCCACGGGCGGGTGCGAATCGGCTCAATCCACTTGCGCGCAGGCCACGGCAACGGGAGCGTGCACGCTGCCCCCCACCTTCGGAGGCCTTACGAGCGTAACCAACCCCGCCAACGCCAACTGTGAGCTTGACCTGGCGTGGAGCGCGGCTACGTCCAACTGCGGAGGGTCCATTACCTACAACGTCTACCGGAGCACCACCACCGGGTTTACCCCGGGCCCGACCAATCTCATAGCCACCGCTGTGACAACTCTCACTTACGCCGACACCAACGCCCTCGCCAACGGCACGCCCTACTATTACGTCGTCAGGGCCGTGGACTCCGCGAACGGTATTGATGATGCCAACACGGTCGAAAAGAGCGGCGCGCCGACGGGGCCCACCACGATTTCCACCCTCACGGAGACCTTCGAGGACGCCAGCGGCTTCGACCTTCCGGGCTGGACTCATGAATATATCAACGGGACGGTTGACTGGGCCTGGAGCACGGCGGGCAACCCGCAGACCCCGACCCACGACTGGTTTGCGCAAGACACCGCAAGCGCTTCCGACATGGTCCTCGTCAGCCCTTCCTTCGGTGTTGGTTCATCGACGGTGTTGACATTCTGGCACACTTACGCCTTCGAGGGGACCACCACATCATGTTACGACGGGAGCACCCTCGAATACACCACCGACGGGGGGACTACGTGGACGGTCTTCCCCGCCGCGGACTTCACCGCCGGAGCCTTCACGGGCACGATCAATTCGAGCTACAGCAACCCCATCGGAGGAAAGGCGGGTTGGTGCGCCGGGACCGTCGGAACGATGACCGAGGTGAGCGTGAACCTGGGCGGTGACAGTAACCTCCTCAACAAAACCGTCCAAGTGAGGTGGCACGAAGGCAACGACAGTTCCAATTCCTCGACTGGCTGGTATGTGGACTCGGTGACGATCGCCAACGCGCAGACCCAGAGTAGCTGTACCACCGCCGGTGCCGTCAAACCCGTTCCCGACGGAAAGTGGATTGCAGGTACGGAAGCCACGGCCACCAAGACCGTCGCCGACGGGAGTTCCATCAATCTCACGTGGGATACTTCCACCTGCCAAAACACGAACTATAACCTCTACTACGGCAACGGAAGTGGGCTTGCCACCTACACCCTTTCGGGGAGTAACTGCGGGCTCGGGAACACGGGAACCGCAACGTGGACGGCCGTCCCAGCCGTTCCCACGGGCGAAACCTTCATCTGGTGGACAATCGTCGGCACCGACGGCGTACAGACCGAGAGTTCGTGGGGCAAGGACTCGGCGGGCACCGAGCGGCATCCGGCCGCCTCCGGCCAGTGCGGCTTCACCGCCAAGAGCACCGCGACTACGTGTCCCTGATCCCGAATCAAGAGTGCCTTTAATTTTGATAGGGGCGGCTCCGGCCGCCCTTTTCTTTGGTCTCTTCTCCACCGCAAAGTTTTTCAAACCCCGGCTTGGTGTTGCCAATTCCACCGTCTTTGCTTTATGATGGCTTGCAGTGGAAAGGAGCGGCCCTTGGCTGAGTACATTATCAGGTGCTGGAATTGCATGGGCGAGTACGATGCACTCTCGGCGGTTTGGTGTTCGTGCAACCCGAACAAGCCTACGAAGGTGTGTCCATTCTGCCTGCAGTGTTTTTGCAAGGCGCCCGATGAATACCACGCCGCCTTCTGGGCATCCGCGCCCGAGGAACTGCTCAGAGATAGGGAGATGCTCGTAAAGGCCCGCGGCCCCCTTGGCGAGGCGTTGATCCGGGCGAATGTAATAACTTCGGAACAACTCCTGTTCGCACTCAAGCGGCAGAAAGACACCGGTGAAAAGCTGGGCGAGGCACTGGTGGATATGGGTTTGCTGACTCACGACATCCTGGAATCTTTTCTCTCAAACCAGCGCTCGATGCCCCGTATTTCGCTGAAGGACAAGCCTCCGGATCCGATGTTGATAGCCTCGATAGGCGCCGAAAAATGCAGGGAGTTATCCGTCATTCCAATCAGCAGGGAGCGGTTGGGCGACAGAGTAATGCTCACACTGGCCATGGCCGACCCATCCGACGGAGACACCATCGAACGTCTCCAGGAGTCCACCGGCGCTCAAATCCTTGCCGCTCAGGCTTCGAAGGACGAGATCGAACGCTATCTGGCTCCTTTTCTTGCTCCATCCCCCGCAGGCGCCGAAAAGGCAGCCGTTGAGCAAAATACGGGTTTCAATCCACGCATGGCCACGGAGTTGATCCGCGAAGCACTCTCCCGCGGCGCCTCGGACCTCTACATAGAGCCAACGGCGGAGCAGGTCACCGTCCGCCTGCGAATCGACGGCATCCTCTACCGCGCCAAACCAATAGCCATGGCCTACAGAGCCCTGCTTACGCAGGAGCTTAAACGGCTCTTCAGGTTGGATATCACCAGTACGGGTCGTCCCCAGGAGGGAAGGGCGGTTCTACGTTCGGGCGACAGGCGTTTCGACGTCATCGCGATGATTCTGCCTACCGCCTTTGGAGAGAATCTTTCTCTCCAGCTTATTAACCGGGACACGTTCTTTAAAAATTATAATGAACTGGGCCTCTTCTCCGCCGAGCAGGTCGCCTTCAGGGCCGCACTCAGCGCCCAGAGGGGACTTATTCTCCTGGCGGCGCCCCTCTTCCACGGTTTGACGACAACCGTATACGCCGTCCTGAAAGATCTTGGCTCCGCGGAGGAACGCAAGGTCATGAGCGTGGAAAGCCACAGCATCTGCCCGGTCCCCGGCGTCACCCAGGTTTCCCTGGGAGAGAACAACGACGAAGCGGACGCAACAACAACCATGAAGGCCATCTCGCTGAACCATCCCGGCGTTTGTCTTATCGCCGACATGCAGAATCATCCCTCCATGGTCCCGCAGACCGCGGCTCTGGCCGCCCAGATGCTGGTTGTCCTTTCCCTCGAAGCCAACGACTGTGTACAGGCCGTCATGCACCTCATGGAGGCCGGTTTCCCGAGGGAAAAGCTGTCAATTCACCTGAAACTGGTTCTGAGTCAGCGCCTGGTGCGCAAGATATGTCCGGACTGCGCCAGGACCATAGAGGTCTCCGACCACACGGCCCGTAGCTTTGGTCTCACCGCGGTCGAGGCGCTCTCCCTGACCGGCGTAAAGGAAGGCGAAGGTTGCAAGACCTGCTCAATGATCGGCTACAAGGGAAGACAAGCGCTCTTCGAATTATTGTCGCCCTCTCCGGCCTTCAGGAAAGCCCTGGCGCGTGGAGTCACGAGGCAAACGCTCTTCAAACATGCCGTAAAGGGTGGAATGGTCCCCATGCGCCGACGGGCACTGAAAGCGGTACACCAGGGCTTGACCACCCTTGAAGAGTTCAACAAGGAATCCTTCTTACCTTAATTCCGCGATTGAAACGCCCGCGCCTTCCCCTTGGAAAAGAAACATTTCCTGGAACGGGGGAGGGCCATGCCCCCCCGGCACCGTTGGTCCTTGGTTTGATGGATCACCGAAGGCCGAAGGTTGACAAAGCAGAATATGGATTCTAAAATCCGAATCTTGGTTCGGAGTATTAAATGGCCAATATCAGGAGGGCGAGGGAAAGAGAACTAAGGCGCACGTTGCTACTTGAAGCGGCGGAGCGAGTCTTCGGCCGCAAACCTTTCCAGGAGGCCTCCATGCACGAGGTCGCGGCCGAGGCGCAGATAGGAATGCAGGGCCTCTACGAACACTTCCACTCTAAGCAGGTTCTTTACGAGAGCTTGATCCTTCACAGGGTGGAAGAGGTGAGTGCGATCCTCTCCGAAGCCCTCAAAAAGGTAAGCGCTCCCCTTGAGCAGCTCCGCGTCTGGACGACCATTCACGTAGAGCGCTTCAGCAAGGCCCCGGCCTTCTTCCCGGTTTTTCTCAGGGAGAAGCTTCACAGGGACTGGGAAATTGCCTCCCGCTTCGGACCGGCTATCAACCAACTCTTCGACCGGGAGGAGGCGAGGGTGGCCGACATGATGGAACGGGCGGTGAAAGCCGGGCAGCTCCGCCCTATGGATACGTCTTTTCTCATCTCTTTCTTTTTAGGGGTACTACAGTCTTCGATGCGCTACCACCTGCGCGAGGAACCCAATGAGGAGGTCGAAAGGTGCATAAACCGGACTATGGACTGTTTTTTAAAGGGTGTCGGTTCAGCGGACTGATCGTTGGTGTCCTTCTTCTTTCCGGGACATTTCTCTACGCGGCCGCGCCGGAGACGGGCAAGGTCCTTACCCTTGAAGAGGCCTTGAAGATCACCGCCGAACTTTCTCTTCAGGCGGAGAGTGCGAAGCTGAACAACGCCTCCGCAAGAGATAAAACCGAGCAGGCTAAGAGTCTCTACTATCCGAGCGTCGCGCTTAAGGGTGGCCACGTGAACCTGGATAACGGTCCGGCCTTCAAGTTCGGTTCAAACGTGTTTCCCGCCGGGGAGCAGGTCTACTGGAAGCACTCAATAAGCGCGAGGGAGATTCTCTGGGATGGCGGAAGGCGGGCGGCGGCCGTGAAGGCCGGTAAGAAGGGCGAGAAAGCCGTGGCGCTCCAGGGTGAGGAGGCACTCAAGCGGGCTCAGGCCGAAATAGTGGCTCTCTATGTCGGCGCCATGACCGCAAAGGAGGAGCAGAAGGTTGTTGCCATGCGGCGCGTTGCGCTGGAGGACCACCTGAAAATCGTGCGAGACCTCTTCAAAGAGGGGGTGGTCGCCAGAAACGACCTTCTGAGAACCGAGGTCGCCCTTCGTTTCGTAGAGGACCAGGCCAGGGTTCTCGACAACGCCTACGCCACGGCCATTGAGCGTCTGAACCGTGCAATGGGTCGAGTTCCTTCGACCCCGGTCGTGCTGCCGGCATCACTGTCGCCCCCACCCCCCGTTCCATGGGATGAGGCGCAATGCGGGCGCGTCTCCATAGAGAACAACGACGGAGTAATGGCCCTGAAAGCCAGGGCGGAGGCGCTGAAGGAGACCCTTTCCCTGAAGAAAAAAGCCTACTTCCCATCGGTCATAGTCGAGGCGGGCCATTCCTACGAACAGAACCGTTACATGGAGTACCCCAACGTGAACAGCATTTTCCTGGGTTTCTCGTGGAACATCTTTGATGGAGGCTACAGGGCTTCCATGGTCAGGCAGGCGCATAGTAAACTGGATCTGGCCCTGCGGGAGCTTACCGAAGCCGGGCGCGCCGTTGAAGTCGCCGCGGAAAGCGCGCTTCGGGACTACAAGGAGGCCCGCAGAGAAACGGAGACCGCGAGATTGAACGTCTCGGCCGCCGAAGAAAACTACCGCATCGTTGAAAACCAATACAAAGCCGGGCTTTTGAAGACAACCGACGTGCTCGACGCCGAATCGGTCCTCGCTGAGAGCCGTTTTAAGGAAGCCGACACATACTACCAGGCATACGCAAAGGAGGCGCTTTTGCTCGCCTCCATGGGTAAGAACCTGACCACCTTCTATGCACAAGTCGGTGGTCCGGTTGCTCAAAAGGAGAAGTGACCATGGCCATAAAAGGAAAGTGGGCCGTGCTTATTATTCTCATCGCACTGGCCGTGGGCGGCGGAGTGATTGGATACGCACGGTGGCGCCATGCCCAGATATTCCTTAAGACGGAGAACGCCTATGTTAACGGCAATATCTTCAGGGTGGCGTCTCGTATTCCCGGCAAGCTGTCCACTCTTTCGGTGGAGGAGAACCAGGCCGTAACCAAAGGCTCGGAGATCGCGACGATCGATCCGGCCGGTTATGACGCCGCCGTGTCGAGAAAGGAAGCGGCGCTGGCTGAGGCGAAGGCTGGCGTGTTAACCGGCAGAGCCGCCATCTCGCAGGCCCGGGCCCGGGTCGAAGCGGCCGTGAGCCGACTCAACCTTGCCAAAATAGAGAAAAAACGCTTTAGCGCCCTCTATCAACGGGAATCGGTGCCCAAACAGAAGTTCGACCAGGCCGCCACGGGTGAGAGGATTGCCTCCGCCCAACTCGAAGCCGCCCGAAAAACGGTTGCCTTTGCCCGCGCCGACCTTGTTGTCAAAGAGAAGAAGATAGCGGCCGCCGAAGCTTCTTTGCGGTCGGCCCGTCTCAACCGTTCCTACTGCACCATTTTAGCGCCGGCCACCGGCTACATCAGCCAGAAGTCGGCGGAGGTGGGGGACGTGGTGGCGCCGGGACAACCCATCTGCGCCGTTGTTCCCCTTAACCCGGGGGCAATCTGGGTGGAGGCCAACTACAAGGAGACGCAGTTAAAAAGGGTGATGGTAGGCCAGAAGGTGAGCCTGAAGGCCGACGTGGACAAGTCCAGAACCTTTACCGGGACGGTCGAAAGCCTCAGCGCCGGGACCGGCGCGTCTTTTTCGCTCTTTCCGCCGGAAAACGCCACCGGAAACTGGGTCAAGGTGGTCCAGCGTCTTCCGGTCAGGATCCGAATCAACCCCGGAAGCGATCCCGATCACATACTTCGCCTGGGTCTCTCCGTAACCTGTGTCATAGACACCCGTCCCAAGTAGCCTGGGACAGGAACGGAACATGATAACAAACGGGGGCGCCAATAAGTACCTGATCGCCTTCACGGCGATGCTGGGTACTCTCATGGAGGTGGTGGACACCTCGGTGGCCAACGTGGCCCTGCCGCACATGGCGGGGACTTACTCGGCTGGAATAGACGAGGTTACGTGGGTCATCACCTCCTACCTGGTCGCCAACGCGGTGATTCTTCCGATGACCGGATGGTTAGGAAACTACTTCGGCCGCAAAAAGTTGTACATCGTCTGCCTGGTTGTCTTTACGGCGGCGTCCTTCGGCTCCGGCTCCGCGCCGAACCTGTGGTTTCTCATCTTCATGCGCGTTATCCAGGGCTTCGCCGGCGGCGCCATGGTTCCCATGTCCCAAGCCATACTCCTGGAGTCCTTCCCCAAGGAAGAGCACGGAAAGGCCATGGCCCTCTTCGGCGTGGGGGTCATCTTCGGACCCATCATCGGTCCCACCCTCGGCGGCTGGATAACCGACAACTGGACGTGGCCGTGGATCTTCTACATCAACATCCCCGTGGGTATCCTCGCCGTCCTCATGACTTTGATCGTCATCAAAGACCCTTCCTACATCAAGCGTCCCGAGGGAAAGGTGGACTACGCCAGTTTTGCCTTCATCGCCATGGGCCTGGGCAGCCTGGAAGTCTTGCTCAACCGGGGTGAGCGCTTCGACTGGTTGCAGAGCAACTTCATCAAATTTTTTGCCGTCATGGCCGCCATGGGTATCGCCCTCTTCGTTTGGCGCTCCCTGACGGCCAAACACCCATTGGTCAACCTCAAACTAATGAAAAACAGGGAGTACGCTTCCGGCAACATCCTTATCTTTCTGGTGGGCTTCGGCCTCTACGGCTCCTTCGTTATGCTTCCCCTCTTCGTTCAGAACCTCATGGGCTACACCGCTACGTGGGCAGGCCTTGTCCTCTCACCGGGGGGAATAGCTTCCCTCTTCGCCATGGTCATTGTTGGATACCTCATCGGCAAGGTGGACATCCGGCTGTTGGTGCTGATCGGAGTGGCCATGAACATTTTAGCCATGGTGCTCCTTGTTATGATAAACCCCTCCGTGGACTTCTGGTACCTCATGTGGTCCAGGAGCATCCAGGGTTTCGGCCTGGGCTTTCTCTTCGTGCCGATTACCGTGGCCGCCTACACTCGCATAAGGCCGGAAGACATGGGCCAGGCTACGGGACTCTTCAACCTGCTGAGGAACGAGGGAGGCTCGGTGGGCATAGCGCTCTCGGCCACCGTCCTTGCACGCAGGGCCCAGTTCCACCAGCTCCGCCTTATAGAGCACATAACTCCCTTCAGCCAAGCTACACGCCAAGCCCTCGCTTCCGCCGCGCACGGCCTTTTTCCCTACGCTGGGTTCGACCCGGCGACGATGCAGCGCGTGGCCGAGCGATTGCTCTACGGTCAGGTTCGGCGCCAGGCTTACTTCATGGCTTTTGCGGACGTTTTTTGGTTCCTGATGATAGTCTTCTGCTGTCTACTGCCCTTCGTGTTTCTTCTCAAGGGCAAGGCCGGTTCAGCCTTGTCTACGCCACCCGATTGAGTTTATAGAGAACGAGGGCACTCTCCCCAACGCCGGCGTGGCAATTCACGTGTGTTCGTCGTAGTGGCGGCCGTGGCCGACACGCAGTGCCCCCTCCACTACGCGGCCGTATGGTTGTCATTCCGAGCAGGGCTGGCAACCCGTCGGCCCTGCAACACGAACCATGCCCCCCGTAGCGGCCGCTCGACGAACGGCGTGGTCAGTATCCCCTCGCCCAGAGAACGCGCTGGGGGCTGTCGGCGCCGCAGACCATGCACTTGCCGGGCTCCTTTTCGCGGTCTATCGGTAGGCAGCGAATGGTAGCCCCGGTCTCTTCTTTGACCGCCGCTTCGCACTCGGCTCTCTCGCACCAGTGGCCCCAGAAGAAGCCGCCTTCCCGGATGGCCGTTTTGAATTCGCCGTAGTCATCGACCGGTCTGGACCGGCTTTCCCTGAAATCCAGGGCACGCCTGTAGAGTGCCGCCTGGAGTTCACCCAGAAAGGTTTTTATGGCCGCGGGGGCGGATTCGAGGCTTACCTTTTCCTTCTGACGCCGTTCACCCTCCCCGAGGACACGGGTTGGGATGCGGGGAACGAGTAGGCAGCTTTTATCCTCAACGTCCCTGGGGCCGATCTCGACGCGGATCGGCACGCCCCTGAGTTCCCAATAGTTGAACTTGAAGCCGGTGCTTACGGTGTCCCTTTCGTCCACAACCACGCTGATGGCCGCGGATGTGGCCTGCTCCTTTAGCTTTCGCGCCGCGGCAAGGACCTTTTCTTTACTCGCTTCGTCGCGAAAAATGGGAACGATGACCACCTGGATTGGCGCAAGCCGGGGCGGGAGAACAAGGCCCTGGTCGTCGGAGTGGGCCATGACCAGGGCGCCGATGAGGCGGGTGGAGACGCCCCAGCTGGTCTGCCAACAGTACTGCCAGGAACCCTCCTCGTCCTGGTAGCGGACGTCGAACACCTTGGAGAAGTTCTGGCCGAGGTCGTGGCTCGTTCCGGACTGAAGGGCCTTCCCGTCCTGCATCAGGGCCTCGATACACGTAGTTTTAACTGCTCCGGCGAACTTCTCGGCGTCGGTCTTGAATCCCTTTATGACGGGGAGCGCCATCCATTCTTCGGCGAATTTGGCGTAGATATCGAGGATACGCAAAACCTCGTTCCACGCTTCCTCGTGGGTGGTGTGGGCGGTATGGCCCTCCTGCCAGAGAAACTCGGTCGTGCGCAGGAAAAGGCGCGTGTGCATCTCCCACCTTACGACGTTGGCCCATTGGTTGATGAGAAGGGGCAGATCGCGGTAGCTCTTGATCCACTTGGAGTACATGGTGTACATGATGGTTTCGCTCGTCGGCCGGATTACCATTGCTTCGTCGAGTTTTTTACCGCCTGCGTGGGTAACCACGGCCAGCTCGGGTGCGAAACCTTCAACGTGTTCGGCCTCCCGTTTCAGGAAACTCTCCGGGATAAAGATTGGGAAGTAGGCGTTCACGTGGCCGGTAGCCTTGAACATGGAGTCCAGCGTCTTCTGCATGTTTTCCCACAGGGAGTAGCCGTTTGGTCGAATGACCATGCAGCCCTTCACCGGCGAGTAGTCGGCCAGTTCAGCCTTGAGGACGATGTCCTGGTACCACCGGTTGTAGTCCTGGTTCCTGGGTGTAATCGCCTTTTCGTCTCGTCTTGCCATTGGGCATCTCCTGTTTTCTCCGGGCACTTGCCGGAAGGTGCAGCATACTTGAAAGTACGGCCGAATCCAAGGCTATTTATTTACCTGAATCCACCACCTCAACCGGGATCCGCCTGCCTACCGCGTTGCGCGCAAGCGCGGCCTGTCTGCGCCTGCCTGTGCGGGCGGGTCTTGCCCGCACGCAGACAGGTGCGCCGCACGGGCAGGTACGGCGGGATGGCTTATCTGCGTTTTGTTGCCTTCGCCGGTTTGATGCTCTATGTAGCTATACTACGACTCCGCTCAAACCTGAATGATACCAGCCCGCCGGGGCAACGGACATCCCCCGGTACGGTGCGGGAAAATGTGTGTTCCTTAACCGCGGGAAAGTGGATGTCCCTTGACAGGTGCCAAGCAAAGGCTGCTACGACGCGGCAATGGCAGAGGTTGCAGCATGCCCGGCGTTGTCTCGGCAAAACGGACGGGAGGCCGGGGCGCCCTCTCCTATCGAATCATGGTGTGATTGGTTTTCGTAAGGGTGGCCCACCGCGGTGGACTACTTTCGTAAGCCGGCCCGCGGCTTCGCCTGCCTGCCGCGCCGGGCTTCTTCGCGACGCAGGCAGGGCCTCGCTGTCTATCAATTCCAGATTCGAAGCAAACCTTCGCAAGATGTACAGCATTGAATGTCCCCGGTAATACCCATGGGAACACGGCGTCTAACCGGTTACCGGTTTTCCGCAGTTGGCGCAAAACCTGGCGTTGGCCGGATTGAGGGTGTTGCAGGTGGGGCATACAATTCCGGAGGGCGCCAGGGAATTGCCACAGTTGCTGCAAAACTTCGCCCCCTCGGGATTGAGAGTCTTGCACGAGGTACAGAGCACTCCCCCGGTTTCGATAGCCTTTCCACAGTTGGCGCAGAACTTGGCGCCGACCGCATTGGGGTGGCCGCAAGCCGCGCACGCTACGGAGGCAGTTGCAGCCGCGGATGTGGCAGTTGCACCGGCGGCTGCGCCGATAGTTGCGTCACTTTGCTGCATCGCCCGGCCTATCATGCCGGGTATCATCATACCCATACCGGCGCCGACGCCCATCCCCATGCCCGAAGCCGCCCCGCTGCCAGAGGGGTTGGCCGCGGCCTCCTCCATGGATTTCGCCGCCTTGAACTGCATGTAAGAGCCCATGTTTCCGACGGCGGCCATGCCGCTCTTCTCGTCAATTACCTTCTGAACGTCTTCCGGAGGAGTGATGGCACCGATAAAAAAGTCCGTCAGCTCAAGGCCGTATTTACTGAAGTCTTCTTTTAGCCGGGCTTTGAGGGCCTCGGCGAGTTCGTCGTAATACCGGGCCAGGTCGAGGATGGTCTTCAGGTTCTCACCCAGGACGTCGTTCAGTCGTGAAACGATCATGTCCTTTGTATAGGATTCAACCCCTTCGCTGTCCTGGGTGCCTTGACTTCCGACGAAGGTATTGAGGAAAACCTGTGGATCCCGAACCTTTGTCGCGTACTTTCCGAAGGCCCGGAGCCGGATCATCTGAAACTCGGTATCCCTGAAGAGAACCGGTTCCTTCGTGCCCCACTTCATATCGGTGAAGACCTTGCGATTTACGTAGTAGACATCGGCCCGGAAGGGAGAAGTTCCCCCGTAGGGCAGGTTTATCAGTTTGCTGAGCAGCGGAATGTTCAGGGTGGTCAGGGTGTGGCGACCGGCGCCGAAGACGTCCATGGCCTTGCCATCGCGGAAGAATATCGCCCACTGGTTCTCCTGAACGACAAGTTGGGCGCCTATCTTTATCTCGCCTCCCATCCCGAAGCGGTGAACCATCTCTCTCCCGGTTTCATCAAACCATTCGATTACTTCAATGTGGTGGGCCATTGCCTTATCCTCCTCTCCTCCGCGCTCAAACCACGCGGTTTTATTCAACGTGGGTTATTGTCCGGGCCCATCCCATAGGGTCTTCCTAGCCAGGAGCAACTCTTCCAAACCATCCACCTGGGCCAGGGCTTCCTTTACGGAAGCGTCCGTCCGGCCAAGCGCTTTCTCCAGTTTTTCGACCGCTTCGAGAATCTTGAGGTCGTGGGCGTAGAGAGTGTCGAGCTGGTCTTCTTTTATCTTCAACTGGTCGAAAAAGCCCGAATATCCATAAGAGGAAAAGCGGATCGTCTCGGTGAGCGTTTGCAGCTTCCTGTCAAGCAATCCGACGTCGTTAAGGGAGGCTATCCTGCCCTGGTTGGTCAACTCCAATTTGAGCGCGCCGATTCGATCCCTGAGACGGTCGAGACGGCCGGCCATGTAGTCGCGCAATCGTTTGTCGGTAGTGCGGCGATCTTCTTTTGACCTGTAGCCGGAAAGGCCGGGAATGGCGTCCGCAAATCGTTCAAGAAAGTTTTTTTCGCTTTTTTCCATCTGGCTATCCTGCCCTTGTCCGGCCAATAGTTCTTAAGGGGGAATCCCTCTCCCTTGTCCAGGATCGGCCGGGCGCCCTGGTTGCAAGGAATGGATGGGACTATGAGAACTTGTCTCCCGATTTCTTCATGAGGTGAATCGCCCGGTTCGCGGTACGGATCATCTTCATGAGATCTTTCTCCGTTGTGTACTTGGTAACCTGTAGGTTCACGGTAACCTGGTACCCGAGGTGCCTTACCTGAAGCGGCTCGTTACCGCCCGGGGCCGTGCGTGGCGGGGCTTTTACCTCTTCTCCCGTGCTATAGGTCACGTTGTTCTCGCCAAGGGAATCCGAGGAAGACACTACCAAGGGAATATGGGCCTCTTCGGCAAGGTACTGAAAGATTGGAAAGGCCGAAGTGGTTACTCGATCGCTCAGGTTGTAGACCCCCTGGAAGAGTTCCTTGAGTCTGCCGGTGTCTTTGACCGGAAGGGCAACTTGCCGGAAAAAATCACCATAGGCCGACTTCAGCACCGACTCCTGGACCCTGAAGTCAGGCTCCTCCCGGCTGAAAGCCAGGTGTTTCCCGGTAAGCCGGTCCTTGGCGTCAAGCAGCCCCAGAAAACGGAGGGCGGCCAGGGCGGGGTAGGTCCAGTGTGCGGAAAGTCCGCGCTTGTGGAGTTCTTCCCTGCTGAGCTTATCACCCTTGCCGTGGTGCTGGACAAAGTCCAGAATGGCCCTCAGGCCCTTCTTTGGAACGTAAGGCGGAGTACTCATAACTTTAGTCATCATGCGCTCACCTATAAGTCGGGTTGCACCCAATTTTCGCGATTGGAACGCCCGCGCCTTCGAATCGCAAGTGCTGTTCCCGTGGGAAGAAGCATCTCTCTCGGAACGGGGCTGACCATTCCCTCCCCGCCCCACCTGTCTGCGTTCGGGCGAGACCCGCCCGCACAGGCGGGCAAAGCCCGCTGTAGCCCCACTTCAGCCTCAGCGCCTTCTTGGCCTTTGGCCCCCAATCCCCTGATGAGCGAAACGCCATCCTACCGAATACCCGGTACGTTGGACCTTACTAGGCTATCCGCATCAACCATCGCGGGATTGAAATCATAGTGTACCAAGGCGGGGAGGCTGCGTCAAGAACCGGCCCCGCCTGCGCTGTTGGCGCTCCCGGACGATGCGCAGAGACATCGACGGCGTCGCGTCGTCTTGCATCCGGAGCCGTAGCGCAGGCAACGCGACCTATGGGAGCCTTTCGGCACCCTGCCAACATCTACTAAACCCTCTCCGCCGCCCTCGGTCCTCCCAGGCTAGGTGGCGGATTCAAACCACAACATTTCTTGTACTTCTTCCCGGAGCCGCAAGGGCACGGATCGTTGCGGCCGATCTTCTTACTCTTCCGCACGACGGTCTTGACCTTCGGCGCTTCTTCGGTATCGGACCCCGAATAGGAGTAGGCGCGCTCTCTGTCGGCCGCCTCTCTCTCCTGCTGTTGTATGGCGGGATCGAGAAGGAAGAGGTAGCGCACGATCTCTTCGTCCACCCGGTCCATCATGGCCGCGAACATATCGAAGCCTTCCCGTTTGTATTCAACGAGGGGGTCCAACTGTCCGTACGCGCGCAGGCCTATTCCCTCCTTCAGGTGGTCCATGGAGAGAAGGTGGTCCTTCCACTGGTTGTCTATTACCTGGAGCATTACCAGGCGTTCGTATTCCCGCATCATGTCGGGAGGCAACTTGCCTTCTTTTTCGTCGTACTTTTCTTCGTAGGCCGCTGCTATGATACTGCGCGCTTCCTCCTTGGTCGTTTCATTGGGATTCAGGCCAAGTTCGTCCACGTTGAGCCCGAAGAAGTGATGGAGCTGGGTTTTCAGACCGCCCATGTTCCAATCCACCGGCGTCGTCTCTTCACCGGCGTATTCGTCCAACATCCAGTCCAGAATGGAGCCGGCCGTCTCGAAGAGGTAGTCTCTCAACCCCTCTTTCGCCAGGATCTTCTTCCGCAGGACATAGATGGTCTCGCGCTGCTTGTTCATTACGTCGTCATATTCCAGCAGGTTCTTTCTGATTTCGAAGTTCCTGCCTTCAACGGAGGTTTGCGAGCGCTCTATCGATCTGGAAACAAGCTTGTTCTCGATGGAAACGCCATCCTCCATTCCCAGCCTGCCCATAACGTTCTTCAGGCGGTCGCCGCCGAATATCCGCATGAGGTCATCTTCAAGAGAAACGTAGAAGCGGGAAGACCCTGGATCACCCTGTCGTCCCGACCTGCCCCGTAACTGGTTGTCTATGCGGCGGGATTCGTGGCGTTCCGTGCCGAGTATGTGCAAACCGCCGACATTGACAACCTCCTTGTGTTCCTCGGCGCACTTCTTGCGAAATTCGGCGACCTTTAAAGCGTACACCCTGGGCTGCGTCTCGGGGTTGAACTTCGCCCCGGCAAGAGCCTCGGGGTTGCCGCCCAGGATAATATCCGTGCCGCGCCCCGCCATGTTGGTCGCTATTGTCACGGTTCCTTTTCTTCCGGCCTGGGCGACGTACTCGGCCTCCTTCTCGTGGTATTTAGCGTTCAGGACGACGTGGGGAACGCCGCGGCGTTTGAGGAGGGCGCTCATCCGCTCGCTCTTCTCTATGGAGATTGTCCCCACGAGGACGGGCTGCCCCTTTTCGTGGAGTTCTTTTATCTCATCCGCGGCGGCCTCGAACTTCTCCTTCACCGTCTTATAGATTAAATCGGAGTTGTCATCGCGAATCATGGGCTTGTCCGTGGGAATAACCACCACGTCGAGTTTGTAGATATTGTCGAACTCCGCGGCTTCGGTATCGGCCGTACCCGTCATTCCGGAGAGTTTCTCATAAAGACGAAAGTAGTTCTGGAAGGTGATGGTCGCCAGGGTCTGGTTCTCCTCCTGGATCCTGACGCCCTCTTTGGCCTCGATTGCCTGGTGAAGACCGTCGCTCCACCGGCGTCCAGGCATGATCCTGCCTGTGAACTCATCAACGATGATGACCTCGCCATCCTTGACCATGTAGTCCGTGTCCCTGCTGTAGAGCTTGTGAGCCACCAGGGCTTGGTTCACGCAGTGAAGGATGTCCATGTTGGTCATGTCGTAGAGATTCTCTAAATGCAGCAACTGCTCCGCCTTCTCCACGCCTTCTTCGGTCAGCGTCGCGGTTCGCTGCTTTTCATCTATCTGGAAATATTTCTCATCCCGGAGCTTGGGTATGACGGTGTTCGCGGTGTAATACTTATCCGTTTTTTCTTCAGAGGGTCCCGAAATAATGAGCGGAGTTCGTGCTTCATCGACGAGGATGGAATCCACTTCGTCCACCACCGAGTAGTAGTGGCCGCGTTGAACCATGTCTTCGATCCTGTACTTCATGTTGTCTCTCAGGTAGTCGAAGCCGAACTCGTTGTTCTGTCCGTAGGTGATGTCGCTGTTGTAGGCAACCTGGCGCTCTTCGTTATCCATGCTCTGCTGAATACAACCGACTTCGAGCCCGAGGAATCTATACACCCCTCCCATCCATTCCGAATCCCTGCGTGCAAGATAATCGTTAACCGTGACAACGTGCACGCCCTTCCCGGCGAGGGCGTTCAGGTAAACCGGCATCACCGCCGCGAGGGTCTTGCCTTCTCCCGTTTTCATCTCCGCGATCTTGCCCTGGTGAAGTACGACGCCGCCTATGATCTGCACGTCGAAGGGGCGCATACCGAGGGTTCGTTTGGCGGCTTCACGTACTACCGCGAAAGCCTCCGGAAGGAGTTCGTCAAGGATGTCGGCCTCGCTGCGGTGCTCTTCTACGGCATTATGAATCCTGCTCTTAAAATCCGCCGTCTTCCCGCGGAGAGCATCGTCGCTTAGGCCGGCCAGCTTGGGCTCCCATTCGGCAACGGCAAAAACAATGGGTTGGATCGCCTTGATGTCTCTATCGTGTTTTGTTCCGAAAACTTTGGCTAAAGCAGTGTCGATAATCATATCAACAAACTCCGAACGCAATGACCGGCGCTCGCGTCACAGGATGCACGCGGCTATGGTCCTTCAGTACAGAAGGAATCGTTTGGGATTGACGGGCCTGCCGTTTCGGCGTACTTCGTAATGGAGATGTGGACCGGTGCTTCGGCCCGTGGAACCAACGCGGCCGATTGGCTGGTAACGGTTAACGTGGGCTCCATCTTTGACGAGAATCTTGGAGAGGTGCGCATAACGAGTTGAAATGCCGTAACCATGGCTGATTTCGATGCAATTCCCGTATCCGCCGCGCCATCCAGTAAATACTACCAACCCCTTGGCCGGGGCCCGAACTATGCTCCCGTAGTGAGCCGCTATATCTATACCTTCGTGCCACTCCGGCTTACCGTCGAAGGGGTCGCCACGTTCTCCGAATCCGGAGGAGATAAATCCCTTTACGGGCCAAACCGAAGGAGTGTGGGCCATGGCCTCCAAGCGTGGGCCGAGCACACGCGAAACGTCCCGTGTCTTACGGTAGATAAAATTGACCTGCTCTTTCAGATCAAGGATGCCATCAGTCAGGGCGCTAATATTTTCGTCCCCGGACTTTAATGCTTTCCGTCCGGCAGGGTCGACCGCGTCCATGGAACCACCGACACCAGCCGTTACGCTAAGCTTGAGGTGCTGCTGCCTCGCCATCTCTTCCATTTGTGATAGCTTGCCCTGGCTTTTGCTCAAGCTGAGCCTGGCGGAGTTCAGGTCCTTGCCGAGGTCGACGAATGCCTGCCTGAGACGTCTTTCCTTGTTCGACAATTGGATATTGTGGCGGACCATATTGCCCTGAATAGCCGCAAGGACAATGAATCCGCACGTGCCAAGAAGCAACGTCCCTATAAGGATGCCGGCCAGCGTCAGGTTTTTTCTGACCTGGAACCACTCCAGGATACGGTTTTGGTACTGTTTGCCGTCTTCCCGAACCACCAATACGTGATAGCGTTTATTCATGGTTCCCCACACCGTCGTCGTGCCTACCCGCTTTGGGCAAGACACCACACAACGCTTACCTGCATAAAATATCATAGCCTTTATGAAGCTGTCAATGGGGCGAACGTCCCGTGTGTCGAAACTCTTTGATAATGTCCTCTCAAAATGGTGGAGAAAGGAGCCGCCATGGAGGAGACGATCAAAGACGCGCAAATGAAGTTTGGTGGTAGTTACCGGCAGGCGCGTCGAAGGTTCCGGCGTTTGGTAGAGAAGGGGGACAAAGGGCTGTGCCACCCGAGCCGGGGGCGTCCTTCGAACCGGGCGAAGCCGCCTGAGTTGCGGGAGGAGATACTGAAGCGGTACAGCGAGAAGCTTGACGGGTGGGGGCCTACGCACGCGGCGGAGCAGCTTGGTGAATGGGGCTATGAGGTGGACCACGAGACGCTTCGGCGCCGGCTGATCGCGCATGGGCTGTGGAAACGGCGGCGGGACCGTAAGGCCAACCGGAAGCGGCGGGAGAGGAGGGAGCACTTCGGGGAACCGGTACAGATGGACGGGAGCTTTCACCCGTGGCTTCAGGGGTTGAAGAAGGCCCTTTGCCTGAAGTGGACCCCATTGTCAAGACCACTTTCTCCGAAAAATGAGGTATACGATCCGCACCTTCTTTCGTTGAGCGAGTGACGGGGTGAGCCAAGCGGAGCCCCTATAGGCGGAGC
>CAZIBS010000035.1:0-22588 GCA_964537405.1 uncultured Thermoanaerobaculia bacterium | reverse complement strand
CCGCCGCGAGGGCGCGGTCTGCCTGAATCGGCGGCACGAAGAACATCCCCCAACCACAGCGGCCCGTCGGACGGGTAAGGACATTCCTGAATCGTAGCGGCCCGTCGGTGACAGGCCGGGTTTTCGGCCGCTCGGCGAGCGGCCGCTACACGTGGAAAACGTTTCCGGGTGCGGGAACAACGGAAAAGGCCGGCCGATTCAAGCATCGGCCGCTCTACGTGGAAAATGTTCAGTTTTGCAGGAACGGCGGCGGGAGGCCACGGTGGGCATCTCCTCCTACCCAACGCGTTTCAAGGCGATCGCGCAAGCCAGGGCCTGAACGTGCTCCTTGACGTCGTGCACCCTGAAGATCGAGGCGCCTCCGAGTAGAGCTGCGACGTTAAGGGCAAGCGTACCGGGTAGACGCTCTTCCACGGGCGCACCGGTCAGTGCCCCGATGAGGCTCTTGCGGGACGCCCCCACCATGATCGGGTAGCCAAGCGCCTTCAGGATGCCAAGGTTGCCGATGAGGGCCGTGTTGTCTTCGGGTCGTTTGCCGAAACCTATGCCGGGGTCTACTACGAGCGTGCCGAGACCAAGACCTTCGGCCTCCGCGGCCGCCACTCTCTCTTCAAGTTCTTTAAAGACTTCCGTAACCGCGTCGGCGTAGTAAGGCGTCCCCTGCATCGTCTTCGGTACACCCCTCATGTGCATGAGTATAAGGGGCGCCTTCCATCGGGCGCAGAGGGCAAACAGTCCCGGGTCGAAGCGCCCGGCGGAGATGTCGTTGACGATGGAGGCGCCGGCTTCGAGCGCCGCCTCCGCTACCGCGGCCTTCGTCGTATCAACCGATATCGGCGTTGCGGGCAGGACCGCGATGAGCCCCTTGATGACCGGGAGCAACCTCTCGAGTTCGGTCTCCCGGGAAACCGGGTCGCTTCCCGGCCGACTCGATTCCGCGCCCACGTCCAGGATGTCCGCCCCGTCAGCCGCCAATTTGATGCCGTGCGCCACCGCGGCTTCGGGCTCAAGGTAGCGCCCTCCATCCGAGAAGGAATCGGGAGTAACGTTGACGACACCCATGACGAGGCAGGAACTTTCTTCAAGGAGGTCTTTGTTGCGGACAACCAGGCGTCGAGGCGCCTCCATGCGTTTCAGCCGGTCCCTGATGAGCGCCGCTATCCCCGCAAGCGACCGTGAAGAGCCGACTAGTATGTCGTTAAGGGAGAAAAAATCGGACCTGCTTCCCGCGAGTAGTACGACGTCTTTCTCTTCTTCCCCGGCGCCGGTTTCGTAAGCCGCGCCACCGGCCGTGAACACGGCCCTTTCGAGTTCTTCGGCTTCTTTACGATCCAGGCCGCCGACTCGTAAAGCCAGCCCTTTCACCCTCTCGTTGATAGCGACCGCAGCCGGGTCTCCGCCCGCTGAAGCCAGGGGAATGCAGTAGGCTTGGGCAAGGTCCATGGCTCAGGAACTGCTCACCGGCTGGCCGAGTGGCGGTGCATTTTTAGAGGGTTCCGGATTTACACCGGTTTCGTTCTCACCGGGCGCCGCCTCTTTTTCTTCGGTCGCCTCGGCTTCGACACTACGGGGGGTGGGTATCGGTTGGCCCTTGATCAACGCTTCAAACTCTTCCTTGCCTAGCACCTCTTTTTCATAGAGAGCATCGATCACCTTGTGTATCGTGGTCTTATGGTTGTTGAGTATCCTCTCCGCGGTCTCCTTGGCCTTCATTACGATGCTCTGGACCTCTTTGTCTATCTCGCGCGCCGTATCTTCTGAATACTGTCCTCCCGTCTGGGGGTCCCAGATGGAGGCCATGGAATTGCGTTCCGTCTTGTAGGCAAGGGGCCCAAGTTTTTCGCTCATTCCCCAGGAGGTAACCATGTTCCACGCCATCTCGGTCGCCTTCTCAAAGTCGTTGCCGGCTCCGGTTGTTACGGAACCGATAAAAATGTCCTCAGAGACCCGGCCTCCAAGAGCCACGGCTATTTCGTCCTCGATGTATTCCTTGGAGTAGTTGTACTTGTCCTTCAGGGGCAACTGCTGGGTGGTTCCGAGGGCCATTCCCCGCGGAACGATGGATATCTTGTGTATCGGCTCGGCGTGTGGAAGGTAGTATGCAACTACCGCGTGGCCGGCTTCGTGGGTCGCCACGATTTTCTTGTCCTCTTCCGACAGAATCATGGATCGGCGTTCCGATCCCATGAGAACCTTGTCCTTCGCGAATTCAAAATCCGCCATTACTACCGAGGAACGCTCCAAATGCGCGGCTCTCAGAGCGGCCTCGTTGGCAAGGTTGGCCAGGTCGGCACCGGAAAACCCGGGCGTGCCGCGCGCCAGGATGCTCAGGTCTACGTCTTCGCCAAGGGGAATCGGCCTTACGTGGACGCCGAGGATCTCTTCCCTTCCCTTGAGATCCGGCCGGGGAACCATGATTCTGCGGTCGAAACGTCCGGGGCGGAGCAGGGCCTGATCCAAAACGTCGGGGCGGTTGGTCGCGGCTATGATGATGACGCCCTCGTTGGCCTCAAAGCCGTCCATCTCCACTAGAAGCTGGTTCAGGGTTTGTTCCCGCTCTTCGTGGCCACCCATGTTGCCGACGCCCCGGTTTCTTCCGACGGCATCTATCTCGTCTATGAAAACGATGCAAGGAGAATTCTTTTTTGCCTGCTCGAAGAGGTCGCGGACGCGGCTGGCCCCGACGCCGACGAAGAGTTCAACGAATTCAGAACCCGAAATGGAGAAGAAGGGAACTTCGGCCTCCCCGGCTATAGCCTTAGCGAGGAGCGTCTTGCCGGTTCCGGGAGCACCCATGAGCAGAACACCCTTGGGAATCTTTCCCCCAAGTTTTTGGAACTTCTTTGGATCTTTGAGGAAAGCGATAATCTCGTAGAGTTCGTCCTTCACCTCTTCAATGCCGGCAACGTCGTTGAAGGTAACGGGGTTGCTAGGGTCGCTGACCATGCGAGCCTTGGACTTGCCGAAAGAGAATGCCTTGTTGCCGCCCTGCTTCATCTGACGCATGAAGAAGAACCCGATGGCGACGATGACCACGATTGGAAGCAGGTAGATAAGGGCGAAGAGATACTGGGAGGAGTTCGGCTTGGCCGCGCGTACCACCACCCCCTTCGCCACCAGTGTCCGGCTATAGTTTTGAAGGTCCGGCGGGAGAGTAGTGACGTAATTGGTGGCGCCGTCAATGGGAGACTTCAGTTTACCCTTAACGGTCGAATCCTTGATCATGGCGCTCTTTATCTGTCCGCTCTGCACAAGCTGGTCGAAACGACTAAAGGGAAGGGTGGTCTCCTTTGTGGTCGCCTTCTTTAGAAGGCTGATGGACAAGGCGATAAGAACAAGTATGGTGGCCCAAAGAAGGATGTTTTTAATTAGCTGGTTCAAAACAACTCCTTAGTGCGCTCCTCATTCCGGCTCAACCCAGGTAATGTAGGGCAAGTTGCGATACTGCTCATTATAGTCCAGTCCGTACCCAACTACAAACTTGTCGGGAACCACAAACCCCCTGTAGTGAAGGGGAACCTCAAGGTGTCTCGCCTCTGGCTTGTCCAGCAGGGAGGCAACCTTGAGAGAGGCGGGGGCGCGTTCCGCCTCCAGGTGCTTTAGCAGGTAATCCATGGTGATACCCGTATCCACGATGTCTTCCACGATAATCACGTGGCGACCGGAGAGGTCGAGGCTGGAAGTAAAAAGAATGGATGCGTGTTTACCGTCTATCTGGCTCTTCATCTCGATAAGCGCTATGCGCACGTCGCCGTGAATCTTTCGCATGAGATCGGCGAGGAAGGGAATGGAGCCTTTCAAGATGGCGCAGAGCACGATGGGTTCGCCGGCGTAGTCGCGTTCTATTTGTTTGGCCAATTCCCCAACGCGCTTTTGGATTTGAGCCTCGGTAAAGAGGATTCCCTGCGCCAGTTTCATGGTTTGCACTCTCCTTCATAAGAGGCGTCTCAAGCGGATGCCCGCCTTTTCTCTGACGCCTTCCCATTTCCCCGGAAGCGACACGACAGCGCCCTTCGCGGCCTTCCTCAACGCCCATAGCGCCCTGAGGTGCTTCTCTCCTATGCGCCGCAGGTCCCCTTTCAGGAGACGCAACCCGGACCTGAAAAGCTCCAGGCCCTCCCCGTCGTTTAGTTCCGACAGGGCCGCACATGGGTAATATAGGGCATTTCCTTCTACTACCGCAAATCTTTCGAGTCCCGGCGGAGGCAAGGCTTCCGCGGCGAGCCCGGCCAGGGCGGCCAGATGGCGCGTAAAACCCGGCATGACGGATTCAAGAACTGGAAGCGCTTCAAGCCTAACGCGGTTTCTCAGGAAGCGCCTGTCCCTGTTCGTGGCGTCCTCAACGAAGTTAAGGCCGCATTCGGTAGCGGCTTCACGCAACCGGGAACCCGTAAAGTCAAGGACGGGGCGTATAACCCTCCCGGAGACGCGAAGAATACCCGCAAGCCCGGATGGACCCGCGCCCCTGGCGATTCGCAGAAGAACCGTCTCCGCCTGGTCGTCGAGGCTGTGGGCCGTAGCCGTCCAATCCCACCCGCCATTCCTGCGCAAGCGTTCGAGGGCTGCGTAGCGCCCAATCCTGGCCCATTCCTCCACGCTCTCTCCCATCCCGGGCTTGCCCTCCAACTCCTCAGCGCAGTAGGGCAGGTCCAGAACCGAGGCCATTTGCTCTACCGTATCCCTGTCCCTATCCGCATCACCGCCTCTCAGGCGGTGATTGACGTGTGCAACGCCGAGCGCCAGGTCCGGCCGAGGAAGCGAGGAGAGAAAAAGCGCCAGCATTCCCACGGAATCTCCCCCACCGGATACGGCCAGGAGCAAGCGCTGCCCATCTTTTAGGGGGCCTGTCTTCAGTCGGCTTCTGAATAGCTTCAACAGGGCGTGGTGGCGGTGCAGGGACTTGAACCCCGGACACAACGGATATGAGCCGTTTGCTCTAACCACCTGAGCTACACCGCCATAAAAGAAGCCATCTTAGCCCCACTTGTGCGTTGGTGTCAACGCGGTTAGCCCATCTACATCAGCCACCTAACCCGGGATTCGCCTGCCTACCACGTTGCGCGGAAGCGCGGCTTGCCTGCGCCACAACCCGTGGTTCTTGGCGTGTTGCGCCTCCGGCCAAAACGGATTCGAACCGTCCCGACGATGCGTGCCGGGGGCACTCAGGGGTGGAAAAACGAAGAAGGCGACAGGCCGGAGGACAACCCGAAGGGACACGGCGCTCCTGGCGCTCCGCTTTGTTGGTCTTCGGAGCTGACGTCCCCGCATCAGCTTCCTCGGCCCGCCTCGCGGAGCATTCCGGGCGCGCCTGCGTCATACCGCCTGAGGATCCCCACGGGCCAGGCACCCCTCCTCCCAAGCCTTTTGCGCGCAGCCCATGCGAGTTTTTCAGCAGCCTGCTCGGCCCATTTGCAAGGTCTCACCCCAGGAGTAGTTTTACGGCCATGGCCAGCACAGCCACGCTCAAGACGATGCGGATGAGCCTCTCCCCGCCCTTCACGGCGAGGCGTGCGCCAAGCCAACCTCCGGCCCCGGTCCCCACGGCGAGGACGGCGCCGGCCAGCCAGTCAACATTGCCGGAGAGGGCGAAAATCAAGAGCGACGGAATCATGTATAGACCTACGATAAAAACCTTGTGCATATTCACGCGAATCAAGTCAAGCCCGAGCATTCCCTGGAGGATGGCCACGAGGATGAATCCGACGCCGGCCTGGATAAAGCCGCCGTAGAAACCGACGGCGACCATTGTCAGGTGGGCTGAAACGGGATGGGCGCGCTTCCCCTTCCCTTCTTTCTTTCCCGGCTTACCCCTGAAGATTATCAGAAGTGCCGCAACCATTACCCCGGCGAGACACCGCTTAAACCACAGCGGATCTATCCTCACCGCCACTACGGAGCCTATCAGCACTCCCGGAATCGTGCAGAGGGCAAGGCTCATGCTTAGTTTGAAGTTCGAGAAACCCCGTTTTTTGAAGCTGGTCGTCGCCGCCACGCTCTGGACTAAAAGGGCTACGCGGTTGGTGCCGTTGGCCGTGGCGGGAGGGAGCCCCATGAAGATCATAACGGGCATCGTTACGAGGGAACCCCCGCCGGCCATAATGCTGACCACGCCGACAACCAGGCCGATCACTGCGAGAAGGACGTACTCCCACGGGTTCACGCACGCTCCACGTCTTCACAGCCCGGCCAGCCTTCGGACCGGCGCTTCCGTGATTATACGGGTTGGGCGCGGATGAGAAAAGGAAAGGGGGGGCCATGACGGCCCCCCATGAAATACCATTGGTCTTAGCCGTTGATCTTGATCTTCTTGGGCAGCGACTCCTCGGCCTTCGGGATTACCACTTCCAGTATTCCTTCTTTGTGCGTCGCGGTGATCTTGTCGGCCGAGACGCGAACCGGCAGCGTGAAGGAACGGATGAACTTCCCGTAGGAACGTTCGATGCAGTGGTAGCTTTCCTTCTTCGACTCGTTCTCGAAGCGACGCTCTCCCATGATGGTGAGCACGTTGTTTTCCAGGTTGATGTCGATGTCTTCCTTCTTGACACCGGGAAGGTCCGCGTCGATGACGTAGCGCTCTTCCTCTTCGCGGAGGTCGACCGCCGGCGCCCACGCGCCGTACTCCGTTTCGTCCTGGGTCCTATCGCCCCAGGCGTCCCCCCAAAGTTTGCTTAGCTGGTTCTGCATCGTCATAAGCTCCCTGTAAGGACTCCAACGTTTAATGGCCATGGCTTTTACCTCCTTTCGTTAAAGTGGGACCCGCCCTTCGCGAATCCATCCACAATATAGTTCCTTATGGTGCAGTTGTCAAGTAATTTGCCTATGTTACACTCATATATGGTGGCAACCTCCTGTTACCATTGGATATTATCCGTTGTTGCAGCAAAGACAGGCAAGGGTGGTCTTGCAGAACCCTGGATTCGAGGCAAGATGCCCCTCCTACACCCCAATCCCGCGATGGCTGATGCGAATAGCCGCACAAGGCCCAACAGGCCGGGTATCCTGGAGAATGACGTTTCACTCATCAGGAGATTGGGGGCCTTCGGGCCGAAGGCTAAGAAGGCGCGGGCGTTTCAATCGCGGAATTAGGGCTACAGATTGATGTTGCGTTTTGCAGAAGATAATTCGGCCGTCCGGCGGGCAGCCGGGCCGCTACGCGCTATCGGCTCATTGTACAAAGTCGGCCCAACCCAGGACTGCGTCGGCGCCGCGTTTGCCAACCACTCTTTCCAGTTCTTCCCGTGACGCGGACCTGACAGCCTCGGTAGTCATGAAAGCCCTGAGCAACTTCTTCGCCGTCACGGGTCCTATGCCAGGCACCTCAAGCAACCGCGACTCCAAACGATTTCCGGAGCGTTTTCTTCTATGGTATGTCACCGCGAAACGGTGCGCCTCGTCGCGTATTTGCTGAAGGAGCCTCAGGGCTGGAGAACCCTCCTCCAGAACAATGGGTTTTTTTCGCCCCACCATGCAAAGCAACTCCTCCCGCTTGGCAATGCCTACCACCGGCGGCGCTTCATCAAGCATCTCCGCAAGAACCCGGCCAGCTGCATTTGCCTGTCCTATTCCACCGTCAACGAGCACGAAATCCGGAAGCTCACCCTCTTCCTTCGCAAGCCGCGCGCAGCGCCGTCCGACAACCTCCGCCATCGCCGCATAGTCGTCGATTCCTTCTACGCTTTTCACCTTGAAGCGACGGTAGCTCTCCCTGGCCATGCGTCCACCCCGCCACACTACGCAGGAAGCCACGGCGGCCTCTCCACTCGTGTGTGAAACGTCGAAGCACTCTATCCAACGCGGAAGGCGGGGAAGATCAAGCGCCTTTGCCATAGGTCCCAGGACGGTAGCGGGATTGACCTGTGCATCGTACTCCAGGCGCGCGTTTTCCATGAGGGTGCGCACGAGCGAAGCCTTCCAGCCACGCCGGGGCATTACCACGCTGATCTTCCGCCCCTTGCGTTCGGATAGAAAGCGTGCAAGGAGGGGCATTTCCCCGAAGGACGAGGAAACCGCAACGCCGTCCGGATAAATAGTAGCGTTGCCGTATAGGCGCGTTAGGGCCGTGCCGAAGAGTTCGCCCGCTTCAAGCTCCACTTCCGTGAAACGCCACCTGCGCCTGTCCACCACCTTTCCGTCCAGAACGACGAAGGAGTGCAGGACATAGTCGCCTTGAGCGCCATAGAGCGCGAAGAAATCCCACCGGCCCATCTCCTGCCTCGCGACGGATTGCTTTGCGCCAAGCACTCCGGCAGCGCGGATGAGGTCGCGGTAGTGGGCCGCCGTCTCATACTCCCGCCTCCCGGCCGCGGCTTCCATCCGCTTTCCAAGCTCCCTGCGCAGAAGGGAGGTTTTCCCCTCCAGGAAGAGTTTCGCTTCCTCCGCCACCAGCCGGTAGTCGGCGGGCTTCACCTTTCCCTTGACGCACGGTGCGCAACAATGCCCCATTTCGTAAACCAGGCACGGGCGCGGGCGCGAACCGTTCAGTGGATCCCTGCACGTCACGACGTGAAAGTGGTCCCTGAGAATCCTGAGGTTTTTGCGCGCGAGGCTTCCCGGAACGAAGGGACCGAAGTAGAGGGCGCCGTCTCTCCTTGGTTTCCTGGTAAAGAGGGCCTTGGGATAGCGGTCCTTCACCGTGAGCTTGATGTAGGGATAGCTCTTGTCGTCCTTGAGGAGGGTGTTGAAGGGAGGCCTGAACTGCTTGATCAGGTTGTTTTCGAGGAGGAAGGCTTCCCACTCGCTCTTGGTGACGATAAACTCCAGCTCCCAGGCCGCCCTCCTGAGCCGCTCTACCTTTACGGGAACCTTCGCGCGAAAGTAGGAAGCCACCCTGGTGCGCAGGTTTTTTGCTTTCCCGACGTAGAGTGGCCGCTTCCTCTCATCGCGGAAGATATAGCAACCGGGGAGTGAGGGAATGGGGGTTGGAGGAGTGTCAAGCATGGTCAGGCGCCCGGCGCGAAGCCGTAAAAGAAGCCTCGCGCGTTACCATCCTCATCAAAGAAGCTGTATCGCCGTTCACGCTTGTCTCCTTGAAAAATCGGCCATTCCAAACAGACACCTGCATTGAAAAGTGTCGAGCCCTCTCTTGTCAAGGTTACCACGGATATTTATAGACGCGCCTGAGAAACCACGTTTATAATAACGGGGGAAGTTCTTGGTGGAGAAGCTCTCTTGAGCAGCAAAAAGGGCAAAAGAAAGAAGCGCAAACCGGCTGAGAAACAACGCAGAGCACCCCGTGAACCCTGGAAGTGGCTTCTGGCGGGAGTAATCCTGCTGGCCGCCGCGGTGGGCGCCGTACACCTGCTCGTCGGCATTCAGCTCGTGGACGAAGGCGTGTTGAACATGGGAGCATGGCGGATATCGCTCCACCAGGTTCCCTACCGGGACTTCTTCCTCTTCTGCACCCCGTTTTCATTCTACCTGGTGGCCGCCGTCTATAAACTCTTCGGCGCTACGATTCTCGCCGGCCGCCTCCTCGCCATGGCGCTGGGGTTCATATTCGTGGCGGTCACGGCAAGACTTTCCACACGGCTTATACCCTCAAAGCTCTTCGCCGCGCTCCCCGTGGCCGTCCTCTGCCAAGCCGGCTTCGGCATCTGGCCCTTCGCCAGCCACCACTGGATCGCGAACATCTTCTGCATCCTCGCCGTTTTGTGCGCTCTTCGCGCTCTATCGAAGAGACCCCTTCTATGGTCTACGCTCGCCGGGCTCTACGCGGCGGGAGCTTTCTGGACGCTGAACGACCAGGGCGCCTTCTTTATTCTAGTCGCGACGTTCCTCTACATTCCCTTTGTCCCACGCGGGGTTCGCGGGAAAACCGCTTCGGGATGGATCCTCGGCGGAGCAACCGCGAGCCTTCCCTTTCTTGCCGTCCTGCTGACGCAGGTAAAGCTCTCAACCCTCTGGTACGACTTCTTCGTCTTCCCCTTTACGGGTTACAAAGCCATAGCAGGAAACCGCTACGGCTTATTCTTTCCACTGAAAGAGATAGCGGCCCAGTGGAGTTCGGGGGCGTGGCGCGAAGCGCCCTTCTACACGCCGGTGGCGTCCCTGACGTCGCTGGTCATCTACCTGGCGCCGATCGCCGCCGTCGTCCTGGTGGGCGTTTCCTACTGGAAAAAGTGGGCCGACGCTCCCCGCAGGGGGCTTCTCGCTGCCGGAGTGTTTTCGCTGGTCGCGGCGGCCGCCAGGCGGTGGGCGCCCATCAATCTCCAGTGGGCCGCGGTATTTCCTTTTATAATGGTTGCGTGGAGCCTGTGGTTCTGGTACGACTCATCGCGAAAAAAGAGGTGGATTCCGGCGGGAATCGCGGTCCTACTAATCGTCTGCTACGGCTTCTTCGGCCTCTACAGTATAGGCAAGGTCCTCGCTCCGGGCGATATTTATCCGGTCAAAGGCAACGCCGGCACCCTCTACACTTTCGAGAAGGAAAAGGCCGCCAAGCTACAAAGCGTGATAAACCAGATTCAATCCCGGCTCAAACCAGGAGAACCACTTCTCTGCAAAACCGCACCGTTGATCAACTTTTTTACCCTCCATCCCAATCCTACGCCCATAGATTTCTTTAGACCCCCAGACTACACAACCGAGAGCCAAACCAGGGAGGTCATCAGCGATCTCGATCTAAAGAAGGTGGAATGGATCATGACTCCGGCGTTCGTACCCACCAAGAACACTTTCGACCGATACCTGCTCTCCCACTACAGCCTGACCTGGAACAACGGAGAGTACGGCCTCTGGCACAGGAACCCCGCTGATACCGTTTCCGCTTTGGATCATACCGTAGAGAGGAAAGCCGGGATTAGGTGACCGGAGGATTCGGAATGCGGAATGGCGAGTGAGGAATGGAAAGAACCGCCGTCTTTACCCCCTAATTCCGCGATCGAAACGTCCGCGCCTTCCCCTTGGCGCCTTCCGGCCTTCGGCCCGAAGGCCCACAATCCCTCCCTTGATGAGTGAAACGTCATTCTCCCGGATACCCGGCCTGTTGGGCCTTGTGCGGCTATCCATATCAACCATCGCTGGATGGGGGTTACCCCGGCGGCGGAACCGGTATTCCTACTTTCCTTTCACCAAGAGAGGGGGAGGCCGTTTCCCACCGCCCGGCGGTGGGGGCGGTCGGCTTTCGAGGATAAACCCCCCCGGTGTGCTGTGTACTACTATGGTTGCTCCGAAAGCGTCTTTCGAGGGGCAGCTTGGCGCGTAGCGCGGCGAGAGTTGCTTGTTGAGCGTTTCAATGTCTTCCGCCACAGGATAGCGTCCCTTTTCACTTCGAAAACGCTCCATTGCCCCGGCGAGTGTGGAGAGGCGGAAGCGGCTGACGGCTACCTTCTGTGAATAGGCCTGGCGCCTCTTCCAGCCCAGGAAGAGGCCGCCCTCTATGAGGAAAAGCGTTGTTCCGAGCAGGCACAGCGCGAGCCCGGCCCATATTAGACCCGTGCCGCAGTATTTTCCCGGACGACGGCGGCAGAGTCTGGCGCTTACGACCGCGTTGGCAATGGCTGGGATCGCGACGATCGGGGCGAGGAGCGGAACCAGGCTGGCCCACCCCAGCCAGAGCGTAAGGGCGGCGGGATACCTGCTGCGTTCGCCGGAGGTCCGTTGGTTTTTCATGGCCGCCAGGACCCGGAATCCCTGTTGGCGGATGGAGGCGTGTTGCCGGGATTTGTCGGCGAAACCAGGACCTTGTCTACCCTTAAGCCGTCCATGTCAACCACTTCGAAGCGAAAACCCCGCCACGTAAAGTGGTCGCCGCTCTTTGGAATCCGGCCGAGGTGCATGAGCGTGAAACCCGCCAAGGTATGAAAGAGCCCTCTTTTGCCGGCGGGAAGAAGCCCGGGGCCAAGAACCTCTTCAATTTCGTCGATAGGGAGCATGCCGTCAATGAGCCATGAGCCGTCTTCCCTTTGGATAATGGGTGGATCTGATTCGTCTCCGGTTACGCTTCCGGCAATACTCAGGAGGATGTCGTTCAGCGTTACGACTCCCTGGAAGGCCCCGTATTCGTCGAGGACTACACCCATGCGAAGCGGGTGTTTACTGAGCATGGCCAGGGTTTTTAGGAGCGGGGTGCTCTCGGGTACGAAGAGGGGTTGCCTTACGCAAGCCTTCAGCCCCGGGGGCAGTCCCTTGAGCATTCTCGCGAGCAGGTCCCGGGTTTGAACAATTCCCAGAAGGTTGTTCGGCTCGTGTCTTGCGACGGGGAAACGACTGTGGCCGGTTGCATCCAGTGCCGCTGCGATCTCCTTGGGAGAAGCATCCACTTCCAGCCAGTCCACACTGCCTCTCGGGGTCATGAGGTCGGCCGCCGTTCGGTCGCCGAGCCTGAGGACGCCGGACATCATCTCCGTTTCAGCGCTTTCAAAGGCCCCGGCGTCGGCGCCCTGTTCCAAGAGGATTTTTAGCTCTTCGTCGGTGAGGGGCGGCGCTTTTGCGGGCTTGATTCTCAGGAAGCGAAGCACCAGTTCGGTGGAGGTGTTGAGAAGCCAGACGACCGGGAGGGCCAGCTTTGCGAGAATGGCTACTGGGTAGGCCATTATCGAGGCCAGCCTTTCGGCGCGAGCGAGCCCCAGCCGTTTGGGAACCAGTTCACCAAAAATAATCGTGGCGTAGGTGATGGCGGCCACGACGATGCCGAGTGCCAGAGAGTTTGCGTAGGGAGCGGTCAGCGGGAAGGTCTTAAACCACGCCGCCAGCCCACCGGAGAGCATTGTGCCTCCGAAGGCGCCGGCGAGGATGCTGATCAGCGTTATGCCGGCCTGGACCGTTGAGAGGAAGGGACCGGGGTTTCGGGCCAGTTCCAGCGCCTTGCGGGCGCCTTTGTCGCCCCGGTCGGACCACCTCTTAAGGCGAAAGGCGCGAGCCGAGACGACGGCGAGTTCCGACATGGCAAGAGCTGCGTTGCAGAGAATCAGTAGTAAAAGTATGGCGAGTTTAATTCCAATGGTAGGCAAGTGCATCGGGTCTCCACGGCCGTCAGGCGGACCTGTTGCCATATTACCGCACGTGTCGGCAAAAGGGTTAAACCATTTGTTCCTCTATCCGGTCTGCAAGACCTTGAAGAAAGGAGCGTGATATGAAGAGAACAAGATGGATTGGAATCACAGTAGTGGTTTTAGCCGTGACGCTGACCGCACTCGCGGGCGATCTTTTACATAATCCTCGGATGGTTCAGAAACTCGGCCTCACCAAGGAACAAACCGCCAAGCTGGAGGATCTCAACTACAAGAACCGTGCCCTGATGATCAATCTGCGGGCCGACGCGCAGTTGAAAAGGCTTGACATCAAGCGCGAAATGTCGAATGACAACCCCAACGAGGCCGCCCTGGACAAGCTGGTTGATGATATGACCGCGATACGGGGCAAGATGGCGAAGGCGAAGATTGACCACCTCTTAGCCGTCAGGAGGATACTTACTCCGGAGCAGTGGACGGAACTGAGGGAACTTATGGTGTCCATGAAGGGACGCGAGCACTCTCGATGGGGTCGGATGGGTTGTAGCAGGCGCTACCGGCGGGGAATGGGCCCGGGCGCGATGAATGGCGCCAGCCCGCAGGGTCCGCCCGATTCTCAGCGTGGCGATTTTCACTAAGTGAGCAACCTTATAAAATGCGGAGCAAATGGGGCGGCGGTAGCCGCCCCATTTAATTCGGGTGCAAGACATTCCCGGGAACAGCAAATGTTGTACACCTTGCAAAGGATTGCTTCGAAGTGGGGATAGGTGGGCGGCGAGGCCCTACCTGCGCCGCGCTGACGCGCAGCGCGGTAGGTGGGCGCGATTATGTTCTTTCGTCGGAAACAAGGGCTACCGTTTGTATAGTAACCAAGGTCACTCCAACATGGTGCCACGCTGGTTTCCTGCCTTCGTATCATACTGATTCTTAACGACTTACAAATTTGAACCGTTCAAGGTGGGCGTCACTGCGAGTGGGCGCAACGACCGCGGCAGCCTCACCGGGAAGGGCAACCGTGCGGGTGCGGGCGCACCGGGATTGCTGCATCGGGCTCGGGCTACCCGCCGGCAGGCAAGACCTCCTCGCAATGACAACCCGGAGAGGGCGTTGCGGGAACGGCCGCCAAAGAGGTTCCGTCTCATTCAACGCCCGGCGGCCACGGGGCCGGCCACCAGCGGGCAATCCACCTGCTTTCCCACTCCGGTGATAGCGCATGGTAGAATGGCGTTTTCTTTGCCTGGAGTGCAATCGTGCAAAAGACAACCGGGGTTGGTAAAGAGCAGGAAAAAGCTGAACCCGCGGACCAAGGGGCCAAAAGAGGCTACCTTCTCGTCATGTCTCTTGCCGCGCTGGGCATCGTCTTCGGCGACATCGGCACGAGTCCTCTCTACGCACTACGCGTCTGCTTTTTCGGTGATTACGGGGTGCCGGCGACCCGCGATAACGTGCTGGGGGCTCTGTCACTGATATTCTGGTCTCTTATAATCGTTATATCTATCAAGTACCTCGTTTTTATCATGCGCGCGGATAACCACGGAGAGGGAGGCATCCTGGCGCTTATGGCACTCGCCCGGCCGGAGAGCGGGGAAGGCGTCGGTCGAAGGTGGCTTTTATTAGCCCTCGCGCTCTTTGGCGCAGCCTTGATTTACGGCGACGGCATGATTACGCCGGCCATCTCCGTGCTAAGCGCGGTTGAGGGGCTGGCGGTGGCCGCGCCGGTATTTCACAGCCTTGTTCAACCTGCGACCATCGTCATTCTCATCCTGCTGTTTCTTATCCAGCGCAAGGGAACCGCACGCGTCGGTTCTCTCTTCGGCCCCGTTATGCTCGTGTGGTTTACCGTCCTCGCGCTCCTTGGAATCAGGGGTATAGTGCACCACCCGGGAGTCCTGGCCGCCCTGAGCCCTTACTACGCATTCCACTTTTTTGCCTCCAACGCGATTCACGGCTTCCTGGCCCTTGGCGCCGTCTTCTTGGTTGTAACCGGCGGCGAGGCGCTCTACGCCGACATGGGGCATTTCGGGAAGAATCCCATCCGTTTCGCGTGGTTCGTTCTTGTCCTTCCAGTCCTGCTGCTTAACTACTTCGGCCAGGGCGCGCTTATCCTGGGGGCACCGGAAACGGCGAAGAACCCCTTTTTCCTGCTCGCTCCGAACTGGGCGCTGTATCCACTCATCCTGCTTTCTACAATGGCCACCATCATCGCCTCCCAGGCTATCATCTCCGGTTCCTTCTCCCTGACCAGGCAGGCCGTCCAGCTCGGATTCTCCCCCCGGCTGAACATTCGCCATACTTCTTATTCAAAGATCGGCCAGATTTACGTACCCTTCGTCAATTGGACGCTGATGGTCACGGCTATAGCGCTGGTTATCGGTTTCCGCACTTCCGACAATCTGGCTGCGGCCTACGGCGTCGCCGTTTCCACCACCATGGTAATCAGCACTCTCCTCTTCTACGTCGTGGCCCGCGAAAAATGGGGATGGCCCCGGTGGCTCATCACGTTGGTTGTCGCCTTCTTCCTCGTGGCTGATCTCTCCTTCTTCAGCGCCAACATTATCAAGATAGACCACGGTGGCTGGTTCCCCTTGCTCGTGGCGGCCGTACTCTTCGCTACCATGTCCACGTGGAAACGTGGTCGCCGGATTCTCAGGGAGAGGCTCGGCGAAAAGATGGTTCCCATGGACCTCTTTCTCGGGGAGATCGAGAAGAACCAACCATACAGGGTGCCCGGCACCGCCATCTACATGACAGGGACGCCAAACGGGGTGCCCCCGGCTCTCCTGCATAATTTCAAGCACAACAAGGTGCTGCACGAACAGGTGGCGCTCCTCACCACCATAACCGAGGATGTTCCCAAGGTTCCGCCCAAAGAGCGCTTGGAGGTCGCCGACCTGGGGAGCGGCATCCACAGAATCATAGCGCACTACGGTTTCATGGAGATTCCTAACGTGCCAAAACTATTGAAGAAGGCGCAGGCGAAGGGCCTTGCTTTCGATATGATGAAAACGAGCTTTTTCCTTGGAAGGGAAACGCTCATTCCGACAAAACGACCCGGTATGGCAATATGGAGGGAGTGGCTCTTCGCATTACTCTCACGAAACTCCCAGCGGGCTACCAGCTTCTTCGGCATACCGGTAAACAGGGTGGTGGAACTTGGAGTGCAAATTGAACTTTGACGCAGATTCAAAAAAACTGGTAGGCGCTCACGTCTCTTCGGCGGGCGGCGTGGAAAATGCCCCCCTGAACGCGGCGGCGATCGGCGCCGAAGCTTTTGCCCTATTCCTTAAAAACCAGCGGAGGTGGAGCGCCGACCCCCTAGCTGAAGAGAGCATACGGGCCTTCACAGAAAACTGCGACAGGAAAGGCTTTTCGAAGAGGGCCATCCTTCCCCACGACGGGTACCTTGTCAATCTCGGCAACCCGGACAGGGAGGGACTGATAAAATCCCGCGGGGCCTTCCTGGACGAGATGAAGCGCTGCGAACAACTGGGACTTGTTCTCCTGAACTTCCATCCCGGCAGCCACAGGAAGCTGGTGGGAGAGGAAGCCTGCATGGACACCATCGCCGATTCCATCAACATGACGCTCGAAAAAACGGGCGGTGTCACGGCGGTCATAGAAAATACCGCGGGCCAGGGCGGCTATCTCGGCAGCACCTTCGAACAACTTGCCTACCTGATCGACAAGATAGAAGACAAAACAAGAGCCGGCGTCTGCCTGGACACCTGTCACCTCTTTGCGGCCGGTTACGACATAAGGACCGGGGAGGGCTTCAACGCCGTGATGGATGTTTTCGATAGGACCGTTGGTTTCGACTACCTTCGCGGAATGCACCTCAATGATTCTAAGGGCAAACTCGGCTCGCACCTGGACCGCCACGACAGCCTGGGAGAAGGCGAACTGGGTATGGAACCGTTTCGTTTTATCATGAGAGACCCGCGGTTCAATGGGATTCCACTGATCCTTGAAACCATAGATCCAAGCCGCTGGCCGCGCGAAATTGTCCTGCTACACGCTTTGGAGGCCGGGGAATAAACAATGCTTGCCTGGAGCCGCCTGTTTGCACGTCCGCACCGGCATACGAGCATCGCGGCTGCCGAGTTCTTCCTGCGCCTCTTTGAGCGAACAGGATTATCAATCGACGGTGAGGGTCTTGCTGAGATTCCTGGGAAAATCGGGATCGTTGCCCCGGGCAACGCTGAGCTTGTAGGAAAGGAGCTGGAGCGGCAGAACGGCCAGGATCGGAAAAAAGATGGGTCCGGAAGGCGGGAGCACTACGAGTTCGGAGACGTTCACGGCCAGCCTCGGGTCTTCCTCCGACACGGTCAGGGTCATGGCGCCGCGACAGGCCGATTCGTTCAGGCCGCTGACAAGCAGGTCAATGTCCTCCGGCCCCGCCACGAAGAGAACGGGAAAGCCTTTATCAACCGCCGATAGCGGACCGTGCTTGAATTCGGTAGAAAGCATTCCTTCGCAGTGGGCGTAGGTGGTCTCCTTCAGCTTGAGGGCACCTTCAAGGGCGATGGCGTAGGTCGAGCCGTAGCCCAAAAAGTATAGGTCATCCTTCTCGGCCAGAAGAGAGGCCATTCGTTCGACTCCTCCTTCGGTATCAACAATGGCGCTCTGGATTAGTTCCGGCAAAACGGCCAGCGTCCCTGTTTCTCCGCCTCCGGCGCAGAGGGCCAGATAGAGAAAACTAATAGCGGTGTTGACAAAGGTTTTGGTGGCGGGCACGCTGATTTCGTAACCGCACGCCAGCGGCAGGTAGTGGTCGCTCTGATTCATCAACGTGGAACCGAGCACGTTTACCAGGGCCAGCGTCTTTGTTCCCTTCTTCGTTGCCGCCTCCAGAGCATTGAGTACATCCTTTGTTTCACCGCTTTGGCTGACAAAAAGGCAAACATCGCCGGAGTTCAGGGTGGGAACGTACTGGGGTAAAAACTGCGGAGCCAGAACCGGGATCGCCGCCCTTTCCGCCAACCTCGCCAAGTACACGGCACCGAGCAGGCAGGCGTGAAAGCTCGTACCGCACCCGATGAGGTAGAGATTCCTGGCCTTCATCATAGTTTCTACGAAAGGCTTTACATGTTTGGAGGCGTTCAGCAGGTGGATCAACTCTTCGGCTGCCTTTGGCTGTTCGTTAATCTCCTTCAGCATGAAGTGGGTGTAGCCTCCCTTCACGGCGGTGTCCATGGATTCGGTTACCTGCTCAATGGGACGGTCAACGCGCTCTCCGTTCTCCACCCGCAGAACCTCCACTTTCGCGTCTCTCAAGACGGCTATGTCGCCGTCTTTGAGCCTTACGATCTGTCTGGTCAACGGGAGGAGACTCGGTAGATCCGAGCCCACGCACGTGAAGTCTTTGCCTATGCCCGCCACAAGACCGGAACCCTTTTTAAGCGCGTAGAGACAATCCTCCCCCCTCTTCCCTATGATGAAAGCGTAGTCACCCTGGAGGATTTCGTAGGCTCTTCGTATTGCTTCGACCATGGAGAAACCCTGGTTGATGTAGCGTTCCACCGCGTGGACACAGGATTCGCCGTCGTTGGTCGAACGAACCGTCATGCCCTCTGCTTTAAACTGCGTACGCAACTGAATATTGTTGACCACGTTGCCGTTGTGGGCACCTACGCACTCGCCGCCGGAATCAATATGGGGCTGCGCGTTGGCCCTGGACGGCGCGCCGAAGGTGGCCCACCTCAACTGCGTCATTCCCCTCCGGCCCCGCATATTATTGACCGATAGGCGACGGGCGACCTCTTCCACCTTGCCGACATCCTTGCGTAAGTCGATGGCGCCATTGCGTGGAATTACGGCGAAGCCGACCGAATCGTAGCCCCTATATGAAAGGCGCTGCCCCGCCTTGATGAGCAAGGGGCCAAGTTCGTGTTCCTGAGCGGTAACTATCCCAAAGATGCCGCACATTGTTTCTTCTCCTTCGGTCCATTCCTGCCAACGTTCAATCCCTGTGAAACCCGAGGTCGGCCGGGTTGACGCCTCCGGGAATCCGTGTCAGGTTGCCGCCGTTTTTCTCGAAGAGTTTCCGCTCTTTCGTCGTCCGGTCAACCAGTTTCGCCGCGGCGGGATCGCCGCGGCGGGTCACGGCGCGCATCTTCCCCACGGACCAGTAGTCTATGATGAGGGCGCTGTCCCCGCAAACCATGGAAGCACCCCTCGTCGAAGCGATCCTGATAGCCGCGCTGCACGCAAAGAGTTCGCCGTAGTTGTTTGTCTTTCCAGGTGGAAGAAGGTGCGTTCCCCGTTCGGTAAGTGCGTTTTTGGAGAGAAGAAGGTGAAGCAGCGGGTCCCCTTTCACGTCGGTGACATTAACTTCCACGCCGTTGCCTCCACCGGTTCCCGCATCGAAATACACGGCGTTTGGAGGCAATTCGGCCCGCTCTTCGGCCTTTCGATTCGCCTTGCGTTCATAGGAAGCCCCGGAGTTCAGCCACGCCAAGGCGTCTTCCCGCCTGACGAAGCCCTTGTATCGCGCCTTCTTACCCTTTACGGCGGCTTCGCACTCCCTCCACGAAGAGACTATTTCTCCCCTTCCATCTATCCAGTAAGCGTAGAAACGATTTTTAGCCTTGGTCATCACGAATCCTCCAGCGGGCGGAGTGTACCACGCTCCTTAAAAGGAAGCGAATCCCCGCTGGTTCCCAACAGGCGGGCGGGCAAAGCTCGTTGTGGTCCCATCCCGTCCCTGGCGCCTGCCCGGCCTGCGGCCCGAAGGCCCCAAAATCCCTTGGTAAGTGAAACGCTATTCTCCCGAATACCCGGTCTGTTGGGCTTTTTGCGGCTATCCGCATCAACCGTCGCGGGATTTGGGATGGGGGCTTCCCATTGTTTCTCTTTGCAAGTATGCTACCTCTATGGCGAGAGTCCTTATAGTAGACGACGAAAGCGCCATTCGCCAAACCCTCCGCAGAATCCTGGAGAGGCAGGGCTACGAAGTGGTGGAAGCGGCCACGGCCGGTGAAGCGCTGAAGGTTCTCTCTAATACGCCCCTACCGGAGGCGGCCCTCGTGGATCTCCTCCTACCGGACCGCAATGGCGCTACCATTCTTGAAGCGGTCGTGGGCAGGTGCCTCCCAACCCGCGTGATAATGATATCCGGCCACGGTTCCATCAGAACAGCGGTTGACGCGGTACGTGAAGGCGCCTTTGATTTTATCGAAAAACCCATGGATCGCGAGAGGCTTCTTATAACCCTTCGCAACGCCATCCGCCAGGCGTCCCTCCTGGCGCGATCGGAAGAGAGAAGCCTTTCGGTCTTTCCAACCGTTTCCCCGCTGGTTAAAGCCCTTCTCACCGATGCCGGTCGCTTCGCTTCCTCTTTCGCGCCACTGCTCATTACCGGTGAGACCGGCGTGGGCAAGGAAGTGTTGGCGAAGTGGATTCATGACCATAGCCCCCAGGCTTCAGGTCCCTTCGTGGCGCTGAACTGTGCCGCTCTGCCTGAGAATCTGGCGGAATCCGAACTCTTCGGCCACGTGAAAGGCGCCTTTACCGGCGCCGCAACGGCGAGGAAAGGTAAGTTTCTCTCCGCCGATAGGGGCACGCTCTTTCTCGACGAGATAGGCGATCTTCCCCTACCGGTGCAGGCCAAGCTCCTGCGCGTACTTGAAGAGGGAAAAATTGAAGCGGTCGGGTCGGACAAGTCCGTAGCGGTCAGGGCGAGGATCATCGCCGCGACCCATAGGAACCTGAAGGCGATGGCAAGGGAAGGCTCCTTCCGTGAAGACCTTCTCTTCCGCATTGCGGCTCTTCCTCTGGCCCTGCCGCCTCTCGCAAGAAGACCGGAAGACGTTCCCTTCCTGGCGCAACGCTTCCTCGACGAAGCAAGAACGCGACAGGGATGGCCGGCACTTCCGGCCCCGGCGGGTTTTATATCCGCACTGAAGGAGCGTTCGTGGCCCGGGAATGTGCGGGAGCTTCGCTGGGCCGTGGAGAGGGCCGCGCTTCTGGCCGGCCCCGGCCTGCCCATGGCCGCCCACCTCGCCCCACTGGAGAACGGCCGGTCGGCCGGAGCAGACGCCGGTTCTCTCACCGAAGTACGGGAGGAAGCGGAAAGCCGGGCCATTCGGGACGCTCTCACGGCCTCTTCCGGCAACGTGGCTTCCGCGGCCAGGCGCCTCTACATGAGCAGATCCCGCCTCTACGAAAAGCTCTCCAGCTTCGCCATAGACCCCTCCGTCTACCGCAAGTCCGGCAAAAAGGGCTAGGTCGTGGGGAAATCGTGTACCGCACCCAGGTTGTCCTGTGCGGATTTCCGTTTTACCGTGTTGCCAAGGAGGGAATGAAGATGGAGATAAGCGTAGTTACGCAGCAGCGTTGCCAGGCGGTAGACGTAACCGGGGACGTTAAAAGGGCCTGTAAGCAGTGGGGAGGATCCGGCGCCGTTCTCGTCTACTGTCCCCACACAACCGCGTCGGTAACTATCAACGAGAACTTTGATCCCGCCGTAATGGAGGACGTCCGGAACTGGTTTCTCAAGAACGTGCCGGAGGGAGACAAATACGCCCACCTGGAAGGAAACGCCGATGCCCACATCAAGTGCCTTATCTGCGGAAACCATGTAGCGGCGCCCGTAGAAGATGGTGAACTCCTCACCGGACGTTGGCAGGGAATACTCTTCCTGGAGTTTGACGGACCGAGACACCGTTCTCTTCGGTTGACCTTTCTTTGAACGGAACGGGGCTCTCCTCTCGCTCACAGAGAGGCAGGGGCGTTCCCTACAGCCTTCCCTCTCCGGCGAAGGAGTAGTAGCCGTTGCCCCCCACTATCAGGTGGTCCACCACGCGGACGTCGATAACCTTCAGTATGCCCGATAGCTCGCCGGTGAGCTTCAGGTCGTCGGGACTCGGCTCAACGCAGCCCGAAGGATGGTTGTGGGCCAGAATCACCGCGGCCGCGTTGTGCCTCAGCGCGGCCTTTACCACCTCTCGCGGGTGAACTGAACTAGCGTTCACCGTACCCTTGAACATCTCCCTGTAAGCCAGCACACCGTTCTTCTGGTTGAGGAAGATCACCGCGAAGGTTTCGTATTTAAGGTCCCTGAGGCGCGGTCTCAGGAAACGGTAGGCGTCTTCCGCTCCGGCGAGCCGCTTCGCCGCCATTACCTCCTCTTCGGTGAACCGCCTGGCGAGTTCCATTGCCGCGGCTATCTGGGCGGCCCTCGCGTTACCCAGCCCCTCGGCCACCGCCAGTTCCGCCGGCTCCATCGACAGCAGACCCCTGAGCGAGCCGCAGCGCGCCAGTAGTCTTCGCGCCATCTCCAGGGCCGTGGTGCCCCGGTTGCCGGTCCTTATGAGGATGGCCAGTAGTTCGGTGTTGCTCAGGGCTGAGGCGCCTCGTTTCATGCACCGTTCGCGTGGACGCTCCTCCGCGGGCATTTCCTTGATGCCAAGAATAGCTCCCATCTTTCACCTCCAGTTAACTACATGAGCAATATTGCTGCCGACTCGGGAGACATAGAATTGCGGGGCCGATTTGTTCCCATTGCCACTAACCTCTTTATAATTAGTGAGATGGCCCCGGTTGTGGTCATCTCCTCCACCGACAGGGCAAGCAAGAAAATGTACGGCGTAAGTTGCTGATTTTGTTGGACCTGTTTCGGAACGAAAGAAAAGTTCACA
>CAZIBS010000034.1:0-22874 GCA_964537405.1 uncultured Thermoanaerobaculia bacterium | reverse complement strand
GAGACCCACTCCCATATTTATTATGGCAGTTTACCTCGTTTTGCCTGTGGAAAACGCGATCAACTGTTCAAGATGAGTTTGACTAAGCGCCGCCCGGACTTTATAATATTTGAGCGCGTTCGATCGGTTGCCACCCGGTGTAACCGCTCGACCAACGGTGATGTTGCAGTACCGGGTAAGCCGACCGTCGATCTAGGAGGTTTTTCGATGAAGCGATATTCATACATTTGGGCCCTTTTTCTGACCTTGGTTGTTCTCTTCACCGGAACGGCGGTGTGGGGACAGAGCGGAGATCCCGTGGTTGCCAAAGCGACTCAATTTATTACCTCCCTGCAGAAGGGTGACTACAAGGCCGCCTACTCCGAGGTTGATTCCGACCTGGGCTTTAAGATCAACGCCCAGAAATTGGGCGCTGTTTGGAAACACCTCATCGATAAAGCCGGGCCTTTCGTGAAGATCAAGAAGAGCGAGGTAAAGCGCAAGAACGGTTATTTCATCGTGACCGAATTAGTTCAGTTCAAGAAGGGTCACGTCGACGTAATGGTAGCCCTCGACAACATGCTCAAGGTTGCCGATTTCAGGTACCAAAACCACAAGACGGCCGTCCAGTCCAAAACAACGACGCCCCCGCCTTCGACGAAAACTCCCGCGGACAACAAATTAACCACCTCCACTTCCAAGGCGCCCGACACCGCGGCCACCGGGACTCCCCAAGCCTCGTCCCCCGCTACCTGAGAGGTCTATACGCGCTATTAGTGCTATATTATAAGGATGTTCTGCGCCGCTACGGTGTCGAACGTATTCTTTGACAAAGCCGACTATAGGGCATATAGTGTAGACTCTTGTTGGAGTGTGTATGGAGCCCAGGGTTACCCTGAAGATACCAAGACCCCTCTACAAGTGCCTTTCGTTGCTCATAAAGGGCAGTGGTTTCAGTTCGGTTACCGAGTTTGTGGTCTACGTGCTTCGAGATCTCGTCTCCCACAGAGAGGATGAAGCGGGCGCAACCTTAAACGCCAGTGAGCTGGAGGCCATACGCAAGCGTTTGAAGAGCCTGGGTTACCTGTGAACACTGAGTGGGAGGGACGGCAGCCTGCAAGAAAGGAGGTGTACCGCTGAACTCCAAACACGTGTTCATATTCGGGATGGACTGCATGGAACCGTCACTCGTCTTCGAGCGGTGGCGGGACGAACTGCCGAACCTGAGCGGGCTTGCGGATGGAGGAGCGTGGGGGTTGATGAAATCCACCGTTCCGCCAATAACCGTTCCGGCCTGGACGGCGATGATGACCGGCAAGGATCCCGGTCAACTGGGCTTCTACGGCTTCCGCAACCGCAAGTCCTACGACTACGGGGAGCTATACTTCGCCAACGCCGCCTACGTTAAGGAAAAAACCCTCTGGCAGCTTCTTTCCGGAAACCGCATGAGTTCAATTGTCCTGGGCGTCCCCCAAACCTATCCGCCCAAGCCCCTTAACGGCACCCTGGTGGCCTCCTTCCTTACGCCGAACAAAGAGGCCGACTATACGTGGCCTCTCGAAGCAAAGGCCGAGCTGGACGCCATCGCCGACGGAGATTACATCATCGACGTGAAGAATTTTCGCACCGAAGACAAGGAGCACTTGCTTAAACAGATCTATACCATGACGGAGCATCGCTTCAAGGTGGTCCGCAACTGGGTCGGGAAAAAGGAGTGGGACTTTTTCATTTTTGTTGAGATGGGCGTGGACCGCATCCACCATGGTTTCTGGCGCTACCACGACGCGAACCACCGCCTCTACGAAAAGGGCCACCGTTTCGAACACGCCATTCGTGACTACTACAGGTACCTGGATGGAGAGATCGGCTCCGTACTGCCCCTACTTCCAGATGACACGACCGTCATGGTGGTCTCTGACCACGGAGCCCAAACCATGGTCGGCGCCGTTTGCGTGAACGAGTTCCTGATTAGAGAGGGGCTCCTCGTTCTCAAGACCGAGCCGCGGGGACGGCAAAAGCTTAGTCCGTCCGATATCGACTGGTCGAAGACCACCTGTTGGGGAGAGGGAGGCTACTACGCACGCATCTTCCTCAACGTAAAGGGGAGGGAACCCGGGGGAACCATAGAACGGCGGGACTACGAGCGAGTGCGGGATGAAATAAAGGCCAAGCTGGAAGCACTCGGAGACGAGAAGGGCAACCCCCTGGGTACCAAGGTCTTCAAGCCCGAAGAGATATACCGCGAGGTTAAGAACATACCTCCCGATCTTATCGTCTACTTCGGGAACCTCGGCTGGCGCAGCGCCGGCAGCGTGGGCGCCGGGGCAATCCACCTCTTCGAAAACGACACCGGCCCCGACGACGCCAACCACGCCCAGCACGGCCTTTTTATACTCAACGGCCCCGGCGTCGCCCCCGGCCGCCGTGAAGGGGTGCGGATTTTCGACGTGGCACCCACCGTTCTCACGGCACTGGATGTTCCCGTTCCGGAAGACATGATAGGCAATGTTATCGAGTAATCAACCCGGCACGGGGAATAATCAATCAACCCCCCCGGCCTTAACTGATGGAGTTTGTAATGAAAAAGGGTTTCGTGCTTTGGTTCACCGGACTTTCCGGTTCCGGCAAGAGCACTCTTTCGGTAATGATCGAGGAGAAACTGCTGGAAAGGGGACTCCTCGTGGAAGTTCTCGACGGCGACGAGGTCAGAACGAACCTCTCCAAGGGGCTCGGCTTCTCCAAGGAGGACAGGGATACCAACATCCGGCGCATCGGTTACGTGGCGAAGCTGCTCGCACGAAACGGCGTTTGCGCAATCACCGCCGCTATTTCACCCTACCGGTCGGTACGGGAAGAGGTCCGAAAAGGGGTCGAAGAGCGGTCCGTTTTCGTGGAGTGTTACCTGGAATGTCCCCTTGAAACCCTGGTGGAGAGGGATGTAAAGGGACTCTACAAGAAGGCCATAGCCGGCGAAATAAAGAACTTTACGGGCGTTTCAGATCCCTACGAAGCCCCCGATAAACCGGAGGTCGTAGTTCACACCGGCAGTGAACCGGCCGAGCAGTCCTGCGCGCGCATTATCAAGACACTTGAGATGCTCGAACTAGCTCCTTCTATCCCCGGCGACAACTACGGCGAGGACGAGGAAGGAGAGGTCGCCCAACGCCTGAAGGACCTCGGGTACCTGGGCTAGGAAGAGAGGGGCCTTTTCATTCTCCATGATGAGACTTCCTGAGATTTAACGAAGATGTTATTGGGGGCATTAAAGATTGTACATCTTGCGTAAGGGTTGCTTCGAAGTGGGGATAGGCGGGCGGCGAGGCATTGCCTGCGCCGCGAAGGAGCCCGGCGTGGTAGGCAGGCGAAGCCGCGAGCCTGCTTACGAAACCAGCCTACCGCGGTGGGCTTTGTCCGCCCGTTCGCCGCGCCGCTCCTGCCTGTGCCGTGCTCGTCACGGCAGACAGGTCGCTCAACGGCGCTGGCGGGAACGCCGGGCGGGAAGGGTCAACCCCCCTCCCGTCCCGGGTAACATTCATCCTTCGAGGCCTGAATGATAGACCTTCACACCCATTCCACCCGTTCCGACGGCACACTATCGCCGGGCGCCCTCATGAGGGAAGCCGGGAGATCCGGGGTAACCCGCATCGCTCTTACCGACCACGACACGATCGACGGGCTTGACGAGGCGCGCTGCGAAGCCGAGAAAGATGGAATCGCCTTCGTGGCGGGCCTTGAAATATCAGCCGAGTACTCACCGGGAACCATGCACATTCTTGGTTACGGCTTCGACGAAGAAAATGAACGACTGGTCGACCGCGTCCGGTACGTACAAGCCGCGCGTGAGCGGCGAAACCCGAAAATCATCGAGAAATTGAACCGCCTGGGAATGGAAGTAACACTTGATGAAATCGCCGCCGAGTCGGGAGGCGGTCTCGTGGGGCGCCCCCACTTCGCAACGGTTCTCCTGAAAAAAGGTTACGTCTCCAAGCGCCAGGAGGCCTTTGACAGGTACTTGGCCAAGGGAAAAACGGCCTACGTTGATAAGGTTCGTCTCTCACCGGCCAAAAGTATAGAGGTCATCAGGAACGCCGGGGGGATAGCCGTCCTCGCCCACCCGCTCCAGTTGCGGGCTCAAGATTCTGAAGCCCTGGATGCCGTCGTTCGCGAACTCGCGGATTTGGGATTGCAGGGGATGGAGTGCTATTACCGCAACCATCGTAAAAGTGATGAAGACGAGTTTCTCGTTCTGGCCCGCCGCTACGGATTGATAGCCACCGGCGGTTCCGATTTTCACGGATCGAACCGCCCGGAGGTTCACCTCGGAACCGGTGAGGGTCGTCTCAGGGTTCCACCGGCGTGCTGGACCGCCCTGCAGAATGCCATCGAAGGCTCACGGCCGAACTGATTGATATCGGTGAGGTTCCTGGAGCTATAAGGGGCCTTTGCATCTGCCACAAGACAGGAGAACTCCCGATGGAGGTTTTCAAGAGGCTCTTTTCCAAGAAGAAACGCGCCGTCCTCATTGGCCTTGACGGCGTACCCTTTACGCTGCTTCAACGCCTCATCGAAGAAGGGGTAACCCCTAACTTGGGGTGTATAGCGGCGGCGGGCGACAACAGCTTCAGGCAGATGGACGCCTCGCTGCCGGAGGTATCCTCCGTTTCGTGGTCCTCCTTCATGACCGGCGCGAATCCGGGCCGCCACGGCATCTACGGCTTCATGGACCTCAAACCGAACTCCTACAGGATGTACTTTCCGAGTTACCCCGACCTCAGGGTGGAACCGATCTGGGACACGCTGGGTAAGGAGGGAAAGCGCTCCGTGGTAATAAACCTGCCGGGAACTTACCCGGCCAGGCCCCACAACGGGGTGCTCGTTTCCGGCTTCGTGGCCATCGACCTCAGGAAGGCGATTTATCCTGTTTCCATACTTCCCACGCTGGAGAAACTGGGCTATCGAATCGACGTCGATACCTCCAAGGGAACCGACGCGGACCACCTCTACCGTGACCTTAATGAAACCCTGGAAGCGAGGGAACGGGCCTTTGACCACTTCTGGAAAAGCGAGAAGTGGAACCTTTTCATCGCGATAATCACCGGTACCGATCGACTCCAGCACTTCCAGTGGGACGCCGTGGCGGACTCTTCCCATCCCAATCACGGCCGAGCGATGGAATACTACGCGAAGGCCGACGCCGTCGTGGGGAGACTGGCGGATAGGCTCGGTGATAACGACGCTCTTTACCTGATGAGCGACCACGGTTTCTGCGCCATTGAAAGCGAGGTCTATATCAACCGCTGCCTGGTTGAAAAGGGATACCTGAAGTGGGAAAAGGAGCCGCCGCAGGCCTTTGGAGATATCGCCGCCGGGAGCAGGGCCTTTGCTCTGGATCCCTCACGCATATACATTCACCGCGAGGGGCGCTATCCAAAGGGTTGCGTCCGGGAAACGGAGGTTCCCGCACTTCGTGAAGAACTAAAGGCCCTCTTCCTGGGGTTGGAGTTCAACGGGAAGAGGATAATCAGGCAAGTCTTCTATCCCGAGGAGATCTACGACGGTCCCGAGAGCGGACGCGCGCCCGACCTCGTACTGCTCACGAACGACGGCTTCGACCTGAAGGCCAATATCAAGAAAGCGGAGGTCTTCGGGCGCACCCACTTCACCGGCATGCACAACCGCCACGACGCCTTTTTGATGGCAAACCGTCCTCTACCCGCAAAAAGGCCGCACATACAAGACGTCGGCGACCTGTTGTTGGGGGCCATCGACTAGACCGCGGCGGCTGGTTATACTGCTGCCTCTCGCGTTTGATGCCGGGAAGTAGGAGGTTTCATCGATGCTGATCATTCTCGTCACTCTGGATTGCGTACGTGCGGACCACGTGGGTGGCAAACTCACTCCATATTTGAACGCCCTGTCCCCGGAATGGACCACTTTCAATCAGGCCTTTTCCCAGAGCCAGAACACCCTCTCTTCGCACCTTACGATGCTTACTTCGAACTACCTTTTTCAGCACGGCGTTTACTCCAATTTCGTGGACAAGCCCCTTCCCGCGCACGCGCTGACCAGGCGGCTTGGAGATTTGGATTGGGACTGCGGGGCCTTCACCGGCGTCGACTTCCTGGCCCACCTCCTCGGTAACAAGGTCGGCGGCCCCGACCCTCGCTTCCCGGCCGCCTCGGAACGCGGGCTCGTCGCCCGCTTTACCCGAAGACTTTACGGTCGGCGCATTTCAGCCGCAAAGACACTGGAACGCGGCCTTCACTGGTTGAAGGCTTCAAGGAGAAGTAAGGACGCCTTCCTCTGGCTCCATCTCTTCGACGCACACATGGCCTACGAAGCGCCAAAGACCTATATTGAGGCCCACGTCACCGGTGGAACGGCCACGAGGCCGCTGTCGGAGGAGTTGATGGAGCGGGGCTGGTTTGCACCGGACTTTCCCGAATACCACGCACTTCTGCCCCTGGAGCACTTTCCCCAGCGCTACCGGGCGGCCGTAGCGTACCAGGACGCTTCTCTCGGTGTTTTCTTTGACGCATTAAAAACCATTGGCTACTGGGACGACGCACTGGTCGTGGTTACAGCCGACCACGGGGAGTGTCTCCTGGGTGATCACTCCGTCTACTGTGCCCACAAGAAACTCTTCGATACCACGGTGCACGTGCCCCTCCGCGTCAAGTTTCCCAAGGGACTGCACGCGGGGCTGGTTGTCGGGGAGTTGGTCCAGCACGTAGACCTCGCCCCAACCGTCGCGGCCTTTGCCGGTTTTGAAGAACCCCTGTACATGGGAAAAAACCTTGATGCTATTGCATCCGGCAGGGAATCCGGCCACCCCTTCGCCTTTTCGGAGCACGTTGAGAACTTCATGCGCGCGGCTAGGGACAAGGAGTGGATTTACACAGAATTGGTCCCCGGCGCGGAGAACAAGTGGAAGATGCGGATGGAAGAAGGGCGTCTCTTTCATAGGGATTCGACACCCGCTGAGAAGGGTGGAGAAACCGAAGCCGCGCGTTTGAAGGACTCCATGGATATACTCATCGCGTCCCGCCCTGATGTCGCGGAAGCGTGGGGCGGCGAGGAGGCTGCGGATGAAGCCACCGCTGCGCGTCTCCACGAGCTTGGCTATTTCTGACCTCACCCGTCGTCCTCCGGAGCATTGATGGACGGGTTCTTGATAGCGGCCGATCGGCGCTCGGCCGCTCTTCTATCAGGCTGATGTGCAAAGAGCCCGCAATGGCGTCAGATACCGGACTGGTTCTGCCTGCGCTGCAACGTGACGCGACGCGGCGGGCGGAACGGCGATTTTCGGCCTTTGCGGGCAAAGACCACTACAGTTAGGAATGGTTGGCGGCACCGGAATCCCGGAGTCGCCTAATCACGTTCTTCCACTACCCACTCCCCATTTGCCGCTCCGCATCCCGAATCCCCCAGCCTAATTCCGTTCTTTCGGTACATGGTGTAATTCAAAGCGGGAATGGCATGACGGGGCGGATTTATTCAGGGAAGGGTGAGCACAAGGAGATGAAGCCCGCCTTCTTGTCCCGTAGAGGAGAGCGAGCCGCCCAGAAGGTGGGCGGCGTAACGGGCCGCGGAGAGCCCCAGCAACGCCACGGGGGTCGTTTCGCCGCGCTCTAAAAGTATTTCGGGCTTGGGAAAGAAGCCTTCAACGACCTTTAAAGGGATAGCATCATCATTATCGAAGCCCTCAATAGCCACTTCGAGCACAACACCATCGGCGCCCGGATGAACCCTGGAGGAAATGGTTTCCCCGGGGGGGGCAAGACGCAGTGCGTTCCATGCGAGATTACCGAGCAGCGGAGCCAGCAGGTCTTCACGGACCTTTGTTTGCCGGTCTCCTTCCGGGGCTTCTATTTTGAAGCGTTTTCTATCTTCGTCCCCATCGACGATTCTCGCCACCGCGGCTCTCCATGAGGCGGCAAGACCGGCCGAACCGGCTTTCCCCTCCTGGATTGCCCTGGTATAGCGCGAGAATGAGAGCAAACCCTCGACAAGCCCGGAGATGTAGTGGGCATTCCTTTGAATCGTCTTGACGGCCGACTCCTGGGGTGGCTTCAGGGAACCATAGCGGCCCTTCAGCAGGAGTTCGGTGAAGCCCTGGATGACGACGGGAGGCGTGACGAGGTCGTGCGAAAGAGACGACATCATTTCGTCCTGGAGAGAAACCAGCTTGACCAACCCTTCGTTTGATTCTTTAATCCTGCGCGCGAGCGCAGTCTGTTCCCGCACGGTTTCAACTTCCAGGGTTACTTCCCTGAAAACGCCTTCGCAGCCGATAAACTCTCCTCCTTCTCCCTTAAGGCTTTTCAACGTGACGTTAACGTAAAAGGTCTCTCCGTTGGGCCGTTTTCCGGGGGCGATGTAGGAGCCGATATAACCGAACCGCCGGAGTTGTTCACTCAACACTTCCCTGTCGAAGCCGTAGACGTAAAACTCCTGGACGCTCCTGGTTCCCTCGGCAAAGTCCTCCGGCGTGCAACCATAAATCGCCGCGCCCGCGTTGTTCATGAAGAGAATCTTTCCCTGGGGCGAACTCCTGTAGTAGCCGATCCCGAGGCGGTCGAGGATGTTGAGAAGTGAGCCGGGAGGGGTGGGCGGCTGGTTTTGTTTCACAAAAAAACACCTCCTCTAACACTTATTCTACTCCAAGTTGAGCGCCTTGTCTCCGATCTCATGGGACCAAAATTCCGCATTCTCTCAAACAGCTTGGTGTCCGGGAGAATGAAGTTTCACTCCCATCGAAGCTGCATCAAACCAAAACGGCCTCCATTGGGAACTTTTCCAGGTTGTTTCGGTCTATATATTACCTGGCTCCGCCACCTAAACGAGGACCGAGGGCGGCGGCGGCGGCGGCAAAACGCGGATCCAGGTATTAACGCGGAGTTTGCCGTGGAGCCCCCGCCGGTTTATTATGGCGCCATGAGAGAGGAGTGCGCAGCAGCCTTCAAAGAGGCTCCAGGACAAAGTGACCGGGATGATGTCGCCGCCTTCGGGGAGGGCGATGAAAAGGCCTTTGAGAGGCTGGTAACGCGCTACGAGGGTAAACTCTACCGGCTGGCCTATCGTATGCTGGGCCAACGGGAGAACGCCATGGATGCGGTTCAGGAGGCATTCTTGAGAATCTATCGAAGCATCAAGACCTTTCGGGGCGACGCCGCATTTAAGGGCTGGGCCTACGCCATAACCCTCAACGTCTGCCGGACCATGCGCTCCTCGGCCGGGGCCTTGAAAGAGCGCAAGACGAGGAGTCTTTCTTTCAACCCCGCAGACGATATGGGCGCACCCATGGATCCACCGGCCTACGGTCCCGACCCCGAAGAGTCCGCGATGGGCCGGGAGTTCGGGTTAGCCGTTAAACGAACCCTTGCGGCCCTGCCGTCCAAACACCGGGAGATACTGGTTCTCCGCGAAATTGAAGGCCTGGACTACGAAGAGATGGCCGCTGCGTTGAAGTGCGCCCGGGGAACGGTTAAATCACGCCTCGCGAGGGCAAGGAGCGCTTTCAGACGCGCCTTGGAGGACACATGGCCATGAACTGCAAAATCTTCTTACGTTTACTGGACAGCGACTCCCTCGAAGGAAACCCCGCCGCCGCCGAACACCTCGAGGAGTGCGAAAGGTGTCGCGAGGTCTTTGAGCGGTGGCGCGCGGCACAGAAAGAACTTACCGCCATGAAGGAGGTGGAGATACCGTTCTCTATCCACTCAAGAATAATGGCCAACGTCCGCTCCCCCGGTAAAACCGTCGAAGCGAGGCGTACTGTTTCTTTCTGGAGGAGAAACACCTGGGCGCTGCCCGCCGCCGCCGTTCTCCTGGTAGTCCTTATCGGCGGCGCAACCATGCTGACCTTCTTCAGGAGGGGCGTGATGAAACCCGTCAACCTGTCCGCCCCGGTAGTCCAGGCACCCAGAAAAGCCATGATTCAGGAAGAAGCTTCCAATGGATCAGCCACGCGCGCCGGAAGAGAAGCGACCGGTATCCCGGCGCCCCACGAGAAAGCCGGCGCCGAAGACGAGTTGCCGTCGCCTCCGCTAAATCAGAAGCAACCAACGATAGAACATCCCCTGGAGATATCTCCCGACCTCTCCTCCGTATCGAAGTCACAGAAACGGCCCCCGGCCCCCCTCTTTCTCGGGCGGCCTTCACTCAAAAAGACCATTGCCTCCGCCCCAAAAACTCGCGGGAGAATGGAGATATCGAGGAAAGAGACCGCCGCCGCAAGTATGAAAAAACAGGCCGCACCCATGAGAGAAGCGGAAGCCGCACAAGGAGCCGTGGCCAACGTCCCCATAGAAGAGCCAACCGTTCTCTGCACCCTCGCCACCCTGGACAACAGCCGTTACTTTGCCTTCCAGCTTCGCGTGAACGCCGCTCCTCCCGCCGGCGCTTCCTGGTACGCTACCGTAAGGCCCGGCGGCGCCATAGGCGTCTCCGACTCCACGGGCAAGCCTCTTCGCAACCCATCCAGAGCTCTCCTATACGCTATCGCCAACCTCAAGCTCCAACCGGGACGCTACAAACTCAGCCGCGTCGGGGATTGATAAGCTCTATCGCTTTTATATGCAAACACTGCCACCAAAAACGGCAAGCGACACACGAGGCGCCTCTTGAGAGTGTTCTACGGGGATAAGGGAAAAGGTCAAACACCGGACCGTGGGGAATCTTTTCGGGTGCTCTTCAGGAGAGATAGATGCCATCAAAACGGACGGGAGGGTCCCCTGCGCGCGGAAATGTTTGGGTCGGCCGTAACAAAGGATTCGGTCGATCAACGATCGGCCTCCGGAGCTGCAAGCGCTCATCAAGTCCGCCGGGGTGATCCTTCCCACCCACATCAGGAACTCAGGCGTCGTGGTGTCCACTAGGAAGAAACTTGGCCATGGGGGTAACTCCTTAATTCCCAACGTATTACTAACCCTGTACCATCCATTTTTTAACTGGAAGATCCGGTTCAACCGGAAAACCGAATGAATAGAAGTGGAGGTTCCGGTCCGTAAGCTACGGTAGTCAGCGCTACTCTGTTTATTCGGTATGATAAGTGTTCAAGGGCGATTTAAACCGAGAGAACGACCCTGAAGGGCTGGAGCGGCGCCCTCTGAAAGAGTCTGACCACCCGTTGCTTGGCGAGTTCGAGGACGGCCAGAAAGGTAACGACCACCTCCAGGCGGCTTGCGGCCTCCCCGAGAAATTCGGTGAAGAGAAGAGAACCGTGCGCTTCGAGTTTTTCCAGCACGTAGTTGATTCGACCGGCCAAGCTTACCTCTGGCGCGAAAACAAGTCTCTCCTTCCTGTCAGCCGCCCTCTTTAAAACCTCCTGCAAAGACGCAATTAAGTCGTATATGCCGATGTCGAGGGAACTGATTTCGTGGAAGGCTCCCTCCGCCCCGAGACCGGCCGTCCTGCTGAATTCGCGCACCGATGACTCCTGGCGCTCTATAAGCTCGGCCGCAATATCCTTAAAACGCCTGTATTCCATAAGCTGTTCCACGAGCGGTTTTCGAGGGTCTTCCCACTCCTCCGCTCCATCCTTATCCTTCGGGAGCGGCAACAGCATTCTGCTCTTGATGTGTATGAGCGTAGCCGCCATCAGTACAAACTCAGCGGCCACCTCCAGATCCAACTCCCTCATTCTTTCCAGGTAGGCGTCGTACTGTTCCGTTATCTCCAGGATGGGGATGTCGGTAATTTCGAGTTCATCCTTGTTGATAAGGAAGAGGAGAAGGTCCAGAGGCCCCTCGAAAAGGGGCAGCTTATACCGCGGTGCCCCATTCTTGCCAACCTCCCGCAAGTCTTCGAAAGAAAGCGCCGGTTCCGTCTTCATAGGCTCCTCCAGCCATCAGTGTACTACCCCACCGCCGCAAATTGCACGGGATTATTCAGCGCCCAGGAAAGTAAGACGGAGAACAAAACATCATCCTCCGGCCAGTTCGTGAAGAAGTTGGGCAGCCGTGTCGGCAGGCGCCCGGGGCAGGTCGGGAGAGCTGTAGCCTTTTTCCGCCGGCTTGGGCAGAATGGTTGGAAGCTCACGCGGATCCTCGCATACGGTGATCCATCCGCGGTCGGCCATATAGGCTATGTTGGCCCTCTCCTGCCCGGGGAACCCCGGTACTACGACCACTCGCTTTCCCGCAACAAGGGCCTCCGTAAGGCTAAGGCCTCCGCCCTTCGTTACAATTACGTCGCTTGCCGCCACCAGGGCGGCCATATCCTCGCGGTAGCCAAGGACGCGAAGCCGGCCGGGTTCATGCTGCGCCAACCCCTTAAGACGCCTTCTGAGCTTCTCGTTATTTCCACATACGAGTATAACCGACCATCCCCGAGTACCCAGCAGGGCACGTACGCACTCCTCCAACCGTCCGACACCCGCGCCGCCTCCAACCACCAGGGCCAGACGGCGGCCTTCAGGGAGCCCCAGCAAGGCCCTTGCCATGGTTCCCGAAGCGGCGCCCTTTTCGAAGCTGGGTGATATGGGCAGCCCGGCGACGGCAACGCGCCCTTGTTCTATTCCCCTCTCCACGAGCAGGGGTTTCAGCCCTTCGTGCGGCACGATGAAAAGGTCGACCTCCGGTCTCGCCCACAGTGGATATACGTCGTAATCCGTTATTACCGCCGCGAGCTTTACCGTTCCTCCGGTATACTTTTTCCAGTCCGCCACGATCTCCATCGCATTGTACTGGGTCGCCACGACCAGGCCGGCGCCGCCAAGAATCTTCTCACCGAACTTCAGCGCCGCTCTCTTTCTCATGGGCCAATGGGCCAGGCTTTCCCGGCCGGCGAAGATGGACGAAGTGTACATTAAATCCCAGATTTTAGGTGTTCTGAGCGCCAGGAACAGGTATCCGTACCTGAAGAGAAGGTCGTAGTCCAGGGGAACCCACTCCTCCAGGGGACGGTGGCTGACGTCGTGGCCAAGGGCCCTCAGTTTTTCGGAGAGAATGGCCGCAACTCTCGCGTGGCCGGTACCGAGGCCGTAGGAGAGAATCAGCGCCGGCGACGCCATCGAACGCGGAAGAGGGCGATTTCCATCGGGTAATTGTCGACGGCGTAGGTGGAGAGAAGGGTGCATACCGAGGCGAAGAGAACTCCCCCAAAGACATCCAGAACCCAGTGAAAACCGAGGTAAAGCGTGGAGTAGACTACCAGGCCGGCAAGAACGAAGGTTATTCTCCTGACACGGCGGTTGCTGCTTTCAGTCATAATCAGCGCTATAGTAAGGGCCAGCGAGACGTGAAAGGAGGGGAAGCAGTTATTGAGGCCGCTCAGCGGGCGGAGCCCTTCTATGAGCATCGGGGAAATGTTGTTCATCAGGAGAGACACCTGGTGACCGCCGACGCTCCAGCGTTCGGACACGGGTACCAGCAGGTAGAAGGGCAGGATCAAGACGTAGTTGAAAATGGCCCCCCAGAAGATTTTCCTGGCGATACCGCCCTCCTTCTGGGCGTAGGCAACGAGAATCGCCGCTACCCCCATTACCGGAAAAACGTAAAGATACACTCCCGAGAGCGCGTAGGTAAGCAAGGGAAAGTGAACGATCTGGAAGAGCGCGCACGCCGAGCCTTCAATTCGAAGGAAGACGGGCGTGAAGTCCCAGTGAATAACGCTGCCCAGCGCGCTGTCGAAATGCGTTTCGAAGATGTCTACCATGATGATGGCGCTCAGCGTCAACAGGTAAAAGAGTGAGCGCGAAGAGACGGCGTGCTCCCTGATAAAACGCCAAATCAGCTTGAATGGAGATTCATTGGGTAGGCAAAGCTTCAGGAGGATAATGAGCGAAAGAACGCTCAGGAAGAAGCCCATTATAAGTACAACATCTTGCCTGGCCAACCTTTGGGCCTCCCAATTACTACGCTGGTTTCCGTCCGAAAACGGTCCTCTTGCGCAATCTCCGTGCCTGCCCGCACGTTGCACGCAGACAGGTCGATCCGCGCAATCCCTTGATTTCCTTGACCTTGCGAAAAACTCCTCGTTTCCGAACCGGAAACTTCGCTTGTTCTCACCCGGATTTCCGGATGGACACTACGCTATACTAACTTTACCGGCCTATTGTTTCAAGTACGGTTTGCTAAAAGGTCGGTGATTCAACCCTCTACGCTCTTGACGTAGCTTTTGAGGCTTTCCACGAGGATTCGTGCGGCGCGCTCAAGTTGCGGCGCCTCCAGAACATAGGCCACCCTGATTTCGTCGTTGCCGAGACCGGGGGTTGCGTAAAATCCGTCCCCGGGCGCCACCATGACCGTTTCCCCATCCACCTTCCAGTCGGAGAGCAACCACCTGGCGAAGCGGTTGGAATCTTTGACCGGTAACTTGACGATCATGTAAAAGGCGCCTTCAGGCTTTTTGAGGAAGACCCCGGGATGGGCGGTAAGTCCCTCCAAGAGCACGTCCCTGCGCTCGCGATACTCGGCGCGTATGGGATCGAAGTAGGAGGGATCCATACGGTAGGCCGCCACGGCGCCGACTTGCTCTATAGTAGGCGGACACAGCCTCGCCTGTCCGAACTTCAGCGCCGCCGCCATTACCCCGCGGTTCCTGCTGATGATGGCACCCACCCTGGCCCCACACGCCGAAAAACGCTTCGAGACGGAATCGAGCACGATCACTTTCTCTTCCATGCCCTCCAATTCAAGCAGGCTATGGTGAACAACGCCGTCGTAAGTAAACTCCTTGTAAACTTCGTCGCCTATGAGAAAAAGGTCGTGGTTGCGGGCTATCTCCGCCAGCGACCGGAGTTCCTCCCACGTGAGCACCGTTCCCGTAGGGTTGTTTGGAGAGCAAACCAGGACGGCCTTTGTTTTGGAGGTGATGGCCCCTTCGATTACCGACGCCGACGGCAGGTGAAAGCCATCTTCCGCCCGGGTAGTCACGGGAACGACCTTCAGGCCGGCCATGGTCGCAAAACTGCTGTAATTCGTGTAAAAGGGTTCCGGGATTATCACTTCGTCGCCGTAGTCGCCCACCAGGTTCATTACGAAGAGAGCGGCCTCGCTGCCGCCGGTCGTGATAAGCAGCTCCTCCGGAGCTATCTTTATCGAGTACCGGCCGAAGTAATCGGCCATGGCCTCTTTCAATTCCGGCAGGCCGTCGCTGGGACCGTATTTAATGATGCTTTCCCCGTCGCAAAAGCGAGAGACGGCATCCAGATACGGTTCCGGCGTGCGAATATCGGGCTGGCCGATGTTCAGCCGGTAGATTCGCGTTCCCTTCTTCTCGGCGGCCACCATAAGAGGGGCCAATTTTCTGATCGGGGATTCCTGGATCTCCAATGCACGTTTGGACAGTTCCATAGCTTACTCCCATAGAGCAACAAATCTTCCGGGACTCGCCAACAGTTTTAACCTTGCACTTGTACTTCGCGGTTTTTCCGACTATCGCCGATATGGCGGGGTATTCTTCGTCGGAGAGTTCAACCGCCGCTCTCCGGCGATAGAACCGCCAGAGGCGTTACCGTTAAGACTTTGTTCGCAAATAAGACTTTGGCGTTGCCGACCTTAAGCGAAAAGTGGTTTCCGGTAATAACCAGCTTACCGATGAGACTCTGGCCGGCCTTGAGCGTCAACCCCTTGCCGTTGAGGGTTATGATCGGCGTTTGCTTCTCGCCGAAACCCGCGGTGATGCTCTTGCGGGTTTCGATCAAGATCGGCCTCGAAGAAGCAAACTCCAGCACCCCTCGCCCATTGAGGCTGTAGTAACTCTCGCGCACTTCACGTTCCCCACCCACCTCGGTAACACCGTTGGGAACGTACCTGTTGCTCCACTTTACGCCGGGCATCCTGAGGGCGTTCGAAAGGTTAAGGACCACGACGAGACCGTTAACCCCCGTAACCTCCTTGATCTTTGCCGCCCTATTCTCCTTTATCCGTACGATTGCCTCAGCCTCCTCCTTGCGAAGGTTGCCGATATTTATGAAGGCCAGGTCCGCCGGTTCGGCGCTTCCGGCGGTTTTAACCAGAAGCGGTTTCAACGACTTGCGTTTCGTACGCTCGAAATCCTTTTTCCAGGGAAGCCCCAGCCGATCCAAAGCCAACGCGATGGAGCACCCGGAGAGATCAAGCCTCGCATTCCAAACGCCCTTGCCGCCCCTTCCGGCATTATTCAGCCCGGCCAACAACTCCCGCCGGGTGTCGACCGCGTCCCCCTTGCTCCGCGCGACGTAGCCCGCGTAAGCCGCGAGACCCCCGTTTACTTCTTTCACCCACTCGTAGTTCGCCACCTGGAGCGGAAGCTTTGCCTGGCGATCCCCCCTTAACTTCAGGAAGGCGGCGGCCAGCGACGGGATTTGACCCTTGGGCGCCGACAACATACGAATTAAAATTGCATCCTCCGCCCTCACCAGCGCATTATTCTCCGCGTCAAGTTTCGGGATGACCGCCTGACCGGGATAGACCGACTGGCCAAACCCCCGGTAGGCCTCAAAGACCTTGAAGGCCCCGGTGTAGAGAAGCTGAATCTGCCGCGGTTCGGATAGGCCCTTGAACCGTCCCAGGGGTATCCACCCCACCAACTGGTTCCCGAGGGCCTGGACGCACTCGCAGGCTCTCGTCGAAGCTGGAAAGGCACCGTACCCAAACACGGTATCGCCCTCGGTCACCTTGGTAAAACCAGGCGGAAGAACCGTGGTGTGAAAGAGGAGGCCGTCTCTCTCCTTAGCCCTGTAGACAAAGAGACTCACCTCTTTAAAATTCAGGCCCGGCCAAATCGAAGCATCCACCGAGGCGGCTACGGCGTCTGCGTTCTTAACGGATGGAACCACGCCCTGGAATTCCTGCGGAATCTCCCCGTAGACGGAGAAGACGAATGCCAGGGCCATTATCGTGAAGCAGCTTTTCATTATTCGCATGAATCCTCCTTTATCGAGCCCGAAACCGGCTCACGAGTCAATAATATTGCACTCTCCCAGCCCTTTCCGCAAGTGGCGTTTAACCAAGCCAGTCGTGAAATTAATGGGAGTTCACTCTACGTGGCTTAGATTCAGGGACCGGCAAGAACAAAGGATTAGAGAGAGAGTCTGCCAAAACCGCCACCTGTCGGTCTTCTTGATGAACGTGAGATTGAGAACAAAGATCCCGCCTGCTCGCTTAACCCTCTTTTCCGGAGAGCGCTTTATCGACGGTGCGCTTCACGAGGTCGTTGTCGGCTATCTCGGGGATAGTGATGTGGCCCCGCTCCTCCATCTTGTCGTTCCACGCTTCCGCCGTTTCGACGGCGTGGGGATTGCGGCCCCATGCCCTGCGTGCGATACCTCCGTTTACATCCCAGTCGAGGCCGGAGGTTATAACGCCGTCGATGCGCGCCGAGCCGTCGAGCAGGATTCCATTGCCCCCGTTGAAGCACCTGCCGGTTCCCACGCCTCCTCCGTTGGAGAGGACGACGTAGGTCATGCCGCGCGCCACGTTGCCGGCGAAGCACTGGTGGGCCATGTCGGAGGTGAGGTTGGAACCGTCGCTGATGTCGGCGGTTTCCCTGAAGGGGGAATCCGTTCCCTGGGTGTCGTGGTGGTCGCGACCGATGATAAGGGGGCCGATTTCACCGTGGCGGACCATCTTGTTGAACTTCAGGGCTATCTTTACGCGTCCTTCCGCGTCGGCGTAGAGAATGCGGGCCTTGGTTCCCACTACGAGGCGGTTCTTCTTTGCGTCCCTGATCCAGTTGTAGTTGTCCCTGTCCTGTGCGCGGCGCGTTGGATCGATGCAACTCATGGCGGCGGCGTCGGTTTTTTCAAGGTCCTCCTCTTTGTTGGAGAGGCAGACCCAGCGGAAGGGTCCGTAGCCGTAGTCGAAGCAGATGGGCCCCATTATATTTTCGACGTAGGAGGGCCACACGAAACCGTCGCAGGTGTCGTGCCCGTTCCGGGCTATCTCTTTTGCTCCGGCGTCGAAGACGGCTTTCATAAAGGCGTTACCGTAATCCCAGAAGTGACTCCCCTTGCCGACGAGGCGCTCTATTGCGTGGAAGTGGCGGACGAGACTCTCGTCAACCTTGCGCCTGAAGGCCCGGTAGTCGGTCTTTATCAGCCTGCGTCCCTCCTCGAAACTCAGCCCTACGGGGGTATAGCCTCCCTCGTAGGCGGCGTGGCAGGAGGTCTGGTCGGAGAGGAGTTCCACCTCGATTCCCTCGCGGTCGACGTACTCAAGAAGATCGACGACGTTTCCGTGGAAGGCGATGGATACCGGTTTTCTTCCGGCCTTGTAGTCGGACATCCAGTCGACGACCCGCGCGGGATCGTCGGATACAAGGCTGACCCAGCCCTGGTCGCGGCGGGTTTCTATACGGCTTTTGTCTACCTCGGCTATCAGGCCCACGCCTCCGGCGATTTCCACCGCTTTTGCCTGGGCGCCTGACATGCCGCCGAGACCCGAAGAGAGGAAGGTGTGTCCCCGCAAATCTCCGTTCTCAGGGACGCCAAGGTAGAGCCTTCCGGCATTCAGCAAGGTGATGTAAGTCCCGTGGACTATGCCCTGCGGGCCTATGTACATCCACCCCCCGGCCGTCATCTGCCCGTAGTTCACGCAGCCCATTGCCGCCAGGCGGTGGAACGCTTCCGGCGTGTCGAAGATTCCGACCATCAATCCATTGGTCATGATTACGCGGGGCGATTCGGGGCGGGAGGGAAAAACGCCGAGGGGGTGACCGGATGAGACCACCAGAGTCTGGTCGTCTTCGAGTTCGGCGAGGTACTTCTTGATTAGCAGGTACTGCATCCAATTTTGGCAGACTTGCCCGGTTTCGCCGTAGGTGACGAGTTCGTATGGGTAGAGGGCGACTTCGAAGTCGAGGTTGTTGTCTATCATCACCTGGATGCCCTTCGCGTCGAGAATCCTGCCCGGGTAGTAGTCGATGGGATGGCCGAAGATCCGGTCGGCTGGCCGGAAGCGGTAGCCGTAGATGCGGCCGCGCGTCGTGAGTTCTTCGAGAAACTCGGGTGCGAGTTCGGCGTGAAAACGTTTGGGTACATACCGCAGGGCGTTCTTCAGCGCCGTTTCCGTGTCTTTACTGTTGAGGCGGTAGCCGCGGCTTGGAGCGCGTCTTATGCCCTCGACGAAGGCCTGCTTCTTCGGAAGTAAGTCAAAGTCAAGTTCCAAGGTCTTTGGCATGGCTAATCTCCTATGTTGGAAGCTCAGTATACCACTATGGTATTCTTCGTGAGGAGCGTAAGGGGCGGTCGTTGGATACTATTCGATTCAAGTGTGCAAGCTGCGGAAGGTCATACACGATGGAGCGCGCCGGGGTTCCGGCGCAGGGAGCGAGGGGCCCCTGCAAGGGCTGCGGCGCTATTATGGTTGTCCATCCAAACGGCATAGTTGAGGGTGGTATTCTCGAACCCGGAAGCGCCGGTCCCGGAGCGGGCCGGCCTAAGACAACGTCGTCCCCGGACAAGGGCCGCCCTCCCGCCCGAATCGCCAACGCGCCGACCTTCCTATGTCCGGTATGCGGGCACCCGCATAACGCCGATCTCTCGAAGGTTCCCCCAGGCGGGGCAAAGGGCCGTTGCGGAGGGTGCGGAGCACTCCTGCTAATAAAGCCCGACGGAAGCGTTCAGCCCGCCGAAGGGAAACAAGCACGCTGGTACATCCAACAAGGAGAGGAGGCCCTCGGTCCCTTCACCGGGGAGCAGATGGCGGAGTTCGCCTCCGTCGGGGGCCTCACGCCGGAGAAAGCAGTCAAGGCTGGGAACAGCGCGTGGGCGCCGGCGGCGAGCGTTGCTATACTGGCCCCGCTCTTCAAATCGAAAGAGTTGTCGCAAGCGGCGGTTGAAGAGGAAACGTTGGGCGATGAAGACCACTGTTACGCCCACGCGGACAATTTCCCCGTCCGTCGATGCACCAGGTGCGAACGCTTCCTCTGTGAGGAATGTATCAATCCCCCGGAGACCGGCGGTCCCACAAGACCTTTATTGTTATGCCCGGTTTGTGGCGGCAGCACCAGGGTCTTAAGGAAGAAGGAGAGGTGGACGCCCTTCTATCGCGACATGGTCCAGGTACTCTTATCGCCACTCAGGGGCCGCGCTCTCTTTTACTTCTTCTTCCTGGTCTTTCTCGAACTCTCAAAAATCCCCTGCCGCTACGGGGGTGGAATTATAGCCGTTATTATCCTTCTGTCCGTGCAATGGACCTTCTACATTCACGTGATTCACGAGGTGGCCAACGGTTCCTACGAACTTCCGGGGTGGCCCGACGTGACCAACATGTGGGTGATGGTTGGAACCTTCGCAAAGGTGCTCGTTGTCACACTCGTTTCTCTTGCTCCTGCTATCGCCCTGGCCTTTTTGGGGGAAATCGGGTTCAGTATAATGGCCGGACTGACGGGCGCCGGGCAACAGGGCTTCTCCGCGGCCTCGGGCCCAATTCTTGTTGTCATTTTCCTGGTCGGCGTTGCTTACACCGCATACCTTCCCATCTGTATTGCCATCGTAGCTCTCTTCAACACCATTGTGCCGGCTCTGAATCCAATCGTGATCTTCAGGATCATCGGCCGCATCGGAAAACCCTACACCATGGCCGTCGCCCTATGGATCGCCTTTTTGGTTATCCAAATAAGTGCGAAAATATGGCTGGCCACGGCCGGCATCGGCGGCGAATTTGTGCTGGCCCCGCTGACTGTCTACATTACCTTGGTATCGGTCTATGTCATTGGCCGTGTCTGCTACGAAAATGAAGACAAGATAAACTGGAGCTAACGGCCTTGGCCTTCGTTCGAGCTGTAGGCGCCGTTGGCGGTGGCGATGAATCCCTTGAGGGCTTCGTAGGAGTACTTCGGGCTTCCGTTCTGCCGAAGAAGACCGTAGCCGGGAAGACCCGGAGAGTCCCTGAGTTCGAAGATAAAGACCTTTTTTATCCAGGGACGGCGGGCAATGCCCTTTAGCAAGGATATTATATAGCCGGCCTGTTTCTTCTCTCCGATTTCTGTGGATCTCCAGCCGACCTCCGTCAACCAAAAGGGTTTATCGGCTTGGTGCCTGCGCTTGATGATCGATCGCACCGAACGGCTCTCCCAGAAATGCCGTTTGCCGTCCAGAGCCTTCAGGACGTCGCCGGGCTTTTTCTTGTAGCAATGTTGGGAGATTACGTCTATGTAAGGGCCGGCCCTCTTGAGAATGGTGTTAAGCCAAACGCTCCAGTGGGAACGGCTGAGTTGGGCCAAGTCCGGACCGACGATGCGGCAGTCGGGGTTTGCGGCCTTGGCGGCCTTGGCGGCCGGAATGAAGACCTCTTGGATGAACTGGTTAACCGTTCCCCGGAAAAAGGTTTCGGCGTTGGGCTCGTTCCAGAGGCTCCAGTAGTTGATGCGGCCCTTGTAGCGACCGACAATTTGCGAAACGAAACCGGTCCAATTGCTTATATTTCCGGGAGGATAATTTTTACCGGGACCGGAGGATGCCCACGGCGGACAGTAACCGAGTATGCCGAGAAGGTGAACGTGGTAGGTTTTCGCGTCCATGACCACCCGGTCAATGATGTCCCAACGGAAAAGACCCCGCTTGGGCTCTATAACGTCCCACGTCAAGTCTATGCGCGCCCAGGATATCCCGGCCATGTACATCCGTTTGAAATCACTCGTCGTTGGAATGTGGGCGTTAACACCGAAGGGCGAGGCGGCGCCCGCATCGGCCACGAGACGGTTGAAGCGGCGGTGGCGTTTGCGGGCCATCGTGGAAAGCGGCAAGAGGGCAGTCAAGGCGAAGAGTAGCAGGAAGATCGCTGCCATGTTGCACTTACGGTACTCCATGGTTCAAGCTCCATCCATGGAAATGACGATCTTGCCCCGCCCGTGGCCCGAAGCCATACGCCCGTGAGCGCGACGGATCGAGGCGGCGGTAAGTTTTATCACCTCGTCCACAACCGGTTCGATGAAGCTTCGCTCGACAAGACGGGCGATTGCGTCCAGGGCGTATCGGTCGCGCTCCATGCAGTAAAAATGCACTTCGGCGTTTTTTTGAAACGCCTTACGCACGGCCTCGGAAAGGCCTTTCCGGGAACCGCCGGGAACAATCGTAACGAGCCTTCCATGGGGCGCGAGTACGTCGATACTTCGCGTAAAGACGCCCCCGCCCACCGTGTCGAATACCACGTCGGCGCCCTCCCCGGCGGTTGCTTCGAGCACGGCGGGAACGAAGTTTCCTACGTTGTAGTCAAGGACCAATGAAGCCCCCAGGGTTTCGACGAACTCCAGGTTACCGGCGCTCGCGGTTGCAATCACTTCGCAACCGGCCCATGCCGCCAGTTGAACGGCGAGGGAACCAACGCCTCCCGCTCCGCCGTGGATCAGAACCACGTCGTCGTGGCTCGCACCAACTCTCTCGAAGAGGGCCTGCCAGGCGGTCAAACCGGAAAGAGGGAGGGAAGCCGCCCGTTCGTGTGTGAGGCCGACCGGTTTGAGCGCGACTATCGAGGCATCCACCACGTGGTATTCCGCATAGGCGCCCCGGGCGCCCAGCTCCGGCGAGTAGTAGACCTCGTCTCCAACCTCGAAGACCGTGTCATCGCCTCCAACACCCTCAACGACGCCTGATACGTCGTAGCCGAGGACCAGCGGAAAGCCTGGCTCGACCGGTAAAAGACCCTCCCGGATCTTAAAGTCAACGGGATTGCAGCCGCACGCGTGAACCTTTACCAGGAGTTGGCCTGGTCCCGCCACGGGCCTGGTCAGCTCTACTTCTTCAATAACGTCGGGGCCTCCGAACCTTGATATGGCTACCGCTTTCACGTGCGTCTCCTTAATACGAGGACCAAGAGCCAGTACCGGCCGAGATTAAGGATACCTGCAAGCGGGTTTGCGTGCAATCTATGGGAGCCACCCTAAATTCACCGCCTGAGTTTTCCGGGGTTGAAGGGAAGCGTCTTTTGGGCGATTTTTGCGCTAATTCCCGGGCGGTGGACAAGGTC
>CAZIBS010000033.1:0-23731 GCA_964537405.1 uncultured Thermoanaerobaculia bacterium | reverse complement strand
AGCTGTGCGTGGATGCCCGCCCCTCGGACGCCATCGCCCTCGCCATAAGAATAGAGGCCCCAATCTATGTCGAAGACTCCATCTTCGAACAGGAGATGGAGACGAACGATAGCTTCCTTAAACTCGACGATTGGCTCCACGACCTCTCTTCAGAGGAAATGGGACACTACGAGATGTAGGTGGTAAAGCTTTCGCTACAGCGGTGAGGTAGTATAGAGTGGCCTGTATAGGTGGATCCATCGGCGCCATGGCAAATTCTTTGATGGAAGGACACGTACTGCTGACCAGAACCACCCTGAAGAGGCTTACACTCGACGAACTCAGGAACCTTCTCTTCGAAATAGAGAAACTCCTACGCGAGAAAAGGGCCGTAGTACCCGACCAGTCGGACAACATTGCCCTGAAAAAACGCAACCAACAGGTACTGAAGCTATCCAATATCCGCCTCGTTATTAACAATACGCTTAGGTTGAAGATCAAGGGCAGGCTGTAGCCTGAATCCGCCATCTAAACGAAAACCGGGAGCGCCCTTTCCGGCCGGGATACGGTTCTACTTTACCTGTTACCTAAAATTCCGCGATTGAAACGTCTGCGCCTTAGAATCGCGAGTGCTTCTTCCGGGAGGGGTATCTTTGCTACCCGCCGTGAACGCTGTCTCCCTCGCTCTTCTCCCCGGCCGGGTAGTCGCCGTTGAAGCAGGCGTAGCAGTAGTGAACCGGTTTGGCCACGCAGCAGCGCAGTTCCGCGACGGTGAGGTAGCGGAGTGAATCCGCCCCGAGAAGCGCGGCCACCTTTTCGGGACTTCTTTCGGCCGCGACCAGCCTTGAACGAACCGGTGTGTCGATACCGTAGTAGCAGGAGTGCCTTATCGGGGGTGAACCGATTCGCAGATGAACCTCGCGGGCGCCGTTCTCTCGCATCATGCCAACAAGTTGCTTGATGGTGGTTCCACGGACGATAGAGTCGTCTACGAGAATGACGCGCTTATCCTTGATGAAACCGGGAAGCGGGTTGAACTTGAGACGTACCACGTCGTCCCGCACCAGTTGGTCCGGCGCGATGAAGGTTCGTCCGACGTAGTGGTTTCTGACCAGACCGAGGCTGAGGGGAATGCCGCTCGCCTCCGCGTAGGCCATACCTATATAGTTGGCCGAATCGGGGATTGGTATGACGACGTCGGCCCGAACCGGGTCTTTATCGGCGAGCGCTTCGCCTATCCGCTTCCGCACCTCGAAGACCTTTTCTCCGAAGACAACGCTGTCCGGGCGGGCGAAGTAGATATGTTCAAAGATACAGTGACTCCGCACTTTGCAATCGATACCGTCCACGCGCTCAAGGCCTTCCGGCCCGCAACGAAGTATGGAACCCGCCTCCACGAAACCCGTAACTTTTGCACGCAGAATATCCATCGCCACCGTCTCACTGGCCGCTATGAAGGCGCCGTCCTTCTCTCCAAGGGCCATCGGGCGAAAGGCGTTCGGGTCCCTGAAAGCGTATAGTTCGGCGGGCGTCAAGAGAACCGTGGAGTAAGCACCCATGCCCGTCTTCATCCACCTTTCGATGGCCGCCGTGAGTCCCATCTCTTCGCCGTAGGCCCACAGGCCTATGCACTTCGCCATGACCTCGGCGTCGTTGGTTCCTTCCAGTGTGACACCCCGCCCTGTAAGCATTGCACGCAGGGTCGGCAGGTTCGTGATGTCTCCGTTGCTCGCCAGCGCGAAGCGGGTCCTCCCACCGCTCGTAAAGACATGAGGTTGGGCGTTTTTGATCACTGCGTCGCCCTGAGTTGGATAACGTACGTGCCCTATGGCGGCGTCGCCGGGCAGTTCCTTCAATACTTCCGGCGTTAAAACGTCCCTTACCAGACCTACGAAGCGACGGGAATGTATCGTTCCTTTGTGCGCCGCGGCTATCCCGCATGAATCCTGCCCCCTGTGCTGCTGGGCGAAGAGCGCTTCACAGCTCCAGGCGGTGGCCTTGGGTTGTCCGAAGATACCCACTATTCCACACATAGGTAGTTTTAGTCCGGAAACGGCCCTTTTTCGCAATCCGCGGGCTTGCTTGTGCAACATACCAAATGTACTACTTCGCGCAACCCCTTGCTCTCCTTGACCTTGCGAAGAATTTCCCGCTTCGGACCGGAACCTCCACTTATCTCCACCCGGTTTTCCGGGTGGACACTAGATAGCGGAGTATAGCACGAAAAACCATCCCCAAACCCGCGACGTTGGTGCGGGCGACCGGGAAAGACTCTGCGGTCCGCGGTTTCGCATCTATGGTGCTTTACCTGAATTCGCCACCTAAACCGGGATCCACCTGCCTGCCGCGTTGCGCGCAAGCGCGCTCCGCTTGCGCCTGCCTGTGCGGCGGGACAAGACTCATCTGCGTTGTTGCCGTCACCGGTTTGATGCTCAATGTAGCGATACCACGATTCCGTTCAAACCGGCCCGGCGCCAGGGACGGGTTGGTTTGTTATGGACGCGGACGCAGCGGAGGAGCATCTCTTTTCTCCGGACGATTCCTGACTTTCCCTTTGGATACACTTCTATCCGGCTTTGTTTTGTGCGTCTTGTCCTTGTGTGAGGAGACCGGTTCCGGGGGCTTTAACGCCTCTCTAAGAACATCCTCGATATCCTTTACAAAATGGTAGGTCATCCCGCTCTTTGCTTTGTCGGTAAGGTCTTCGAGGTCGTTCTCGTTGCGCTCCGGAAGAATAACTTCGGTTAATCCCGCCCGTTTAGCCGCAAGCAGCTTCTCCTTGATTCCGCCGACCGGCAAAACCTTACCGGTAAGGGTAATCTCTCCGGTCATTGCCACGTCGTCACGGACGATCCTGTGCGTCAACTGAGAGACGAGGGAGGTCGTAAGGGAAACGCCCGCCGAGGGCCCGTCCTTTGGGATTGCACCCTGGGGAACGTGGACGTGGATGTCGATCTTCGAAAAAGTTGCTTCGGGAATCTTCAACGCGTCGGCGTGGGAACGAATCCAGGAGAGCGCGGTCATGGCCGACTCCTTCATAACGTCGCCTAGCTGACCGGTGAGAGTCAGGGCGCCTTTCCCCTTCATTGAAGTAGATTCAACGAAGAGGATTTCCCCGCCTACCGGCGTCCAGGCGAGGCCGATGGCGACGCCCGGGCGGTCGATGCGCTCTCTGGTGTCAAGGAAAACCTGGCGGGGGCCCAGGAAGTCGCGCAAATTCTCCGCTGTTACGGTCACCCTCCTTCGGTTGCCGCTGACCCTTCCCTTGGCGACCTTACGACATACCGCGGCCATCCGCCGTTCCATGTTTCGTACACCGGCCTCCCTTGTGTATTTGGCTATGATTGCAAGTATGGCTTCGTCCTTGAAGTGAATCTGGGATTTCTTCAAGCCGTGGTTTTTGATAACCTTGGGCAGGAGATGGTCTTTCGCTATATGGAGCTTCTCCTCCTCCGTGTATCCGGGAAGACGAAGAACCTCCGTACGGTCAAGGAGCGGCCGGGGGATCGTATCCAGGATGTTGGCCGTCGCAATAAACATGGTCTTGCTCAGGTCGAAGGACACTTCGAGGTAATGGTCGGAGAAAGAAAAGTTCTGTTCCGGGTCCAGGACTTCAAGGAGGGCCGAGGTCGGATCGCCCCTGAAATCGGCGCCGACCTTGTCCAGCTCGTCGAGCATGAAAACGGGGTTGTTGCGCCCGGCTTTCCTCATGTTCTGAAGGATGCGCCCCGGCAGGGCGCCCACGTAGGTTCTCCGGTGGCCGCGAATTTCCGCCTCGTCGCGTATGCCGCCCAGGCTCATTCGGACAAACTTTCTCCCCAGAGAACGGGCCACTGAACGCCCCAGGCTCGTCTTGCCGACACCGGGCGGACCAACAAGCAGAAGAATGGGGCCCTTGAGATCCTTCTTGAGCTGCTGGACCGCCAGGTATTCGATGATGCGGTCCTTGATCTTGACCAGGCCGTAGTGGTCTTCGTCGAGGCATTTTTGCGCACGCTTTATGTCCAGGCGGTCCTTTGTACTTTTGCTCCAGGGAAGTTCAACCAACCAGTCGATGTACGTTCTGGAGACGGTGTACTCGGCCGCGGAGGGGTGCATCATGGCCAGGCGGTCTATCTCTTTAAGCGCAACCTTATGGGCCTCTTTCGGCATCCTCGCTTTTGCAACTTTTTCCTTCAGTTCTTCGATCTCCAGGCCCTTCCCGTCACCCTCCCCCAGCTCCTTCTGAATCGCCTTCATCTGTTCCTTGAGGAAGTATTCCCTCTGTGCCTTGTTCATCTTGTTCATGACTTCCGACTGTATCTTGCTGCCCAATTCCAACACCTGGAGTTCCCTTGCGAGAATGCCCATGAGCATCTTCAGGCGCTTTAATACCGAGGTCTCTTCAAGAATAGCCTGTTTTTCCGCAAGGGGGATATTCATGTTAAAGGCGATGGTGTCCACTATGCGGCCGGGGTTGTCATAGCGCTGGAGGCTTGCAACCATCTCCTGGGGTATTGAGGAGACGAGGCCGGCAAGTTTTTCGTACTGGCCGAAAATGTTCTTCCGGAGCGCCTCCACTTCACGGCCCGTTGACTCCTTTTCTTCCAGGAAGGAGACCCTGGCTTCAAAGAAGGGATTGGACGAGGTGAACTCTTCCACTCGTACCTTGCCCTGACCATGCACGATGACCGAAAGGTTGTTGGGAGCCACCCGCATCAACCTCACTATTTTTGCGGTGACGCCGACCTTGTAAAGGTCATCACTCTCGGGATCCTCTATATCCCCGTCCCTCTGGCTCAGGATTAACAGGTAGCCATCACCCCGCGTCGCCTCCTCGACCGCCTTCAGCGACTTTGGTCTTCCCACGGTGAGAGGGATGATCATATCCGGGAAGAGCAACGTATTGCGTAGAGACAAAACCGGTAAGGTCGGCTTTTCCTTCAGTTTCTTATGAAGTTCCTCTTCACCATGGCTTCCCATGTCTTCCGCTCCGTTGAACGGCCCGTCCCCCTAACTCCCTCCGCCACTTCGGGGGATGGAGAGTCGATTAACAACCGGGGCGGCGCGCCTCCAATGGGTAGAGTAGCCAAACCGCGCTCCTCATGCAAGCCCATGCACTCGCAATTCGAAGGCACGGGCGTTTCAATCGCGGAATTTGGGACCAAGAACGGAGTGGCGCGCAAAAATCTTTCGTGATATTCTTATTGAAAGAGGAGGTGGATTGATGGATATCAGCGTCTTCCATAAGTTGCTGATAAGCGCGATACAGAAGAATGCCTCCGATATTCACCTGCAGGCTGGATATCCTCCGCTGATGCGCGTGAACGGCGAACTCCTGGAAGTGAAGTACCACCCCCTCGAACCCGACGAAACCATGTTGATCGCGAAGGAGATACTTAGGAACACCTATTGGAGCGACCGCATAAACGAACTCTCCGAACAAGACGTTTCCTACGGTATCGAAGGCCACGGCCGCTTCCGCGTCAACATCTTCCGCCAGCGGGGCTCGCTTAGCATCGTCCTGCGCGTGATTCCTGTTGCGATACGCTCAATTCGGGAGCTGAACCTTCCTTCCGTCCTGGAACAGATCGCCAACCTGAGCCGGGGTTTGGTTATCGTCTCCGGAGCGACCGGAAACGGAAAATCCACTACCCTCTCCTCGATGATCGAGCACATCAACCAGTCCCGCAGGGCACACGTGGTTACGGTTGAGGACCCCATAGAGTATCTCTTCAAGCACAAGCTGTCCGTTATCAGCCAACGGGAACTGGGCAGCGACACCCCGTCCTTCAGCGCGGCGCTCCAGGCCGTTCTGCGTCAGGATCCGGACGTAATCATGATAGGCGAGATGAGGGACGCCGAGACGACCGACACCGCCCTCAGGGCCGCCGAAACCGGACACCTCGTTCTCGCCTCCCTGCACACTACCGACGCCGAAAAGACCATCAACCGCATCGTCGGCTTTTACCCGCAGGACGAGGAAATGGCGGTCAGGAAACGAATCGCCGATTCGTTGATGGCAATCATCAGCCTCAGGTTGCTGCCCCTCAAGAGCGAAATCGGCAGGATCCCGGCGGTTGAGGTCCTAAGGGTCACACGAACCATCCAGGGGTGCATCAGAGACCCGGAGAAAACCGAAGAACTGCCCGGACACATGGCCAAAGGCAGAGACATGTACGGTATGCAAACCTTCGACATGGACCTTGCCAGGCTCGTCAAAGCCGGGAAGTTGGAACTCGAAGTTGCGAAAGCCGCCGCCAGCAATCCCGATGAGTTTGAACGCACCATCATGTTGGACGAGTAGCACCTAAACCGGGATTTGTACGGCGGAATGAGGTTCAATTGATGGCGCTGATCGCCGCGAGCGCCCGCTCCAAATCCTCGTCGTCTATGTCGTGGTGCGTGACGAAGCGAATTTTCTCCGCGGACAATACGTGGCAGAGCACTCCCTTCGCCTTTAGCAACCCTCCAACCTCGGGGGCGGTATGGGGCGGCAAAACCTTCGTCATGATGATGTTGGTTTCAAGGTGGTCGAGTTCCACGCTGAAGCAGGGGGAGGCCGCCAATCGCTCTCCAAGTTTACGGGCTCTGGCGTGGTCTTCAGGAAGCAGGGGCAGTATCTCTTCCAGCGCCGTCAACCCGGCGGCGGCCACTATCCCCGCCTGCCTCATTCCACCTCCCAGCATCTTGCGGACCTTCTTTGCGCGCTCCATAAATATGGAGTTTCCGCACAGGAGCGAGCCCACCGGTGCGCCCAACCCCTTCGAAATGCAGAACATGACCGAGTCGAAGGAGGCGGCGATTTCGGCAGCCTTCACGCCCAGGGAGTAAGCAGCGTTGAAGATCCTGGCACCGTCCAGGTGTGTGCCCAAACCGTGGCGCCTTGCCGTCTCCGCCAGTTCCGCGCAGCGTGAAACGGAGGTTACCGTCCCTCCAGCCAGGTTGTGGGTATTTTCGACCGTGAGGAGGGAACTCTGCGCCAGGTAGTAGTTCTTCGGACGTATGGCCGCTTCTATCCGCACGGGATCCAGCACGCCGTGGTCTCCGGCTACCAGTCTCGGCAGCACGCCGGAGAAAGCGGCCATCGTTCCTGACTCGATGTTGTAGATATGGCAGGATGCCTCGCAGATCACCTCTTCGCCCGGTTGCGTGTGGACCTTGACGGCGGTCTGGTTGGCCATGGTGCCGGAGGGGAAGAAGAGGGCGGTATCTTTTCCCATAAGTTCCGCAGCCCTTTCCTGCAGGCGGTTGACGGTTGGGTCCTCCCCGTAGACGTCATCGCCCACCACTGCTTCGGCCATGGCCTTTCGCATCGCCCTTGTAGGTTTTGTTACCGTGTCGGAACGCAGGTCAACCCATTCGTGAGCCATGAAAGCATCTCCATTTTTAAAATGCCACCCAACCCGGGTGGTGAGCCGTTTTACTCCTCTGAATCGCCGAGCTTTTTCTTGAGACGGTCTAAGAAGAGAAGCGCGTTCACCGGAGTCATGTGTGAGAGATCGGCAGCACGTAACGCCCTGAATATCTCCTTCCTTTCGGCCTTACCCGCGTCGCCGAAGAGGGTCGGCTGGCGGGGCGCGCCTGGTGGAAGGGAACACAACCCGACATCCTCGCGCCTTTTCTCCAACCGGTCGAGAAGTTCGCGAGCGCGGCCGACAACGCCCTCCGGGACCCCGGCGAGTTCGGCGACGTGGATTCCGTATGACTTGTCGGCGGCACCCTCTTCGACGGTCCTTAGGAAGTGTACCTTGCCCATGTACTCCCTCACACCCATCGTACGGTTAACAACGCCATTCAGCGTCCACCCGAGTTCGGTCAGTTCGTGATAGTGCGTTGCGAAGAGGGTCCTGCACCCAATGCCCTTGGGGTGAAGGAGCGCCTCTACCACGGCCCACGCTATTGCCAACCCGTCGTAGGTACTGGTTCCTCTTCCCACCTCGTCCAGAATTACCAGCGACCGCTCCGTGGCTCCCTTCAAGATCGCGGCCGTCTCGGTCATCTCCACCATGAAGGTTGAAAGACCCCTGAGCAGGCTGTCTCCGGCACCGACGCGGCAGAAGATACGGTCCGTCAGGCCCACGACCGCTCGCTTGGCGGGTACGTAGGCCCCGGCGTGGGCCATGACGGTTATCAGGGCCGCCTGCCTGAGATAGGTGGACTTCCCACCCATGTTCGGTCCGGTAAGGATGACAACTTGGTTTTTACCGGTATCGAGGCACACCGGGTTTGGAACAAAGGGTTGGTGGCGGGGGTCGAGTTCAAGAACGGGATGCCGCGACTCTTCCAGTTCCAACACGGGCTCTTCAGCCATCACGGGACGGACGTAAGCCCTTTCGCGGGCCTGTTGGGCAAAGGCGGCCAACAGGTCCATGCGCGCGATTTCGGCGGCCGCGTCGCGCAGAAGAGGAAGCAGGGGCTTTAATTCATCGACGAGCGCTTCCCACAGGCGCTCCTCCAGCGCCTCGCGCTTCGCCCCGGCGGAGAGGATGGTGAACTCCAACTTCTTCAACTCCGGGGTAACGTAGCGCTCGGCGTTTACGAGGGTTTGCCTGCGCTCGTAATCCTCCGGCACTTTGTCGCTGTTGGCCTTGCTTACCTCCAGGAAGTAGCCGAAAACCCTGTTGTAGCGGACCTTCAAGGAGTTTATGCCGGATCGCTCGCGTTCCTTTGTTTCCAAGGCCAGGATGGCGCCGCGCACGTTGTCCGTAAGTTCGCGTAGGGCATCGAGTTCGTCGTGCCACCCGGCGGCAAAGATACCGCCATCGCCGACGCGGGGTGGAAGGTTTTCTTCGAGCCGGACCTCAAGGCGCTCCCGCCACAGTTCGCAAGGACCAAGCGCGGAGTCAAGGGCCGTAACCTTTTCGCCCACTTCTTTACAGAAGGAAGCAAGCCCGGGAAGCGCCGCCAGGCCGGAGCGCAGATTCCCGGCGTCCCTGGGCGAGGCCAGCCCCGCGCCGAAGCGCGCAGCCAGCCTGGCCAGGTCCGGAAAAACCTTGAGGGTGTTCCTGAAGGATGACAGGGTGCCCGGCAAAGAGAGCCACGCCCCCACGGTATCGTGGCGGCTCTTTATCTCATCTGGGGCCGAAGGCGGCGACAGGAGCCAGGATTTCAGGAGTCTCGCGCCCATCGGCGTCCTGGTTCCGTCGAGTGCTTCGAGGAGAGTTCCCTCTCTTCCACCGGTTTCAAGGCTGACGGTGAGTTCCAGGTTTTTGCGCGTGGCTTCGTCCATCGCAACAAAGGTGCCTGGGATTTCGTACCTCGGTATCCTGAGCGTTTGGCTTCCGCTGTCCCGAACATACCCCAGAAGAGCGAGGAGCGCCCCCAGAGGCCCCTCTTCAGCGGGTATTCCCGGCAGGCCGCGCGGCAGGGAAAAGCGCCGCGCCAACTCTCCCGCCGCGTCCCTCGACCGAAAGCACCTTGGCGGCAGGGGGGTCGGGGTGGCCCCTCCGGCCTCCGGCGCATCTTTCGTTCCTTCCGGATAGAGAATCTCCGACGGAGAGAGCGCTCTAAGGCGTTCCAGCGCCTCATTAGGGGATGACTGCCAAACGACGACGTCTCCGGAAGAGAGATCCGCCCACGCCAGGCCGGTTGTAGGGCCGCCGGGGTTCCACGACGCGAGGATAACCGGCTCCGAAGCATCCACCACGCCGTCTTCGAGAACAGTGCCCGGCGTCACGACGCGGACGACTTCCCTCCTGACGGGTCCCTTGGCCTCCGAGGGCTTTTCCATCTGTTCGCAGAGTACGACCCTGTGCCCGTTTTTTATCAGGCGGGCGAGGTAACCATCCAGGGCGTGGTAGGGAATCCCGGCCATGGGCATGGGATCGGCCTTTCCCTTCTCGCGCGTTGTGAGCACAATCTCCAGGACCCTTGAAGCCAGCCTGGCGTCATCCCCGAACATCTCGTAGAAGTCGCCCATTCGGAAGAGTACGATCTCGCCCGGATGTTGTTCCTTGACCCGGTGCCACTGGCGCATGGCCGGCGACAGGGACGATTCGGCACGCATTGCACCTCCCCGGAGAACCCGGTTAAAGGCCAATTGTACCCGTCCCAACCGTTGTTGACCAGTGGCCGGAACCGGTATTCACCACCTACACCCGGATTCACGCGGTGCGGTGCCGGTCGTTGACCGGAGGCGACCGAAAAGGTACACTTGCCGCGGTGTAGAACAAGGTGAATCTTGACAAATATAAGGGGCCGACCATGGATGTAAAGGGTGTGATGGATTTGATGAGAGATAAGGATATTCGGATGCTGGATCTACGCTTCATGGATCTTCCGGGCATGTGGCAGCACTTCTCCGTACCGGCCGGAGTCTTTTCCGAAGAGGTCTTCTCCGAAGGACTCGGCTTCGATGGCTCTTCCCTGCGCGGGTGGAGGGCGATCCACGAGAGCGACATGATCGTTCTTCCGGACCCGGATTCGGCCTTCCTCGATCCTTTTTTTGTGCAGCCGACCCTTACGCTCATCTGCGACGTCCTTGATCCCGTAACGCACGAGCGCTACGGCAGAGATCCGCGCAACATTGCCCACCGCGCCGAGAATTACCTTGTATCAACCGGCATCGCCGACGTGGCCTACTTCGGGTGTGAAGCGGAGTTTTTCGTCTTCGACGACGTGCGCTACGACCAGAACCAGCACGAGGGATACTACTTTGTGGATTCCTCGGAGGGGTGCTGGAACTCCGGCGCCAGGGAGAAACCGAACCTTGGTTACAAGCCCCGCTACAAGGAGGGCTACTTCCCCGTTCCCCCCACCGATTCCCTTGCCAACCTTCGGGCGGAGATGGTTCGAATCATGCAGGAGATTGGGATTACGGTGGAGGCCCACCACCACGAGGTTGCCACCGGCGGGCAGTCGGAGATCGACATGCGTTACGACACGCTGGTCAAGACCGCCGATAACCTCATGAAGTTTAAGTACGTCGTCAAAAATACGGCGTTGCGCCACGGTAAGAGCGCCACCTTCATGCCGAAACCCCTCTTTGGCGATAACGGCTCCGGAATGCACACCCACCAGAGCCTATGGAAGGACAACAACAACGTCTTTCCCGGCAACGGCTACGCGGGTCTCTCCGAAACGGCGCTCCATTACATCGGCGGCCTGCTGAAACACGCGCCGGCGCTGGCGGCCCTGATCGCGCCCACGACGAACTCCTACAAACGTCTTGTTCCGGGCTTCGAAGCGCCGGTAACACTGGCTTACTCCAGAAGGAATCGTTCGGCGGCCATTCGCATTCCCCTCTATACCGAAAGCCCGAAGGCTAAACGGTTGGAGTTCAGGCCCCCCGATCCCTCCTGCAACGGCTACCTGTCCCTGGCTGCGCAACTTATGGCGGGCATCGACGGCATTCTGAATCGGATCGATCCGGGCCCACCCCTGGACAAAGACCTCTACGGCCTCCCGCCGGAACAACGCAAGGAAATTCCGACCCTCCCCTGTTCGCTCGAAGGCGCACTCAACGCCCTGGAGAGGGACCAGGCTTTCCTGCTGAAGGGAGACGTCTTCACGGAAGACTTTCTTCGTACGTGGATCGACTACAAACGCCACCGCGAGGTTGATGAGATCGCACTGCGACCCCATCCATACGAATTTGCGCTCTACTACGATATTTAGTGTCCATCCGGAAAACCGGATGGAGAAAAGCGGAAGTTCCGGTTCGAAAACTATTTAAGAGCTGGTGCCGGAACGAAGTAAAGAGTTTAGGAGGATCCATGAAGCGGAGAATCACCATCGCAATCGTATTGACATTCGTTGCCATGGCTTGCTTTCGAGTGGTCATCAATGTCTACTTCCCCGAATCGGAGGCCAAGGGCGCCCTGGCGACCCTTGAAGACGAACTGTTGAAGGAGAGTCCCGGAGAAAGCGCACCGGCGCAACCCGAAAAACCGGCCGGCGACAACGGCCGGAAGGTCAAACCCGAAAAAACCGGTCGGCCCGACTCAAAACCCTCGCTCCAACAGAGCAGGGTGGTTGGTCTCTTCGAAAGCCAGTCGCCCCGTGCGGCGGTGCGCGTGACCGAACAGCAGCTTTATGAGCGGATCAAGGCCATGCCGCACGTAATCGAGGCCTACCAGCGCATGGCGGCCAGGCTCCCCAGGGTCAATGCCTTGAGAGACTCCGGCGCCGTTGGGGAAGGCAACGACGGTATGCTCCACGAGAGGAGGCCCATTACCTCGCGAAGGGACCGAAGGACGATATCCGACGAGAACGCCGACCGCAGAAAGGTTATCCACGGTTTGGCCAAGGCCGACCTTCTTGCCCAGGGATTGCCCGTTGACAGGGAACACATCAACAGCGTTACACCCCAGGCGGCCGCCACCTTCGCTTCCCTGAGGCGATCAAAGGCCAAGCCGGGGTGGTGGGTGCAAAAAACCGATGGAAGCTGGAAGCGCAAGGGCCGTTGAAAAAAGCTGTAGACCGATTTTTCGTTAGTCAGCCCGGCGCAACGCTTTTTCCGGGAAAGAAATCATGATCTTTGACAACGGGGGGCTATGCTCCCACGCCGGCTACTGCACCGCCCGTCCCTGGCACGGCCATCCCTTCGATCCGATTAGTGGCAAGGCGTTGGCCGACGACCCTGATTTGCAAGTCTACGAGGTGGAAACCCGCGAAGACGGCGTGTACGTGAAGGTCGAAGCCCCCGACAGGTCTCCATGGACGGTCAGCCACGTAATGGCTGAAACGATGGTGAACCGGGGCATAACACACGCATTCGGCATGGTCGGCCACTCGAACCTCGGCTTGGCCGAGGCCCCGCGGGTCCGGGCCGAAAAAAACAGGCTGAATTTCATCGGCGTCCGCCACGAGGGAGTGGCCGCCTACGCCGTTCCGGCTACGCAAAGGTGTCGGGAAGACCCGCCGCGTGTTTGACCATCGCCGGATCAGGTGCGACGAATCTGCTGACCGGCCTGTGGGACGCAAAAATGGACAGGGCACCGGCTTCGCGCGAGTTTAAGGGCGAATCCCGGTTCAAGTGGTGGGTTTAGAAGGAAGCTTCTTGCTCTCCGGGTTCGCTCCTTCCCCGCTTTGCTTTGCCAATGACGGCCGGCGCCTTCCGGTCGGGAGTTTAGTGTTACCCAATGGTTAATGAAACACCGCGTTAATAACCGATAGGTTACACTCCCTTCCGTTTACCATGGGGTAGGTCGGTGGAGAATCGCGGCAAAGGATTGCAAAGCAAGCGAAAACAGCCTTGTTATTACAAGCTTATCTCCCTTGCATTCCGGCTCTTGAGCGTTTACCCGACCTTTACTGCCGAAATGGCATCGTAATTGCTGTACCCGGTGGGGGAGGGTTGGAATGCAGTGATGGGTTCTGTTTACGCTCTTGGTGGGAGTCCGAGAGACAAAGCATTCAGGTCAGGAGGAGCGCCATGAACAGAAAAGAATATGTTCGCCATTTCGGATTACCCGGTGGCCGTGCGTCGTTGGGAACCCTTGTCGTACTGATCGGCACGGTTATGGTCGGCATCGCTTTCTTTGCCGAGGCTCCTCGCCCGTCCACCGAGGCCGTCGCTTCGGCGATCGGAAGCGTCAGGGCCCAAATCCAACAACGCGGGATCACGCCCGCCGAGATGGCCAAGCTGGACGCACGGCTTCGAATGCTCCTGGCTCCGACGAAAGTTCGTCTGACGGAACTCTCCCGTTCAAAGAACGGCGGCCTTCTCCGGTTGCAGGCCCCCCTCCCTTCGTCCCTGAACCTTTCGAGAGCGAAAGCCGCGTGCGTCGGCGTTCCCGTGCCTACGGAAGGAAGGTCTTCAGACTCGTCCTTGCCCGGCTTGTACCGCTATGAAACCTTGAACGGAGCGCCTGCAATCGACGTGGTGGTGGACTCCAGCTCACCCGGTCTGCTTCCCGTAATAGCCCGGAGGTTGGGCGCCCGGTTGGAGGGCGCGGTTTTCCCCAAGGCATCGGCGACCATGGCCGTTCCCCTGTCGGGATTTACCGAACTCCTGGCCGATCCCGACGTGTCCCGGATACGAACCCCCGTCCGGAACGAGCCTTACATGAACAATGCCCTCGTCGATACACACACCACGGTAGTCCACGACTCGTGGAAATACCACGGGGACGGTGCCATTTACGCCGCCGTCGATACGGGTATCGACTGGAGCCACAAAGACTTCCGGAACCCCGACGGCACGACGCGAATTCTCTTCATCTGGGACCAGACCGACAACAGCGGCACGCCGCCATCCGGCTACACCTATGGGACCGAGTGGAGCGCCGCCCAGATCAATGCCGGCGCCTGCACCGAGGCAGACAACAATGTTACCGATTGGGGACACGGTACTTCGACGACCGGTATCGCCGCCGGGAACGGTTCCTCCACGGGCGGCACCTACATGGGTCAGGCGGACCGGGCCGACATCATCCTCGTCAAATCGGACCTCACCGACACCCACATTGAGGACGGCCTCAGCTACATCAAGGCCAAGGCGCAGAGCCTGGGAAGACCCGTATCGATCAACATGAGCTTCGGCTCGGGATGGGGGCCTCACGACGGCGGCGACGACCTCTCCTACTGGATCGACAACAGCCTCGGCGTGTCCGACTCCAGCACGGGCATTGCCCTGACAGCGGCGGCCGGCAACGACACCGGCAAGAACATGCACGCCGGCGGCGACATCTGCACCGAAGCCAACCCCGCCACGGGCTACAACACGGACGATACCAACGTGCAGGCCTACTCCTACGATTGGAACGGCGCGGGCGACGCCGGGCAGCCCATGGTAATGGAGTTCTACATTCCCGCCTCCGCGAACGTGCAGGTCAGGGCGTGGATTCCCTTAATCTACGGAGGGACGTGGACTTACGCCGCTACCGCTTGGCTTGCGGTGAATTCTTCTAACAGCGGCTATTACAACCTTACAAGAGGAAGCTATTTGGATTCTTTTGTGGGCGATCCAACGACCACGGCCACCTCGAACACCTTCGGCGTTTACCTGGACTTCCAGAAGCCCATGACCGATTATTACAATTCGGCGCTTCAGTACGTCTACGTGGACTACGATTACGCCACCACGACCGAATCCACCTACGGCGGCGACCTCTATTACCAGCCCTCCGGTTGGAACGGGCCTGTGTCCATCATCATCCAGTTCCGCCAGAACGGCGGCGGAGGGTCAGGCGCCCGCGTGGACGGGTATCTCCCCTCGTGGACCTACGGCTACTTCGCCAGTGCCAGCGAGGATTGCACCAACCGCTACTTGGGCGGGGACGACGCCGAGATGATCAACGGCCCGGCCGCCGCCCACGAGGTTCTCGCGGTGGGCGCCCACGTTACCAAGACGGCGTGGACGGACAGCAACGGCACGGCCCAGTCCACGTCCGAGACGCTGGACGACATCGCCTCCTACTCCTCTGAGGGCCCGTTGCGTGGTCAGGCCGAGGGAGATGCCGTGGTCAACGACCAGAAGCCCAACCTCACGGCGCCCGGCGAGGTGATCGTCACAACGCTCTCCAGCCAACTCGGTGCATCCTGGTATTCCGGCTCGCCGCAAAGCACCCGCATCGTCCAGGAAACTCCGGCGGACAAGCACATCGCCGAGTCCGGTACGAGCTTCAGCTCCGCGCAGGTTTCCGGCGCGGCCGCCATCATGCTCGGTGCCGATCCGTTTCTCACGCTCGGTGAAATCCGCGCCGACCTCCAGAACGGCGCACGGTCCGACAGTTTCACGGGAACAACCCCAAACAACGTGTGGGGCTACGGAAAGCTCACGCTCGACGCAACCCTGGCTTTATTCGCGGACCTTGTCCACAAAGGCACCGACCCCGCCACGACACTCCCGGCTTTGCACGGCGCCGTAGGGAACACCTACACCGACTCGGGGGCTGCGTCCGGCACCGGCCTCTATTTTTACAGGGTCGATGTTACTGGCGATACCCTTCGGCTCGCAAAGAGCGGGAGCGACGTAGTGCTAACTTGGTGATGTTGAACAGAGCCAGCGTGACTTTACCGGTGGAAGAGTGCCTGCGAATCCTCATTGCCCCTCTCCAACAGCCAGTCGGCCCGAGGTCTTCTGGACCTGAAGAGCGCAATACCATTGCCAGCCGCACACTCGCCGAGTTGTCCGGTAAATCATGCCGCGCGGTGAGCGGGAGGGGGAGAGTCAGCGCCAGGGCGGACCTTCGGCACTAAAAGCCCCCCCTACTTTTTCTTCTTACTCTTTTCCTGCTTTAGCATGGCTTTCAACCCGACTATGGACTGCTTCCAAGTCTGGGCGTCAGCGGCGTTGGGTTTCATCTTCAGGTAGATCTTGAGTTGGTCGATGGTTTCCTGGTACTTGCCGAGCTGAACGAGGGCAAGCGCCCACTCCCGGTGGCAATCGGGCTCATCGGGATTGTCTTTCGAGGCCTTTTTGAATAATTCGGCGGCCTTGGCGTATTCTCCGGCTTTGTAAGCTCTGACGCCTTGGTTGTAAGTTGCGTTCTGTATCTTGCCTCCCTTGGCGCCAAAAGCCTTCTTGTAGAAAGCAGCTTTCTTCTTGTCGCCCTTCTTGGCGTATAGTTCGGAGAGTATTCCGAGGACGGAGACATTCCCCGGATATTTCTTCTGGTAGGATTTGAAGGCGACGATGGCGGCGTCGGTATTGCCGAGTTTGTCCTGGGCCGCCGCTTTGATGTAGGAAGCCTCCTTCGTATGGTCATGGGTGATGATGGCCTCGTTGGCCTTGGTGAGGGCTTCCTCGTACTCTCCCATGTTATAGAGGGTTTGTGCTTCAGCGGCGGGATTGGCCGGAGCGGTCTTGTGCTTTTCGACCTTGACGTCGCTTCGCATGTCGAAGTTCACCTCTATCATCTCCATCATTTTTGCCCTCCGGACCTTTGTTACGGCTGGGAGGCCCGGAAGATGAACGGTAATAGTGTATCCCGTGTCGGAATAGGTCAGCCCCGCCTGTATGTATCTCCCGTTTTTGTCTGTCTTGACCTCGTAGTGGTCAAGGGAGTTTTCCTTGTTGATGATGGTCACCGTCGCACCCTTGACGGGTTTTCCCTGCCGGTCCAGAACGACTCCGCGAAAACCCTTTGTCAGTTGCGCAAAGGCCCCTACCGTGAATACCATTGCCAGCACCGCTACCCAACACAGCCGGTAGATCGTTTTCATCTTAGCCTCCTCTGCTCCCCAAAGCGTGATTATACTCAACGAGTGCCTTCAAGGAAAGCTCTCAGGTGCCTGCTCCGCGACGGCAGTTTCCGAAGAGCCTTGGCTTCGATCTGTCTGATGCGTTCGCGAGTTACGGCAAAGGCCTTCCCTACGTCTTCGAGGGTGTGAGCAGAGTCGTAACCAAGCCCGAAGCGCATACGAATGACCTTCGCCTCTCTCTCCGGTAGTTCGTCCAGGAGAATGGCTATGTGCTTCTTGCGGCCTTCGGAGATCACGTGGTCAACTGGAGAGGCCATGCCGTGATCTTCAATGAAATCGGCCAAGTGGCTATCCTCCTCCTCACCTATGGGGGTTTCCAGGGAGATGGGTTCCTGGGCGATTTTGAGAATCTTGCGCACCTTCTGTACGGTAATGTCCATCCGTTCCGCCACCTCTGCGGGTGTGGGTTCGCGGCCTACCTCCTGGACCAGCATCCGCATCGTTTTGAACAACTTGTTTATGGTTTCAATCATGTGTACGGGAATGCGGATGGTCCTGGCCTGGTCCGCGATGGCGCGGGTGATGGCCTGGCGTATCCACCACGTGGCATAGGTCGAAAACTTGTAACCGCGGCGGTATTCGAACTTCTCCACGGCTTTCATCAGGCCGATGTTGCCTTCCTGGATGAGGTCGAGGAACTGAAGCCCCCTGTTGGTGTATTTCTTGGCGATGGAGACCACAAGCCTCAGGTTGGCTTTGATGAGATCGTTCTTGGCGCTCTCCATGTCGTGTTCGCCCTTCGTGATAAGGGATGAGATGTGCTTTACCTCTTCAATGGGTGAGCCCATCTGCTCTTCTATTTCGGCGAGGCGCAGCTCCACTTCGGCCTTGCGCTCGGCAAGATCCTTCCTTTTAACCGTATCGCCGGTGCGTCCAAGGCGTAACTTGAGGCGCTTCACGGTGGCTTCAAGGCCCCGGATTTCCTGGCAGTGTTTCTTGAAGGCGTGCATCATGTCGTTTGTGAAGCGGGGACTCAGTTTCAGCTTCCTGATCTTCCTGGTGAGTTCAACGTAGATGCGGCTCAACTTCCACCGCAACCGCCTGAATTTTCTGATCTTCTTGTTCTTCATGGCGCCCAGTTGGGATGACAGGAGTTCAACCAGCTTCTGTATATCCCGGATCCGGTCTATGATGTCTACCTGTTCTTCGATCTTCCTTTGAAGTTCTTTCTGGTCTTCGACGTCGTCGCAGAAGGATAAGTAGTGGCGCGCCGTAGCCGGGTCGCTTTTGATCTCTTCTCCAATCTCCAAGACCATGTATGCCGCGAAGCGGGATTTGGAGAGGGCCTTGATCATCGCGTTGCGGCCCCTCTCGATGTTCTTGGCGATTCGCACCTCTCCCTCGCGGTTGAGCAGCGGCGTTCGGCCCATTTCCCTGAGATACATCTTGACCGGATCGCTCGTCTTCTCGATATCCGGTTCGTATCCCATCGAACCACGGCGCCCCTTTGACAACCTCACATTGAGGCGCGGGGGCTTCTCGTGGACTTCAATCCCGTTGTCTTCCAGAACCTGGAAGAGGTGATCCAAGTCCGTGCCGGAGTTGAAATCGGCAGGGAGGAGGTCGTTGATTTCGTCATAATTAAGATGGCCTTTATTTTGCGCGTAGGCGACTATTTCCTGGATATCGTCCGATCGATCATCCATGGGCTGTACTCTCCTGGCTTCATTAGACGACGTTTTCATGACACCGATCGCTCCAAAGATTGCAGTTCGTTAAGTAAGGAAACTTTTTCGCGGGTTAGTATCCGGATTAGTCCGAAATCCTTTTGGACGGTGGCCTCCTTTATCTGTCGCTGAATCTCCCGATCCCTCTCCTTCAGGTGTTCCGCACCGATCCCGGCAACGGTCATCCGCAGGTCCCGTTCGGTTGGAACTTCGTGGCAGCCGTGTTCTATCCTGGCCAGGAGGCTCGTCTGGCCGGGCTCTTCCGGTAGTCCACCGTTGAGGAGTACGTGCAGCAGCGGCCCGGTTACCATGGCGGCCAACGTTTCATCCGGAAGCGCGGCGATAAGACGCCGGCCGCTTTCGGGAAAGGCCAGAAGGCCCTTTACGAGGATCTGCTCCTTCACCGGCAGCTTCGCCTCCGCCGGTACTGTGACCGAAGGCCCTCCGGAGCGTCGGGGCGAGACCTCTTCTATTCGTTCCAGGATGAGTCCCAGGGCTATTCCCGTTCGTCCGGCAATTTCCTTGGCGTATTCCTGGCGCTCTATGGGATCGGCAACGACTCTCAGGTATTCCGTGAAGCCGTCAATAAAGGTCCGTTTCCCCTCGGCATCCATCCGGGCCACGGCGCGCTGTTGGCGTTCAAGGAGAAAATTGAAGAAGGATTCCGCCTTTTCCACGAGCTTCCGGTACGCCTCAGGGCCGTTGCGCCCGATGAACTCGTCGGGATCTTTGCTCTCCGGCGCAACCAGAACCTTTACCCCGATGTCGGCCGTTAAAAGGAGTTTGATCGCGCGGCGGGCCGCGTCTATTCCGGCCGCGTCCTGGTCGAAGTTCAGGACCGCCTCGCGAGCGTAGCGTCCGATCAGGCGAACCTGATCTTCCGACAAGGCTGTTCCGAGCGTGGCGGCGACGTTCCTGATTCCCGCCTGGTACACCGCGAGAAAGTCCATGTAACCCTCGACGATGACGATCTTTCCCTTCTCCCGCACGGCGCCCTTGGAGAGGTCCATCCCGAAAAGTAGCCTTCTTTTTTGGAAGAGGTCGGACTCGGGCGAGTTAAGGTATTTGGGTTCCCCGTCACCGAGGGTTCTACCTCCGAAGCCGACGGTGCGTCCCATGAGATCCCTTATGGGAAAGATGAGGCGGTCCCTGAAGCGTTCGGACCACCGGCCTTGTCCCCGGTCGAAGACCAGGCCTGCCTCCAAAGACTCATCCGCGGTGAAGCCGCGGCGCGCCATCTCCGCGAGCAGACCTCCACTTGAAGGCGCCCACCCTATTTGAAGCGCTTCGGCGGTTTCAGGGAGGATGGAGCGGGAGGCGCAGTAGCGCTTTACGAGAGAGTTGGGCGGGGCGGCGGAAAAAGCCTTGGCGTAGAAAGTTGATGCGGCTTGAAGAAGCGCTCTGAGTCGTTCCTTGTGGTCGCTTTTCGGCTCCCGTTTTGCGCCCGAAGACCGGTGGAACTCGAAGGAGACTCCGCCCTTCCCGGCAAGCAATTCCACGGCTTCGTGGAAGTCGCAGGATTCCATCTCCTGTAGAAACTGGATGACGTCTCCCCCTTTGTGGCATCCGAAACAGTAAAAGAGGCCGTTCTCACCGTCTACCGAGAAAGACGGCGTCCTCTCCTTGTGAAAGGGACAGAGCGCAATACTCCGCTTTCCCTTGCGAGTGAGCCTGACGTAATCCCGGTAGACCGATAGGGGGTCCACCGCATCTTTTAACTCTTCAATAGTTCTAATCGTTCCCATCACGCCCCGCACGCCAAACTTGTAATATAGGTTCCAGGTTGCCTTCGTGCAACTCCGCCGCGGCACAACCAGGCAGCATACCCTTATAACCGCTTTTCCTACACCTCTATGGTAAGGATGGTAACGCCGGGACCGCCACCGGAAGGGGGCGCGTCCTCAATGGACAAGACGAACGGAGACAGCCCGGACCACTCCCTGACCGCCCGGCGCAACCTGCCGGTTCCAATGCCGTGAATAATTCTCACCTGGCCGAGACCGGCCATAACGGCACGGTCTACGAAAGGTTCAATGGCGGCTTCTGCTTCGGCCACCGTTTGGCCGATAAGGTTGAGTTCCCACTTCGCCTCCCGCAGGCCGGTCTCCACGCCGCCCCTGCGGGCGGCGCCATTCGACGCCGGTTTATCCCGGGCTTCAACGTCGCCGGCGCCGACGGTCAAGGTCTTTCCGCCGCACTCCAGCGTGACCCTCCCGATGCCCTCGTCAATCGTCGTTACTTCTCCTTCTACGCCCATGCCGCGCACCGCGACCCAATCTCCCGGAGCGGGGAGCTTCGCCTTCGGGGGGGGCGTGGCGTGGAGGCCCAGTTGTTCTACGGCTTCTTTGGCAACGGCGGGTATGGCTCCGGACGCGACCCTTCTTACCGATTGGCGGTTGACTTCGGCCTTTAACTCCCCGATGAAGCGATCTCTGAAAACTTCGAGACGCGCGGGCAGCTCGTCGATAAAACGACTCTTCTCTTCCTCCAACTCCCCGGCCGCTGCTTCCGCCTTCATGGTGGAAGCTTCGAGCTTGGCTGTTTCCGCCCTGAGTTCGGAGCGCGCGCGTTCGTGGGCGGCGATCTCCCCTTCAAGGGCGCCGAGAACCTCCCTAAGCCTTTTTTCTCCTTCGGGAAGGCAGGCCATGGCCGTTTCGAGGATAGAAGCGGGTAACCCCGAGCGCTCGGCGATGGAGAGGGCGTGGCTTGACCCTACGCGCCCCATCTGCATGCGGAAGGTGGGCGCCATCTTCTCCTCCTCGAAAGTCATGGAGGCGTTCCCCATCTTGTCCGTGACGAGTGCCCGCGCCTTGAGCGCCTCGAAGTGGGTACTGCACAGCGTGTAGCCCCTCTTCTTGTGCAGGGTGAGCAAAACCGCCTCTCCAAGCGCGGCGCCCTCGGCGGGGTCCGTACCCGAACCCAGTTCGTCCAGGATAAAGAGAAACGGCTCCTCAATGGTCAGGAGGGCCTCTCTGAGGTCTTCCATGCGGGCTGAAAAGCTGGAGAGTGAGTCCAGGATGGACTGGGCATCTCCTACAGTGGCGTGTATGCAGGGAAAGACGGGTAGGCGGGTGCCCTCCGAGGCGGGAATGGGAATGGCAGCTTGTTGCATTGCGCAGAGGAGACCGGCTGTTTTCAGTGCTACCGATTTCCCCCCGGCGTTGGGACCGCTGACCACTAGGGTTCGCGTACCGTCCAGCGACAGCTTCAGGTCCAGGGGAACGGCCTTCTCGCGCGGCGGCTCATCCCATGCCTGGGCGCGCAAGCCGTTCAGTGAGGCGTCAAGGAAGGGATGCCTTCCCGCAACGATGACTAATTCCTCCGCTTCGGCCAGGGCCGGCAGTATACCATTGCAGGCGCGTCCGAACCGGGCCTTGGCCAAGTCGAGATCGAGGGTTTCAAGGAAGTCAAAAGCCGCCTCCAGGGCCTTTGAGTTCTCCGATATTTGTTTGGATGCCAAAACCAAGATACTTTTGATCTCCTCGCGCTCCTCCCCGTCGAAGGCCCTCAGGCGGTTGTTCAACTCCACCACCTCCATGGGTTCGATGTAGGTAGTGGCGCCGGTAGAAGAAGTGTCGTGAAGGATTCCCTTCACCGAAGCCTTGAAGGAAGACTTGACCGGGAGGACCAATCTTCCATTGAGAACGGTGTAGGTGGTTTCTCTGAGGATGGCGCCTCCGATGGATTCCACCATTGTTTCCATCCTGGCAAAGGCCCGTCCGCGCACTCGCTCGTGTTCCCGGCGCAGGGAGTAGAGGCGTTTGCTGGCGTTGTCCGCCACTTCCCCTCTATCGTCAAGAATCTTTTCCAGGAGCGTCAAGGTTATTTCTATGCCGTGTGGTTCCGGAAAAAGAGCCTTGAGCGTAGGTTTAGCGGTTGCTTCGTTCTCCAGCCACTCCTTGGCTCTGCGCCACGCCCTGAGGCTTGATCTCATGGTTCTCAGCGTTTCCATGGGGAAGGCCATGGCCGACGGCAGGCTGGTGGGTACGCGCGCGTAGCCTTCGAGCGACAGTCTGCCGCAGAGAACTTCCCCCTCGCGGCACTCCGTCACCCTGGCATGAAGTGCCCGCACTCCTTCGACCGTTTTTTCGGGCGTAACCGCTCCGGCGCGATTCTTCCCCTCCGTGGTCGAGGCGCAGACAGAAAGAAGCGCCAGAACCCGGTCCCATTCAAGGGACCGGAGCGTGCTGACGTCCATATTTCTTATTCCTTCGGGTAACCTTAGCCGGAATGCACTACCTAACCGAAGACCGAGGGCGGAGGAAAAAACTTGGATGCCAAACGCCGGGACGATTTGAACGCAGGCATAGCAGTGTTACGTTGAGCATCAAATCGGTGAAGGCAACAACGCAGATGAACCTTGTCCCGCCGCACCTGCCTGCGCCGCGCTTGCGCGTAACGCGGTAGGCAGGCGAATCAGGGTGTAGGTGGCGGATTTCGGCTAGACGTTAAATTTGCGTTCCTGGGCAAGGCGCTTCAGAACCTTCTTGCGCGCCGCAATAGCCTTTTTCTTACGCTTGACGCTGGGTTTTTCATAGTGTTGGCGCTTTTTCAGCTCGGAGAGGACTCCCGCCTTCTCACACTTGCGCTTGAAGCGGCGTATCGCCCCCTCAACCGACTCTCCATCTTTTAGTACAACCGTTGGCACTAGCTTTCGCCTCCCATCTAAAGAGTTTTTAAGTTCCGCACTTTATTGCGGAAGAGGCAACCCTAACATAAAACGCGCAAAACCGCAATCCCCCGAATCGCGCATGTTTTTTCGCCAAAAGAAAGCCGGAAAATACACTTACCTGCAAGTCGTTGAGAATCAGTGGAATAAAGGCAAGGTGCGCCAAAGAGTGCTAATGACCGTTGGTCGTCTCGATCGGTTGCAAGACTCGGGTCGCCTTGATTCCCTGCTGGCGTCCGCCGCGAAGTACTCCGACAAGGCCATCGTCATTTCCGCGCATTCGCGC
>CAZIBS010000032.1:0-24236 GCA_964537405.1 uncultured Thermoanaerobaculia bacterium | reverse complement strand
AATCCCGCAAACTCGGCGGAAAAAGAAAGTCCTGATTCCTGTTGACCGGAAAAAAATTGCAGGCCATCGTTTATCTCCATCTTCAGACCACTATTATATACCTTTTATCAGCATTTTGTCAACGGAGTCGTGCAACAGGCTCCTAATCATTTGTCAAGCGGCCGGCCAGGTGAGCGCAGCCGATGGGCGGATTCTTTCGCCGACTGGGCAAAATTTGTTCCCTCGCGAACGGTTGACCCAAGGCCGGGAAGGGGCCATTTTATAAGAAGGTCGGCCTGGAACGGCGGCAAAGGACAGGAAGCGTGGAAGTTTTTCAAGGGAGCAGAGAGATGGAAGCAACCGTATGCTACACGCCCATCGGCGTCATACGCAGTTCACACACGGATCCCGAGAAGACGCCCATACAACCGGTCTTCGCGAAGGGCTGCAAGGGGCGGGTGGAGATATTTGAAGCCTTCGCCGAAGGTCTTCAGGATATCGAGGGCTTTTCGCACCTTTACCTCCTTTATCACCTTCACCGCGCCGGCCCCGCCAAACTGAAGGTCAAGCCCTACATGCAGGATAGCGTGCGCGGTGTCTTCGCCACCAGAGCGCCGGTTCGCCCCAATCCCCTGGGATTGAGCGTGGTTGAACTCGTGCGTCGGGACGGCAACATCCTTTATCTCGACGGCGTGGATATTCTCGACGGCACCCCCCTCCTGGACATCAAGCCCTACACGGCCAAGTTCGACCGCTTCGAAACGACCCGCAACGGCTGGCAGGACGAGGTGGACGAAGAGACGGCCCGCAAGCGGGGACTGCGTGGTTACGAAAAAGAGGGCGCTCCCTGAGCCCGCTCGCCCGACGGCCGTCGAACCACTGCCGGGCGCCGTCGACAAGGTGCGCCGGATGGAGGCCAAGGTTCTGAAGGCCAAGGAGCCGGAGTTGCTTAAGGGCACGCGGTATCTCCGGCTGAAGAACCCGTGGAACCTTACCCCTACCCGAAAGCAGCGTCTCGGATACATCCAAAGCCTCAACCTGAAGATCCACAAGGCCGACCTTCTCAAGAGGGGTTGGGGTCAGAAGAGTAGAAAGCTGGAGCGATTGTTTAGGGTCGGCCTATCGGTTGCCGCCCCTTTCGTCCGGCAGCGCCGAATTACCCGTTGCGAGAACAGCGCTTAACGGCAGGCATGTGCGATTCCGGCCGGCCAGACACTTGACCCGGGTCTTGATTCTGTGCATCTGCGGGTTCCCGACGCGTCGAGCCCGCGGCCGGGTGCTGCCCCCTATGTCTCCGGTCGTGGTACCATAGCGACCGGCAAAGATGTGGCGGTCCCTCTTCCATTGCCCTCTGTCGCCATTGGAGGAAACGACAAGATGAAACCCGACAAAATGACGGCCTTCAATATTCCATTTGAACAACACCTGCTGGCCAACGGCTTGACCCTCATCCTGCACGAGGACCACAGGCTGCCCCAGGCGGCGGTAAACATCTGGTACCACGTTGGGAGCAAGGACGAAGAACCGGGTCGAACCGGCTTCGCCCACCTCTTCGAGCACCTCATGTTTCAGGGGAGCGAACACTACAGCGACGATTTTTTCAAACCCCTCGAAGTGATAGGAGCGAGACTCAACGGCTCTACGGCGGAGGACCGAACCAACTACTGGGAAGTAGTACCCACGCCCTTTCTCGAACGGGTCCTCTGGCTGGAATCGGACAGGATGGGCTGGCTGCCTCCAGCCATTGACCAGGCAAAGCTGGACAACCAGCGCGAAGTTGTGAAGAACGAGCGGCGCCAGACCATGGACAACCAGCCTTACGGTATCGCGGAGGAAGCTTGTCTTGAAGCACTTTACCCACCAGGTCACCCCTATCACCACTCGGTCATAGGCTCCATGGACGATCTGGACGCCGCAACCCTCGACGACGTCAAGGATTTCTTTCGCCGTTTTTACACACCGAACAATGCTTCCCTGTGCGTGGCGGGAGATATTGAGCCCAAGGCCGTCATCGAGTTCGTTGAGAAGTACTTCGCCGGCATTCCCAGGGGACCGCTCGTTTCTCCCATGTCTCCGGAAACACCGGTATTGCAGCGAGCCGTACGCGTGGTAGTTGAAGACCGGGTCGTCCTTCCCCGCCTCTACCTCCAGTGGCCCACCACGCCGCAACTCACCGGCGACGCCGCTACGCTGGCCGTACTCTCCTTCATCCTTTCCACCGGCAAAGACTCACGCCTCGTGAAGAGTCTTCAGATAGACCACCAACTGGCCCAGTCCATTGGCTGTTACCAGATGGGTGGAGAGGTGGCCGGTATCTTCGAAATAATAGCCACCGCCCAGCGTGGGGTCGCTCTGGAAGCGGTCGAGGAGGCGTGCTGGAAGGAGGTAAGGCGTGTAAAGGAAGAGGGCGTCCTGCCGGAGGAGGTCAAGAACGCCGTGGAAAGCCTGAAGGCCGGCGTGGTGAAACGGCTGCAGATGGTCGGCGGCTTCAGTAGCATCAGCGATATGTTGAACTACTACCAGACTTACACGGGCCACCCGGGCGGTCTTCCATCGGAGCTGGCGCGCTACGAAGCCGTAACCCCCGCCGACGTTCTTGAGTGCGCCGGACGTTACCTGCACGAAAACCGTTACGCGCTGGTCGGGATAGCGCCCGCCGGTCCGACGCCGGTAAAAATCGACCGCACTCGTATGCCCGGCAAAGGCAAGGACGCAACCTTCTCCTTCCCGAAGGTAGAAAGGCGCAAGCTCCCAAACGGAATGGAACTATGCGTCCTTTCAGACCACCACATCCCAATGGTCACCGTTGCGGCCGTCGTCAGGGTGGGAAGTATCGCCGACCCTCCCGACGACCAGGGGCTTGCGCACTTTACCGCCGGCCTCCTGGACGAATCGGCGGCCGGCATGGGTCCACTGGAGCTTGCCCGAAGGCAAAAAACCCTGGCGACGACCCTTTCAACAACCGTCGACCGCGAGGACACCCTCTTTACCCTCTCTCTTTTGAAAGAACACCTTGGCGGGGGTCTGGACCTTATGGGCGACGTACTTCTGCTTCCCGGTTTAAGGGAAGAAGACGCGGAACGCATAAAGAAGGAGATGCTTGCCGGTCTGGCGCGGAGGCTGGACGATCCAACGGAACTCGGTAACCGTGCGCTGAAGGCCGCCCTCTACGGGGCCGCTTCTCCATACGGCCACCCACAAGACGGCACACCCTCCAGCATCAGAAAACTGGCTGCCGGGAAGGCCCGTGATTTCTACCAGAAGTGGTATACGCCGGGCCGGTCAATGCTGGTTGTGGTGGGAGACATTTCAACCGAAGAGGCGTTCGATGAAGCCGCGCGCGTCTTTGGGAAATGGTCCGGGGACGGGAAGGATTCCGTTGACAAACCCGCCGCGGAAGGTTCTCGCGCGGGCGGCCTTTACCTGGTTGAAAAAAACGGCGCACCCCAGTCCTACATAACCGCCGCCCAACCCGCGCTATCCAGGCTTGATTCCCGCTATCCGGCTTTTGTGATCCTCAACGCGGTCTTCGGAGGACAGTTTACGAGCCGGATCAACATGAACCTCCGCGAGGATAAAGGTTACACCTACGGCGCCCAGTCATACCTGGAAGCAAAGTCAGGAACCATGCCGTGGCTTATGCAAACTTCCGTCCAAACCGACAAAACCGCCGAATCTCTCCTGGAGTTACGTAGGGAACTAACCGAGATCGTAAAAGAGGCGCCGGTGACCGAAAAGGAGTTTACCAACGCCCGGGACAACTTTCTGCTACGCTACCCCCAGCGATTTGAAACTCAAGCCCAGCTTGCCGAAAGCCTGGCGGTTATATGGCTCTATGGGCTGCCATGGGATTACCACGAGAGGATGCTTGACGCGCTCGGGAAACTGAGTTTGGACGAAGTCAGAAAGACCGCCGCCGATCTATTGCATCCGGACACCACTACCTGGGTCGTGGTCGGAGACAACAAGAGCATTCTGCCCGCCCTCTCCACCGCGGGCTTCGAAGAACCAAAAATCTTCGATGGCCGGGACCGCGAGGAGCTTAATACAGTTGAATGAGCCTGCCGGAGTTCACCACCCGCACGGAGATTCCGGCCTATTTTGCGGCTTGAGGCTTTAAAAAGTGCGACGTTTCCGATAAACTTCTTAAAGAAGCCCGGCCGATGAGCAGCCTTGGGCGGGATTTGCACGCAATACGCGGCAAGTCGAAAAGAGTGCCCTTAGATGAAGAGGTGATTAGATGGCTCGAATGGACCCCCACTCCTACTACGATCCCGAACAACCCACCACGCGCCGCCTCTCCTGGAAGCTCTCCGTTGACTTTCGGGACCGCCGTATCGACGCCACCGCGATGCTGACGCTTGCCGAACCTTCATCGGGGCTGATGGACCTGGATTCCGACGGATTGATGATAAACTCCGTAAAGACCGGGTCCGGTCTGGACGTGAGATACGAACTCGGAGAAGCCGACAAGGTGCTCGGGCGGAGGTTGCGCCTCTTCCTTCCCGAGGAGACGAGCCAAGTAGTAATCAATTACGAAAGCTCTCCCGGATCAATGGCACTCCAGTGGCTCTCTCCCGCGCAAACGGCCGGGGGGCGACACCCCTTTCTCTTCAGCCAGTGCCAGCCGCACCACGCCCGCTCGATGGTTCCACTCCAGGACAGCCCCGCGGTGCGCATTCCCTACGACGCGGAAGTTACGGTTCCTGATTCCCTGGTAGCGGTCATGTCCGCGGGCCCGGCAGGCGACCACGCCGGGGCGTTCCCCGGTACGCGGACCTACCTCTTCGACATGCCGCAGCCGATACCCTCCTACTTACTGGCCCTTGCCGTGGGCAACCTCGCCTCAAGGGAACTGAGCCCCCGCTCCAGGGTCTGGGCGGAACCCGAAACGGTAGAGAAAGGGGCGTGGGAGTTCGCGGGAACGGAGGAGATGATCCGGAAGGCTGAGGGTATCTTCGGTCCTTACGTCTGGGACCGTTACGACATGCTCATACTCCCTCCCTCCTTTCCCTACGGCGGCATGGAAAATCCGCGGCTTACCTTCCTTACTCCAACTCTCCTCGCCGGCGACCGCTCCCTCGTTTCGGTCGTAGCCCACGAACTCGCGCACTCCTGGACGGGAAACCTGGTCACCAACGCTACGATAAATGACTTCTGGCTGAACGAGGGCTTTACCGTCTGGGCCGAAAGACGCATTCTTGAAGCAATAAACGGAAAGGCCGCCGCCGCCATGGCGTGGGCAATCGGAAGAAAGGGCCTCGACGACGCATTCAAGCGCTTCGGCGCCGATTCGCCCTACACGTGTCTGAAAACCGACCTCCGGGGAATTGACCCCGATTCGATGTTCTCGGAGGTTCCTTACGAGAAAGGTGCCAGGTTCGTCGCCCTGATGGAAAAAACAGTGGGCCGTGAGCGCTTCGACGTCTTCATAGGCGCCTATATAAACCGCTTCAAGTTCACGTCTATCACCTCCGAAGAGTTCCTTGCCTTCATGGAAAAAGAACTTCCCGGTCTTGCCGGCAAGATAGATGCAAAGAGATGGATATATGAACCCGGCCTTCCCCCAAACTCGCCCGTTTTTCACTCCGACGCCCTGGAAGCCATCGAAAGACTTGCAAAAGGGTGGAACGAGGGCATTCGTCCGAACTCCTCGCAGGTTTCATCCTGGTCGCCAAACGAACTCCTTATCTACCTTCAACAACTTCCGCCGACCATCACCTTGGAAGATTGCCGTTTCCTCGATGACGTCTTCAAGCTGACCGACCAGGGAAACTACGAAATCCTCGTGGAGTGGCTGAGGAAAGCCGCCGCCTCCAACTACTCCCCAGCTTTCGGTCGTATCCGCGACGTACTCACCCACGTCGGGCGAATGAAGTACGTGCGTCCCCTCTATGAAGCTCTCGGCGGCCACGCGGAAACACGGGCGCTGGGACGTGACATCTTCCGGGGCGCCGAAGCAGGCTACCACCAGCTCACGCGAATGGTCTCCGAGGCCGAACTGGAAAAGTATCCCGAGGACTGACCGGCCATACCCCTGTGGGATCAATTACCTTCCGCATCAGGACTTGTTCATTAATCCTCTTCGTGCAGCGGGCTCTTCAGTATTCCCTTTTCAAGGAGAAAGTAGAGCCTTCCACGGCAGCGCATGTTCCCGGCCGTGGTTTCGGCCTCGGATCCACCACCGCAGAAGAGGTCGGCCCGGCCCGGTCCCTTAATGGCGCCGCCGGTATCCTGGTTCAGGACAAAACGGGTGAAGGGTGTCCACGCCATTACACGTCCCCCGGCATCCAGAAGCGGTTTCTCCGTTTTAATGAGGCAAGGGGCGCCCTTCGGGAAGATGGAACTATCGGTCGCGATGGAACGGTATGGCGTCAGCACAACTGATATGTTCCCGAAAGGTCCGTCGCTCTCCAACCTGAAGAAGCTGTAAGAGGGATTTACATTCAGAAGAGCCTGCCGCCCGGCGGGATGCCTGGCCAGGAAGTCACGGATGCGACGCATGGAAACCTTGTCCTTCTCCATGAGGCCTTTCTCTACCAGGTAGCGGCCGAGACTAACGTAGGGCCGGCCGTTCTTGCCGTCGTACTGAACCCGAACACTCCTGCCCCCGCCAAGGTCGACTTTGCCGGAGCCTTGTATCTGCAGGAAAAAGACATCCACCGGGTCCCTGAACCAAGCCAACTCCAGTCCCCGGCCCGCCAGTACACCCTCTTCATCTATCTGCTCGCGGGTGTAGTAGGGAACAACCCGGCCTCCCTCGACCATTCCGTAGAGCGTCGTTGAGCTTCCCGAAAGCGGAAAGAGCGACAGTGGAATAGTCAGGAGGTTGGAAGGCCTCTTATAGATGGGAAAACGGTACTCTCCGCCCCGCTTCAGCCTCCCTTCCAGGAGGGGTTCGTAGTAGCCGGTGAAGAGAACCGTCCCCCGGCCGTCCGAACCGGTACTTTCGTACAGGTCAAAGGATTCCTCTATGAGAACCGTCCGTTCTTTAGGAGAGAGCCCGGGCCTTTCTACAATATCCAGGAAGGCGCGGAGGGAACTCGTTTCCTGAGCCGCGGTTACCTTCCACCGTCCGTACTTAAAGATCCTATCTTTCGGTACCCTTGAGTAGTATTCGAGGCTTCCCCGGCAGGCCCGCGCCAGATTCCTAAAGGCCATGTCGTCCGAAAAGAGGCCGAGTTCACTCCAGTTTGCCCTTTTAAGGGTGCCGAGCGGACGTTTCGGACGTTTGCGCGGGCAGGAAACAACCAACAGGAGCAGCAACCAGAATGCGATGAATGTTGCAATTTTTTTCTTTGCCGAATAACCAACCATGAAAAGAGTGTACCCGTCCCGGCCATCCCCGGCAACTTCGTTGCGTGATTCCTGAAGCCGGGGATATACTGCGATGGCGCCGAGGCTGCCTGGCGTACGCTTGGGGCCCGGCCTGAAAAATGAGGAGAATAACAATGCTTAAACGCCGTAGAAGCTTCCACACGCCCTTTTGTTGCGCGGTTCTCGCCGGAATGATTCTTGGTGGAATGGTTCTATTCGCCGCTTCGCCCAAAGGCACGTCCGGCGCCGGCTCGCCGGAGCAACTCCTTAAAGCCAACCACCCGCGGAAGGCCCTTGCTATGACGAATCGGATGCTGATTAAGAAACCGAACGACCTGGACACGCTTTGCTACAAGGTCCAGGCCCTCCAGGCACTGGGTTTGTACATGAAAGCCGCCGGAGTGGCTCTTCCCCTGGCGGGCAAGCATCCGGACCATCCCGAGTTCCGATTTCTAGCGGGGAAAAGTGCTTACGAGATGGGCATGGTTCCACAGGCGGTGCACGTGTGGTCGGCGCTTCTCGAAAACAAGGAGTGGGCTAAAATCGCGTGCCGGTGGTCCGTCATTGCTCTCAACGCTTGGGGTAAAGAGGCCAAGGCGAAGGAACTCCTGGAAAAGACACTCTCAAGAATGCATCCTCCTCCGGTTGGTCTGCTGCAACTCAAACTCAACTTGACCGATAACGGTCCGGAGGGGCTGAAGCTCTCAAAGACGCTGGCGGCGCTGGATCCCGCCGACAAGGGCTACTACGAAGCAATAGGTAAGCTATACGAGGCGGCGGGCTCGGAAACGCTCTTCGATCAGGCAAAGACCATGAAGTATCCCGTAATAATTCCAGTCAAGGAAAAGTCGGAATCACGTGTGCTTCCTTCTCTGGCGTGGGGTGGCGAGGGTGCGGGCAGCACCGAGCTGGTTTCGTCGACCGACATAGTCGTACCGGTTTCCGTCAACGGATCGAAGAAAGAATACATGCTCCTGGATTCCGGCAGCAACAACGTCCTGCTCAGCCCCTTCCTGGTTAAAAAATTGGGTCTTAAAGCGATTGCCAGCGCGCAGTATTCCGGATTAGGTTTCCGCGGAGCACAGAAATCCGACTGGGTATTTATCAAGCAACTTTCCATCGGGTCCTACACGGTGAAGAACATACCGGCGATGGTTATAAACAAACACTCCGGCTACTACAAACAAATCGATGGGATCATTCCACTCTCCCTTCTCAAGTACAGCGCTATGGTCCTGGACAGGCGGCACGGCAAACTCCTTCTTTACCCCAGCGGCACGCCACCCGAAGAGGTGATGGGGAAAGGAACCTTTCGTTTGAATAACCTCTGGCCGGACGATTGCCCGATGGTGCAGGTAACCATCCAGGGAAGAAAGGGACGCTTCTGCCTGGTTGATACCGGTGCTTGGGCTACGATACTTTCCTCGGAGAGGAAGAAAACGATGGGTGTATCCATCAACAGCGGCCAGTACGGCGCGCAGATGGGGATTGGTATGTCAGGGGCTTTCAGCACCGGCGTCGCTTCGGACGTAAAAATGGTAATAGGCAGGGCGCTGCTGAATATGCGCACGGTCAACGTTATGCCAATCGGAACAAGCGGTACTCTCGACTGCTATGGAATACTGGGCCGAAGAGACGCCCTTGACCTCTTCAAACTCTTCTTTGACTATCGGGCAAATGTCATAGCCTTTGCTCCCTACGACAAGTAGCAGGGGCGAAGACGCCGCTTCATTTACAAGCCCGCCGCATTTCGACCGCCAGGACACGCGCTCAATCGTCGATCAGGCCCGTTCGCCCCAAACCCCGCGACGGCTGATGCGGACGGCTGCAAGAAGCCCAACAGGCGGGGTGTCCGGGAGAACAGCGTTTCACTCCCCGTTCCAAGAGATGCTTCTTTCCCCGGGGAAAGCACTAAGGGCCTGCCATGGAATAACTGTCATATTCTGCCCGCCGATCCATCCCGCTTGGCTGTGTTACTCCTCCTTGAAGTAGCGTTGCTACGACAGCGTCGTCGGGCCTGGCCAGGCGGGCGCCCCGACGGTCATTTCTGCGACACCTGTTTTGTGGCAGACCCTGGCGATTCGAAGGCGCGGGCGTTTCGATCGCGTAATTTGGGGTTCGCTCGGGTCCTGTCAAGCCATTTAACTTTCTGACCGAAGGACGTATCATCGCGCCATTTATTTTCTTACCGGACGAAGATGCCATTTATCGTCTCCCTTGGGGGATTCGAGAGGGCTGCCCGAGGGCAGCCCTCTTCGTCATTCCCGCGGAAGCGGGAATCCACACTGTATCCCCGGTGTCCCGGGGATGACGGCAAAGAGCGTTGGTCTCACTTCCTGAGGGGGGACAGTATGCGACTCCCTTCCTTGTACTCTTTCCAATACTCCTGCCATATCTCTTTCACTCTCTTTCCAGCCATTTTTGTCTTATTCCCCCTTGGGTAAGATTTTAGATGGCGCGATTCGGGCTCTTGCGGAAAGGAGCCATTGAACGTATGCTGGCTTCCTGGGCGCACGGCACGCAAAGAGAAGAGGGCAGGATGGTATCAAAACCCTACGAACCGGATGTTTACAGGCGCTTCGCGGACAACCTCGGTTCAGTCCTGAAGGGTGACAACATAGAACACCCGTCCATGCGGATCCTGCGAAAGAAGGCGCTGGCTACGGCCAGGATGACGAAGAACGGCTCGCCGCTGTGGTACTCGAAGGTCTCTTCCCGCATTGCCGCAAAGACCGTTTACCTGGCCGGGGCCGACGATGTCGTCCTTCCGAAACCGACCCCGCTCCAGCTTTCCATCGTAGAAAAGGCTCCGGAACAACTTCACAAGACGCTCCAGCTTTTGAAGACGATGCCCTTTGTCCACGTTCGGCGACAGATGTGCGACAACGATGATTTCAACCCGGTATGTGACCTGTATGTGTGCGTTGCGGACACCAAGAACTACCGCCTGGCCTACGAATGGGCGTGTACGATGGGCGACATCAAGAAGGGTGCGAAGGGACCGACCTTCACCATGATCGACATTCCGGAGGAACACATGATGAGAATGCAGGTTCTCTCTCTTCCGGAGCATGACATCAACATTGCAATGGGAACCGACTACACCGGCGAATGCAAGAAAGGATTCCTTCGCCAGGCAATGTTCCGGGCGGACCGGTTGGGTATGCTCGGCTTGCACGCCGGCACCAAGGTCGTCAGGACGAAAGACGGGAGCAGCGGCAAACTCAAGACAGTCGGTGTTTTCCTCTTCGGCCTCACCGCAACCGGAAAATCCACGTGGTCCTGCCACCAGCTCGGCCTCGATTCCGGGGCAGGCGAGGGAACATGGGTGGCACAGGACGACATCGCCCTGCTTCAACGCGACGGTTCGGCCTACGGTACCGAACAGGGTTTCTACGTCAAGACCGACGTAGCGGAGAATCTGCAGGAGGCCATGTACCGGTCGCTGGTGCATAAATCGGCACTCCTTGAGAACGTGATGGTCAACGCCGGCGGCGAGGTAGATTTTCTCGACCAACGCCTGGGTGAAAACGCCCGCGGCGTACTCGACCGGCGTAAGCTTACGGTGAAGAGGGGGAAGAAGACCGTTTCCATCTGCGCCGATTCAATCAACCTGCCTTCTCTCGAAAAGCTGGACGGGTTGGTTTTCGCCTTCATCACCCGGCGTCACACCGTAATGCCCTTCGCCCAGCGTCTTACGCCGAAACAGGGGGTGCTGGCCTACCTCTGGGGCGAGTCTACGCATTCCTTCGCAACGGTGCCGGAAAAGGCAGGCGAGTCGGTCCGAATAGTCGGCACCGATCCCTTTATCGTCGGAGCGCGGGGGCGCAAGGTAAACGCCTTCTACGACATCGTGATGGACCTCGTCAAACGCTACCCCGGCAAAGTTCACTTCTTCCAGTACAACACCGGCGGCGTCGGTGAGTTGATAGAGGTTGACCCTGAGAACGGGGAAAAGAACCTTCTTCGCAAGGTCCGAAGAGTACCCATAGACCTCATGGCCGCCCTCCAGCGCGGGGACCTCCGCGGGACCAACGAGTACAGGAAGGGGCGCTTCAACACCGAAGAGGTTGTTGGTTGCGAAGGCTTCGATTTAAAGGAGTTCGACCCGGCCGATTACTATTCGGAAGAGCAGATAGCTGCCTTTGTCCACGATATCGTAGCGGGCCGCAGGGCTTACACCGAGCAAATCGCCACGGAGGGTCTTCATAAAGATATCCTCGAGCTTGCCCTACGCGAACTTGATTCCATGGGCGGCGGCTCCTCCCCGCGGGAGCGCCGGGGGCCGGATGAAATTCCTGAAAAAGATGAAGTGGTCACCGACGAGAACCGTCTTCCCCTGTCGCCCTACATCACCCCATGGGAGCACCGCCGTCCCGGCAGAGACCTCCTTCTTTTTAGGCATTCGCACAAGGAGAACGTGAGTTAGGCCGGTATACTCACCCCCTTCCAGTGCTCTGCGGCACGGCTGGACCCGGAGACGCAGAAGCCCGTGCATAACAGTCGGGAAGATTGCCCGCTCCACCGGGAACCCGAACTTGCGTCCATCAAGAAATCGTTCCAACAGATCCGGAAACTTTTCTTGTTTTACAAGGGGTCAGCACCTGTTTGCCCTCCGGGAAACGCGCTCAACTGTTCAAGATGAGGCTAACCAGGAATCCACTATTGGAATCCTTTGCCTTCAGTCTTGCTCGTGCTGCATCAAGAGAAAAGTAGCGGCCGAGCCTACTCGACAGTACTTTTTCAATAGTGGTATTCTCTCCCTTTATGGAGGATTCAGATGAACGACGGAAAACTTACGATAGCGGGGAGGAGCTTTTCGAACCGCCTCATCGTCGGTACGGGAAAATACGCCGACAACGAGACGATGGCCAAGGCTCTGGCCGCTTCCGGTGCGGAAATCATAACGGTCGCGGTTCGTCGCATAGAATTGGATCGTACGAAGCCTTCAATGCTGGATTTCATCGATCCGGAAAAGTACTTTATTCTTCCCAACACCGCCGGGTGCTTTACCGCGGACGAAGCCGTCAGAACGGCCCGGCTGGCCCGCGAAGTCGGGATGTCGAGTTGGGTCAAACTCGAAGTCATAGGGGACAAGACAACCCTCTACCCCGATAACGAAGGGCTGCTCGAAGCCACTGGAATCCTGGTCAGGGAAGGTTTTACCGTTCTGCCCTACACCAACGATGATCTTATAAACGCCAGGAAGCTCCAGGACGTCGGCGCCGCTGCCGTTATGCCGCTGGGAGCGCCGATAGGCTCGGGTCTGGGCTTGCAGAACCCACACACAATCTCAATAATCAAGGAGTTCATTACGGTGCCCGTCATCGTGGACGCCGGAGTCGGTACGGCGAGCGATGCGTGTCGCGCCATGGAACTGGGTGTTGACGGTTTGCTCGCAAACACCGGAATCGCAGGCGCTAAGGACCCGGTTCTCATGGCTTCGGCGATGGCCTCCGCCATGAGGGCGGGCCGAGAGGCATTTCTCGCGGGGCGCATACCGCACAAACGTTACGCCACCGCCTCCAGCCCCGAAGAGGGGATCGTCAGGTAATTAGAGGTGCAAGTTTATCCTAACCGGGAAAGGGGAATTGTATGATAGATTTTGAACTTTCGAAGGAACAGCAGGAATTGGTGGAGAAAACCAAGGAATTCGCGGATCGGTATATACGCCCGGTGGCGCGCCGGTACGACGAGAGCTGCGAATACCCGTGGCCGATTATAGAAAAAGCGTACGACGAGAATGTCATAAATGGCGCCATCCCAAAAGAATACGGGGGACAGGGCCACAATACCCTCGACGGCGCCCTATCCAGCGAGGAACTCGGCGCGGCGTGTTCCGGCATCGGCATTTGCATCGACGCAAATAATCTTGCCCTTACTCCTCTGCTCATAGGCGGCAGCGAAGAACTCAAGAAGCGCGTCTTCGGCCGGCTAGTCGAGAGCCGCGGCCTTGCCGCCTTTGCCCTCACCGAACCGGAAGCCGGTTCCGACGCCGGCGCCGTAAAAACAACCGCCGTGAAGCACGGTGACAAGTATGTCGTCAACGGACACAAACGTTTCATCACGAACGGCAAGCAGGCAATGTACCACACCGTCTTCCTCAACACCAACCCGGAACGCGGTGCCAGGGGCGTTTCGGCCATCGTAGTGCCCACGGATCTTCCGGGCGTCAAAATCGGCCGCGAACTGCCGAAGATGGGTCAACGCGCCTCCTGCCAGGTGGAGATAGACTACGAAGACGTCGAAGTTCCGGTTGAAAACATCATAGGCAAGGAAAACATGGGGTTTGTCATCGCAATGAAGACCTTCAACCGCACACGCGCCGGGGTCGCGGCGGCCGCGGTGGGAATGGCCCGCGAAGCCTACGACGTCTCGAAGAAATGGGCCATCGACCGGACACAGTTCGGCAAATCCATTGTGACCTTCCAAGGCGTCTCCTTCATGCTCGCCGAAATGCTCACGAAAATTACGGCCAGCCGCTTTCTTGTCTGGAACTCAGCTATTTTGACGGACCAGGGTAAAGAGATCGGGATTTACAGCGCCATGGCGAAGTACTACGCCACCGACGCGGCCATGGAGATTGCAACAAACGCCGTGCAGATAATGGGCGGTGAAGGCTATTCCAGAGACAACATCGTAGAGAAAATAATGCGGGACGCGAAGCTCTCCCAGATTTACGAAGGTACAAACCAGATCCAGCGCTTCGTCATCGCCAAGAACACGCTGAAGTAGGCGGCGCAGCAACGGCGTTTTTCGGTCGCCGTTTTCTTCCGGGTTTTCATGGACCTTAAGAATGGGGCTTTCATAAGAAATCCTGTTTGACCCGGCGCGAACATGAGCCCGCAACCATCCGGCCGCCGCGGCTGTATGTGTCGTAACAAATCAGGATCTCTTAAATAGAGGTGAAGCTTGGGCTATCCCGTATGGCACGTTGTCTTCGGCCCCCAGCTCCTCATCGCGGTTATCGCCGTGGTCCACGTTTTTATCTCTCAATTTGCCGTCGGCGGAGGCCTCTTTCTCGTCCTCTACGAAGGTCACGCCGCCCGCCACAACGACCTCCCCCTGCGCGAGTGGTTGGAGCGCTACACGGGCTTCTTTGCCTTTTTAACCCTCTGTTTCGGCGCCACTACCGGGGTCGGCATCTGGTTCACCATCAGCCTCATCAGCCCGGGCGCCACGGAAACCCTCATACACATCTTTCTTTGGGTCTGGGCCATAGAATGGCTGTTCTTCCTCGTCGAGGTGGTCTCCATCATCGTCTACCTGAAGACCTGGAACACGATCTCCAGCCGCTCTCACCGCGCGATCGGATGGATTTATTTCGTCTCCGCCTACCTTAGCCTGGTCGCAATAAACGGAATCCTCTCATTTCAGCTTACGCCGGGCAGGTGGTTGAAGAGCGGTTCGCTCGCCGACGCCTACTTCAACCCCGGTTTTGTTTCCACCACCCTTGTAAGAAGCTCTATCGCCGTCGTACTCGCGGGGCTTTACGCACTCACGGCGGTTTCCTTCAGTAAGGATCGCATCCTCAGGCGCGAGGTCGCATCTTACGCCGGGAGGTGGGTCTGGATTGGCGCCGTACTGCTTCTCGCCTCGGGTTACTACGCCTACTTCAGCCTTCCCGGAAACACCAGGGCGCTCTTCACCATCTTCCCGTCCCTGCACTTACCGCTTGGAGTCTTCCTGGTTGCGGATACACTCCTTTTCATCTTCGGCATCGTGGTCGGCTTACGACGATATATTACTCTTAATAAGGGTTTTGCAATCTTGATGCTTGTAGCGGGTTTCTGCGTCGTCGGCGCCTTCGAATTCACGCGCGAGGACCTGCGAAAACCCTACCTCATCAACGGCTACCTCTATGCCAACCACATTCGCGTTTCAGCCCAAAAGGAGTGCAGGGACAAAGGCCTCTTGAAAAGCAGTCCCTTCCTGCCGGACGTCGAGATCACCCCGATAAACCAATCCGCCGTCGGCAAAGCCATCTTCAACGCGGCATGTTCGAGTTGCCATTCGGTCAGGGTGGGTCTACACGCCATCGCTCCAAAACTCGTGGGACTCGACGAAGCATACCTTTCGAAGTTTGTCTTCAACTCAGATTTGACGCGATACCGCATGCCGCCCTTCCCCGGTACGGCTGAAGAAGCCGCTGCCGTAGCTTCTTACCTCGTCTACCTATCCCCGCCCGGCGCTCCCGGTGCTTCCGGTAAAGACATCTGGAAGCGGCGCTGCGCCCAGTGCCATGACCTCTACGGCGCCTTCCGGCCCGTAGGAGAATCGTTCAAGGGCCTTGATACCGGCGAGGCCGAGGAGATTATCGATTCCTTAAACACATTGGATGAACGAATGCCCCCGTGGACCGGAACCGCCAAGCAATCGACCGCGCTCGCCAGTTACCTGGTTTCCGGAAAGGAAGGCGCAAGATGATGGCCGCCACGCTGGGAACCCTTCCCCTACCATCACCCCTCTGGCTTTTAAAAACGCTACTCTACGCCACCTTTACCCTGCACCTGGTCTTTATGAACCTGACCGTGGGCGGCAATGTTCTCGAAGTTGTCTTTCTCTTCAAGCATAAGGAGAAACACCTCGACGCGGCGCGCAGTCTCGCCCTGCTCCTTCCCTACACGATGGCCCTGGCAATCCTTTTCGGCGTTGCATCCCTACTCTTTGTTACGGCTACCTACTCGCGCCTCTTCCTCACCTCGGTAATTCTGATGGGCGGTCCCTTCATCCTGGTTATCAGCGCCCTTATCGCCGCCTACGTCCTAATGTACGTGCAGGCCACCTTCTGGGAACGTCTCGGGCGAAGCCGCGGATGGCTGGCCTTCGTTATCTTTGCCCTGCTCGGCTACGTAGGTTTCGTGTGGTCCAACCTCTCCGCGCTAATGACCGAACCCGCACGCTTTGTTGGAAAGTATATGCGCCATCCCGGCGGCTGGCAGTTCGACCTTGCCGATCCTACCGTCTGGCCCCGTCTCCTCCACGTCCTCTTCGGCCTCATCGCCCTAACGGGCCTCTACGTCGCGATCCTCGGCGCCAGGCGCCTGAAGCTGGAACCAGAGCGCGGGCGCTGGCAATACCGCAGCGGCGCCACGTGGTTCGCCGGAGCCACGATAGTGAACATCTGCATCGGCGTATGGCGCTTCGTGGACATCCCCGGGACTGAAAGGAAAATCTTCATCGGCGGCGCCCTCTTTCCCACCATTGTCTTTGCCGTGGGATTGGTCGCCGCCGTAGTCGCCCTTGCCTGCGCCCTTCTGGGAATCAACTCGCTCAGACCGGGTCCCTACCTCTACGCTGCCGCCAGTGGGCTGCTTCTCACCCTGGTCTCCATGACGATTATCCGCGACCAGGCCCGGGACGCCGCTCTTAAGGGCTTTTACGCAGCCGGAGCGCTGCCCGCAAAGGCCCAGTGGGCGCCCATCGCCCTCTTCGGCCTGCTCTTGATCGCGGCGGCCGCAGCGTGCATCTGGCTCATTGTCCAACTCCGCAAGGGCCGCTCCAGCGCACCAATGGCCACGCCGGGTCTCACCGACTCAGGACTTCACCGCCTGCCCCCCAGGGATTCCGGCGGAGCGAGGAGGCCCAAACCCACCTCATCCGGGGCCCACCGCCTCGAACCGTAAAGCTCATTGACGAACTCCCGCCATTTGCGTACAATAGCCGTGTTCTGGGGGCCGGCGTAGCTCAGCCGGTAGAGCAACTGATTCGTAATCAGTAGGTCCGCGGTTCGATTCCGTGCGCCGGCTCCACAAAGAACGACCACCCGCGAAACCGCGTTAGGCAGGCGAAGTCAGGTTTAGGTGGTGGATTCAGGATACTTGAGATTTTGTTGTTCTCTCTCATGGCCGGTTTCTTTCGTATGCGGCTCTGCTCTGAGGGCGGCCCAGCGCCTCAACCCGTGAAGAAGGGTCGCCGTGACCCTTCTCCACTTTCTCAAGCGGAGATTGTACGACCGTGGATCGGCCACATCATATTGCCTACCGGGTTTCTTCACCCCTTTGTTTCTTCACCGCCAATCTCCTCCGTCCTTCCTGTACTGGACTATTTATGACCTATAGTCGTACAATCACCCGCCGGAGGCGCCTCTTTGAAAACGACAGATAACCGGGACCAAAAAACGCCGGCACCACTTTTCAGTGTGAAGCCGCCCAGGGTAGGCGTAATCGTCCTTAACCACAATTCGTCCAATGAAACTCTGGCGTGTCTTGAGTCGTTGCGGGCCGCGGACGGGGGCGAACGTCACACATGGGTTGTCGATAACGCTTCTTCCGACGATTCTTCCCGGGTAATTCCACGATCCTTGCTCTCCGGCGAAAGCTGGCTTGAGACCGGGGCAAACCTCGGCTACGCCGGAGGCAACAACGCGGGTATCAGGGAAGCCATGGCGTGGGGCGCCGAGTATCTTCTCCTCCTGAACCCCGACGTCAGGGTGAGTCAGGACTTTCTGCCGCCACTCCTGAAGGCCCTGGAAGCCTTGCCCAGGGCAGGAATGGCGTCTCCGCTGGTTCTCGACGAAAAGGGGGAGAAGATCCAGTCCTTCGGTGGAAGAGCCAACCTATGGACCGGCAGGTGTGCCAGGGCGCTTTACGGTCTTCCCCGTTCCAGCGTGGCCGATGGAGATTGGTGCCTGGTGGATTTTCCCCACGGAGCTTGCGTACTCATCAAGCGCGGGTGTATCGAAGAGGTGGGCCTGTTCAACGAGGCGTACTTTCTCTACTACGAGGACGTGGAATTCGGTCTTCGGAGCGGGTCGGAGGGGTTCATAGTGCTGGCTGTGGGCCGTTCCGTGGTGAAACATCGGGATACGACCGCCTCCGGCGCTGTAGACCCCGAGGTGCTCTACCACGCGACCCGGAACCAGGCATGGGTTGTCGCCCGGCACGGCAGTCCGCCGCAGAGGCTCTCCTTCCTCCTGCTTTCCCTCCTTTTCAGGTGGCCGGTAAAGATACTAATTCGCCTTTCGAGGATCAACGGCAAGGCCGCCCTCGCCGTTTTGCGCGGCGCGGCGGCCGGGATTTTAGGTAGTGTCCATCCTGAAAACAGGATGGAGAGTAGCGAGGTCTCCGATTCGGAAACGAGGAATCTTTCGCAAGGCCAAGGAAATCCCTGAATCCGCCACCCGACAGAGGACAGAGGGCGGTCTGCCCGGCGGCAGACAGGCGGAGATGGCTTAGATGGCAGGCCGCGCTTGCGCGCAACGCGGCAGGCAGGCGAAATCCCGGTGCTCATGCCCGCGCCGCTGAGCGAAGTGTCGCGGCAGGCGGGTTTCGTAAGCAGGCCCGCGGCTTCGGCCTCGCTGTTCACCCATTCCCACTTCGAAGAAAGCTTCAGTAAGGCACGTAAACCACCCGATGTCCCCGGTAATATGGTCAATCGACACCGAGATCGCTGGAAAGGGTCGTTTCCGGGACACCAGGTGATGAATCCCGGTTGCGTATAAGCCTTGTCTCGTGTATATTAAGGCCACCATGATGGATAGCGGAGCTGTATTTATTTGATGGTAGGCCAATTCGAGAATAATGGTATAACGTAATATAATGTATGTAGCCGGTCAGGGGCCGTTGCCAAAAAAATGCAACGTTCAGCGAAGCTATGTTTTTGCTGAAACGCGGATTCACGGGACGGCCGTTCTTTGAACGCATCCTCCTCACGCCACCACGGCGCGCATGGTCATAATCATTTTACCACCGTCGTGCGACCGACCGAGTTGGCGGTGCTGTGGGGGTTGATCGTCTTTCTTGCCTTTTCAACCTTTGCCTTCGGGGCAATTGAGGATTGGTCGGCGGCCACCTGCGAGGTCCTGCTCTTTCTGCTTTCCGGATACGCGGTGTGGAAGCGCCCCGACTTTCTTCGTTTTCCGCCGAGGTTGTGGGCGCCTTTTCTTTTTGTCCTTATACTTATAGCGGTGGGTCTGGTGCAACTCATCCCTCTCCCCACATCCTACTGGCACTGGATCGGTGACGAGAGGGCAACGATAGGCGCACGGGCGGTAGAAGCGGAGACGCTCTTGCGCTCCGAAAGATACCGAACCGACCCTTTTACCCACAAAGTTCTGCCCGAGGATCAAGGCCCCTTTCAAACCCCGGCGCCAAAGCGGTGGATCGCCTCTACCTTCACTCCGCCGATGACCATCCGCGCCCTCATTGCTCTCTTTGCTGCAGCCGCGCTGATACTGCTCCTGGAAGCCCTCTCCAACGATGGGCGTGAAAAGTTGCGCGGCCTGGCGCTGACCGGCGGCGTGGTTGGCATCGGTGTCGGCGTCATCGCGGTCGTTACCTATCACTCCAAGGTTACAGAGTTGCTGGGTTTCCGGAAAAGCGCCCACGCGGTCGGCGCCTTCGGTCCTTTTATAAACGAAAACAACGGAATGGGCTTCGTCAATCCCGCCTTTTGCCTGCTGTACTACCTGATCTGGCGCAAAATAAAGAGGGATCGGCACCGTTCCAATAAGATAGGCTTGACCTTTGTTTTGGTGGGACTGGCCCTCTTCCACGCCACGATTCTCACGATACGGACAAGCGACGCCGGCCTGTGGGTGCTTTTGCTGTTTCCGTTGGTTATTCTCCTGCGGTTGTTGAAGAGGCGTCCGCGAATCGCGCTGGCCTTCGCTCTCTTATCCGCCACCCTCGTCGCGGGCCTGGCGGTTTTTGCCATCCATTACCGCTTCACCGACCTACACGGTAGGGTCGGCATCTGGAATAATGCCCTTCATCAGGATCACTACCTCGTCGGGAACGGCCTCCAGAGTTTTAACGAACGCTTCCCGGGGGTTCTCACCAATATCCCTATCGAAAACGGGAAGACCATGCGCTACGTGTACCCCGAGAACGAATACCTTCAGCTTTACTTTGAAGCCGGTGTATTCGGACTTTTGGCCGTAGGAGGTATGCTCCTCTATGTTATCGTCATCGGTTGGAGGTCGATTATGGTCAAGGGAGGCGCCTTCCTGCTCGTACCGGCCTTGTGGGGAGGGGCGCTTCACGCCGCAACGGACTTCGACTTCCACTTCTGGCCCGTCGTCGGTATTTATCTCCTGTTGATCGCGGTGATCCAAACCGCACTTTCCAAGCAATATAATCACGCGACCCCGAAGGAGCCGGTGCAGGTGGTGAATCCTGGTTTACCAGAACACGGATTTCGACCTGCCTGAACATGAAACCCCGATCCCGCGACGGTTGATGCGGACGGCCGGGAAAGACTCGGCGGTCCATGGTTTTGCATCTGTGGCGCTTTACTCATCAAAGGATTGAGGGCCTTCGGGCCGAAGGCCAGGAAGGCACCAAGGCCGGGGAGGGAATGGCCCTTCCCGTTCCTGGGAATGCTTCTTTCCCCGGGGAAAGTACTAAGGGCCTGCCATGGAATAACTGTCATATTCTGCCCGCCGATCCATCCCGCTTGGCTGTGTTACTCCTCCTTGAAGTAGCGTTGCTACGACAGCGTCGTCGGGCCTGGCCAGGCGGGCGCCCCGACGGTCATTTCTGCGACACCTGTTTCGTGGCAGACCCTGGCGATTCGAAGGCGCAGGCAGGAGCGCTGGGTGGGAAGGAGTTGACCCTTTCCCGTCCCGGGTACTATCTGTTATGATTCCGCGGAGGTGACAAGCGATGAACGAGGAAGAAATCAAGAACATTCTTCACCATTTTGACGAGAAGGCCGTCGAGATGGCGCAACACTTCGACGAGAAGGCCGCCGAAACCCAGCAACACTTCGACGACAAGACCGCCGAGATGGCGCAACACTTCGACGACAAGGCCGCCGAAACCCAGCAACACTTCGACGTCGTGGCGGAGGGTCTCCAATCCGATATAGCCAAGGTCGCCGAAGGAGTGTGCGCCAACACGGAACGGCTGGACCGGGTGGAGGGAAAGCTCGATGCTTTCATTGATGAGACACGCACAAACTTCGACGAGGCGCGTGTTTCCATGAAGTTTTCCTACGCGGAACTCAGCCGTAGAATGACGCACCTGGAATCCGACGTATCCGACCTTTCAACCAGGGTGGAGCAGCTTGAATCCAGCAGCTCCGCGCGGTAGCAACACCCACCACGATCGGCGGTACGGCAGAAAATCCATAGTTTTCCTGTAAAAGCGATCGCCTGATCGCGATTGATTTAGTAATTTCATCTTCGACATTGTAGCGGAGAGCCTCTTAAGAGCGACAATGGCCGACAATAAGAAACGCAAACCATTTCTTTCCGTTGCGGTTTTCATCTTGGCGGCTTTCTGCGCCATCTGGCTGCACCTTCCCGCCGCCGCCCACACCACTCCGTTTTCCCGCGGAACGTACGCCATCCTTCCCAAGGCCGAAGCGGCCTTGTCCGCGGGACACTACACGGAGGCGCTGTCGCTTTTCCGCGCTGCCTTTGTTCGCGCTTTGAACGAGGGACAGTACGGCGTCGCCGAACGCATCCACACCCGCACGGCCCTGGCCGGCGTCAAGCTGGCCGCCGTACGGCCCGATGCGGCTTGGCCCTTTTTCGAGACCTACGCCCTGCTCTCCACGAATTTTGCCCCCAGCGCCCTTGCATCCGAGAACTTTTTTCTCGCGCTCCCAAAGCAACCGAAGACAAGCTTTGAGTACAACTTGCTTGATAAAAACGGAAGGACCGCTTGGGGATATGCCGTAAGGGTGGATTGGGCCACCCTCTGGTCTCTGCAAAGGCGGTTTTTGCCCGTTTTCCTCCAGAAAAGGCTATCCAGGTTGTACCTCATGTGGAAGTCAGACTGGCCGCGCGCACGCTTTGCCGTTGACGTGCCCATCTCTCTTGGCCGCACGCGGTCCCTGTTTCCATGGAAGGGCGTGGTTAAAAGCACCGATCGGAATATCATCCACTGTTTGTATCACGAGGGTGGCAGGTGGACAACGGCCAAGGAGACAACCGGCTCGGGATGGATAATCGAGAAGGTCATGGCGAGGAGAAACGCTTCTTTAAACCGCCTAGCCCTGTTTTTCAACCGCCTTCCGGTGCCGAGCCATCTTTCCGTAACGCTGGTCCACAGTTACAATCCTCTTTAGCACCGAGAACGTTGCGGCAAGGAAAAAGAACGGCTTCCGAATCAGGGGCGCGAACTGGTGTTTATCCTGAAATCAGGATGGAGAAAAGTGATGGTTCCGATTCGGAAACGGGGAATTTTTCGCAAGGTCAAGGAGATCAAGGGATTGCGCGGAGTAGTACATTTGGTACGTAGCACAGGCAAGCCTGAAGATTGACCTGCCTGTCTGAGCGAGAACGCCCGCAGTCAGGTAACGCACAGGCAGGCACGGAGATTGCGAAAAAAAGTTGTTTTCGGACGGAAACCGACAACCTTTGGAGAAACCATGCCATCTTACGCTGAAGCACTTCGCGAAAAAATAGCCGACCGTTCGGCCACGGCCGCCGTTCTGGGCATGGGATACGTCGGACTTCCGCTGGCTATGGTCATCCACGACGCCGGTTACAAGGTGCTCGCTTTCGACGTGGACGACGCCAAGATCTCCATGCTCAACAGGGGTAAGTGTTACATTAAACACATCAACTCCGGCAAGGTGGCCGGGATGAGAAAAAAGGGCCGTTTTGAAGCCACTTCCAGCGCGGGAAGGCTCAAGGAGGCGGACATCCTTATCCTGTGCGTACCGACCCCTCTCACGAAACAGAGGGAGCCGGAGATGTGCTTCATAAACGCCACCGTTGAAACGGTGGCTTCTGCGCTCAGGCCGGGCCAACTCGTCGTGCTGGAATCGACAACCTACCCCGGCACCACCGACGAAGTCATCAAGTCACGCCTGGAAGCAACCGGTTTATGCTGCGGATCTGATTTCTTTCTTGCCTACTCCCCGGAGCGCGAAGACCCGGGTAACAAGAACTTCAGCGCATTCAATACGCCGAAGGTTGTTGGCGGCGTGGACAAGGTTTCAGGCGACCTGGCGGAAACCTTCTACTCCAACGTGGTCAAAGAGACGGTGCGCGTATCCGATGCGCGCACGGCCGAGGCGACTAAATTGTCAGAGAATATCTTCCGCGCCGTAAACATAGCCCTCGTCAACGAACTCAAAATAATCTACGACCGCATGGGTATTGACGTCTGGGAAGTCCTCGACGCCGCCGCTACCAAACCCTTCGGTTTCACGCGCTTCAACCCCGGCCCCGGTTGGGGCGGCCACTGCATCCCGCTCGACCCCTTCTACCTCACGTGGAAGTCAAGGGAGTACGGGGTTACTTCCAATTTCATCGAACACGCCGGCGAGATAAACCGGCGAATGCCGGAGTATGTTGTTGAAAAGCTCATTCTCGCCCTCAACAACTACGGCAGAGCCCTGAAGGGGGCCAAGGTGCTCGTTCTCGGCGTTGCCTACAAGAGGGACATAGATGATCCGCGGGAAAGCCCCGCCTTTGAAATCATAGACAAGCTCCTCGCTCTCGGTGCCGATGTGAGCTACCACGACCCGCATATTCCGTCGCTTCCATTGATGCGGGAATGGCCCGGGTTGCCTCGGCTCGCGTCAACCGCCCTTTCGCCAAAGGTTCTCCAGGAGATCGACGCGGCCCTGATCATCACCGACCATTCCGACGTTGATTACGGCCTTCTTGCCGCCAACGCCCCGTTGATTATCGATACACGCGGCGTCTACCGGGAGTCGAGGAAAAACGTCGTCAAGGCGTGAAGGGGAATGGAGGCCTATGCGGCGGCCGCTCGTTGAGCGGCCGGGTTTTCCGCCGTACCTGCACCGCGCTGCCTGTTCCCGTAGCGGCCGCTCGTTGAGCGGCCGAAAGTCCCGCCTGTCATCGACGGGCCGCTACCAGCATAATGGAGGATTCAATGACCCAGACTGAAATGGAAGAAATCAAACGTCTTTTCATCGAGAAATCGGCCGAAACCCAGCAACACTTCGACGAGAAAGCCGCCGAAACCCAGCAACACTTCGATGACAAGGCCGCCGAGACCCAGCGACACTTCGAC
>CAZIBS010000031.1:0-24492 GCA_964537405.1 uncultured Thermoanaerobaculia bacterium | reverse complement strand
AGAAACGGAGAGAAACTCCCTCACTCTCAAATCCTGGTGCCGAAGGGGGGACTCGAACCCCCATGGCTTTGCAACCGACGGATTTTGAGTCCGTTGCGTCTACCAATTCCGCCACTTCGGCAGAGGTGCATTCTAGCCTTGGAGTTCGTAGGCTGTCAATCTTCCGAATCACCCTGAATCCGCCATCTGACCGAGGACCGGGGGCGGCGGGCTTTCTTCAATCAGGAACCCGGAGTTCAAAGAGTCGAAGCCCGTTTTCGAAACCTGCCGTTCAGCGCTTTTCGCGGGGAACCATTCTGCCGATTGCCGAAGCGCTGAGGGCGTTGACGAATCGCCTTGGAAGGAAGCGTATAGTGAAAGCTGAAATTTTGTTTGCAAAACCCGTTACTATGGTCCCCTTTCGACCAAGTGCTTGAAGCGCGGCCTTGACGACCGGCTCAACGGCCATGCCTCCCGAACCGTCTCCCCTTGAACCGGCAACGCCGCCGAACTCCGTATTTGTTGCACCAGGATTGAGGACGAGAAGGTCAACACCCGTATCCTTGAGTTCCCACGCCAGTCCTTCGCCAAAGAGAAGGTCGAATCCTTTTGTAGCGCCGTAGACGGCCATATAGGGGGTCGCCTGGAAGGCGGCGATGGAGGCCGTAATGACCAAGCCACCCTTGCCCCGCTCGACGAGCCTCCCGGCGAAGCGGTGTGCGACAAGCATCAAGGCGGTACAATTTAATTTTACCATTGCGGCAAGACGCTCCGGCTCCTGGTCGAGAAAGCGCCCCATGTACCCAAAGCCGGCGTTGTCGACCACGAGGCCGATGTCGCACCCGGTCGTCACCTCGTTCAGCCTTTCAACGGCGTCGTCCTCCGTGAGATCCAAAACCGCGTATTTCACTTCAACACCGTGGTTTGCTTCCAGTTCCTCCTTTAGTGTTTTAAGACGCTTCTCCCTTCTTGCGGAGAGGAACAGGTTGAAACCGCCGGCGGCAAGCTGCCGTGCGAAGGTCTCGCCTATTCCTGAGGAAGCGCCCGTTACCAGTGCCCAGGGACCATATTTTGCAAGGTTGACCATTTTGACTCCTCCATGAATGAAACCCGCTTGATTATACCGGAAACCGGAAAAACGGGCCGGAACGATGAAACAACGAGTATGTTCCAACGTACTGCTTTACGTGAGGCGGCAGGGCGCCACGCCCCTCCACGCTCCCTTTTTTCACGAATGGAGCTATACTATTCTCCGCTTGGGACCGGAGGGGTGTCCCGGAGATAAAATCGCGGAGGTGTATATGACAAACATGAAGGATAAGATAGTCGTCATAACGGGAGCAAGCTCCGGAATCGGCGAGGCTTGCGCCAGGGCCTTCGCCCAGGCCGGGGCGAAGCTCATCCTCGCATCGCGCCGTATTGAACGACTGGAGAAGCTGACCGCTGAACTCTCGAACGCGCACCAGACGATCTCGCACTGCATCAAGCTGGACGTTAGGGACCGGAAGGCGGTAGAAGCCGCATTCGGAGATCTACCCGGCCACTGGTTCGACGTAGAAGTCCTCGTGAACTGCGCGGGGCTGGGTTTCGGTATGGACAAGCTCTACGAGGGCGACATTGACGAGTGGGAGCAAACGATCGACACGAACGTGAAGGGCCTCCTCTACGTCACGCGCACCATCGTACCGACCATGGTGGCACGCAACAGTGGCCACGTAATAAACATAGGTTCAATCGCCGGGCGGGAGGTCTACCCCGGCGGCAACGTATACTGCGCCAGCAAGTTCGCGGTGAAGGCTCTCACCCGCGCCCTGAGAATAGACCTCTTGGGCACTTCCATCCGTGTCAGCACGGTTGATCCCGGTATGGTGGAAACCGAATTCTCCATCGTGCGTTTTCGCGGAAACGCGGAGAAGGCCAGGAAGGTCTACGAGGGTCTTGAGGCCCTGCGGGCGGAAGACATAGCCGACGCGGTCCTGTGGGTGGCGACGAGGCCTCCCCACGTCGATATAGCCGAAATGGTGGTAATGCCCACGGCCCAGGCAACCACTATCCTTAACCATAGAGAATAGCCCAAAAGGGGGAGGCGCCCTGTGAAATTGAGGGTGGGCATTATCTTCGGAGGCAAGAGCGCCGAACACGAAGTCTCGATTCAGTCGGCTAAGAACATCAACGAGGCCCTGGATCGATCAAAATACGAGGTTCTGCTTGTTGGAATCGACAAGGAGGGCGTCTGGCACCTGGGAAAAGATGGTTCCTTCATCCTCAACGCTTCGAATCCCAAGCTCATCTCCATCGACGCATCCGCGCCGTCCATCGTGCCCCTGGAAAGGCCGGGCAATGCCCTGGCGCTCTTTTCTCCAAAATCGGGAGAGATCCTGGGTGAGGTGGACGTCTTTTTCCCCATCACTCACGGCACCTTCGGAGAGGACGGTTCGCTCCAGGGTTTGTTCCGGTTGCTGAACGTTCCATACACCGGGGCGGACGTGCTGGGTTCGGCCATCGGGCTGGACAAGGACGTGATGAAACGCCTTCTGGTCCAGGCCGGCCTGCCGGTTCCCGATTTCCGCGTTCTATGCGCGCACGAACTGGAATCCACCGACTTCACGGCAATTGCTGGTGCTCTTGGCCTGCCCCTCTTCGTCAAGCCTTGCAACCTCGGTTCGTCGGTCGGTATCTCAAAAGTTGGTGGACTGCCCGAGGTCAAGCCAGCCGTGGTTAAAGCCCTGCGCTACGACCGGAAGGTCATTCTCGAGAGCGCCGTCAAGGGCCGCGAAATAGAATGCGCCGTTTTGGGAAACGAGGCACCCATAGTTTCGCTCTGCGGAGAGGTGGTTCCAACCCGCGATTTCTACTCCTACGACGCCAAGTACATCGACGAAGACGGAGCACGCCTTCTTGCCCCGGCGGAGCTGGAACCCGACCTTCAGAGGTCGGTGCGGGAATTGGCCGTTAAGGCCTTTCGCGTCCTGGAATGCCAGGGCATGGCGCGCGTGGACACTTTCATAGAAAGCAGCGGCCGCGTCATCCTCAACGAAATCAACACGCTGCCCGGCTTTACCCGAATATCGATGTACCCGAGGCTCTGGGCCCTCTCCGGAATCCCCTACCCCGAATTACTCGACCATCTCATCAACCTTGCCTTGGACCGCCGGCGGGACGAAGCGAAGCTCAACCGCGAGGTGGTTGACTAACCCCCCCTGCGTTCAACTTCCTTCAGCGCTGCCTGGGCGGCGGCAAGGCGCGCCACGGGCACCCTGAAGGGTGAGCAGGAGACGTAGTTCAGACCGATTGAGTGGCAGAATTCGACGGAGTTGGCTTCTCCACCGTGTTCGCCGCAGATACCGATCTTGAGCCCCGGCTTTTCCGCGCGGCCCTTGGCCACCGCCATCTTCATCAGCTCGCCCACGCCTTCCCTGTCTATGCGTTGGAAGGGATCTATGGAGTAAATATTCTTCGCGATATAGGTCCCCAGGAAACTCTTGACGTCGTCGCGCGAGATACCACAGGTGGTCTGTGTGAGGTCGTTTGTGCCGAAGGAAAAAAACTCCGCTTCCCTGGCTATCCGGTCCGCAACGATGCAGGCCCTCGGAAGCTCTATCATCGTGCCTACGAGGTATTTCAGTTCAATTCCACTGCTGGAAATAATCGCGTCCGCAATACTCCTCACCTGTTTGCCGACTATCTCCATTTCCATCGCTGCGCTGACGACTGGAATCATGATTTCGGGATTGACCGGAATGCCCGATTTTGCGACTTCGCACGCAGCTTCAATAATCGCCCGCACCTGCATCTCGTAAATTTCCGGGTAGCTGATGCCGAGGCGGCAGCCCCGGTGGCCAAGCATCGGGTTGTTTTCGTGAAGGGCCTCAATGCGCTCTTCCACCTCTTCCGATGTGATGTTGAAGGACTCCGCTATATCTTTAACCTTTTGGGCAAAGACTTCTGGCTTAAGCGCCTCTTGTGACGGTAGAAACTCGTGCAAAGGAGGATCCAGTAGGCGCACGGTTACGGGGCGTCCCTCCATCGCTTTGAAGATGCCCATGAAGTCTTTCTTCTGCATCGGGAAGAGCTTCATCAGGGCCTCGCGCCGCTGGGCCTCGTCTTCGGAGAGGATCATCCGGCGGACGTGAAGTATCCTGTCGCCTTCGAAGAACATGTGCTCCGTCCTGCAGAGGCCTATGCCCTGCGCCCCCAGCTTTACAGCGGTTTCGGCCTGTCCTGGCGTATCGGCGTTGGTCCACACCTCCAAACGGCGGAATTCGTCGGCCCACGACATCAGTTTGATGAACTGTCCCCAATTCTTTGAGTTGTTGGGATCGAGTTCTCCCCTCAAGACCTGTAGAACCTCCGAAGGCCTGGTCTCCAGCTTGCCGAGGATGACTTCTGCCGAGAAGCCGTCTATTGAAAGCAGGTCTCCTTCCCTGATAAGTTTTCCGGCCACCTCCATCTCTGCTTTCGCATAATCGATGTTAAGGGCGCCGCAACCAACGATGCAGACCTTTCCCATCTGGCGCGCGACGAGGGCGGCGTGCGAGGTCATACCACCCTGCGCCGTGAGAATTCCCTGCGCTGCGTCCATTCCCCTGATGTCTTCCGGGCTCGTGAACTTGCGGACGAGCAGGACCTTTTCACCGCGCTTTTTCCACTCTTCGGCATCCTGCGCATTGAAAACCACGCAACCGCTTGCGCCCCCGGGACCGGCCGGCAGACCCTTAGCGATAATCCTGTCTTCTCTCAAGGCTCTTGCCTTGGCTTCCGAATCGAAAATCGGCGCCAGGAAGGCGGCTATGCCGTCGGCCTCGGGCCTCATGACGGCCTCTTTTTTCGATATAAGCCCCTCCGCTTCCATGTCTACGGCCATGCGGGCCGCCGCAAAGGGATGGCGTTTCCCGGTGCGCGTCTGAAGCATCCAGAGTTTGCCGTTTTCTATGGTGAACTCGAAATCCTGCATGTCCCTGAAGTGCTTTTCCAGCTTTCGCCTTATTTCCAGCAATTGGTCGTAGGCCCGGGGAACGCTCGTTTTCAACTCGCCGATGGGTCTGGGCGTCCTGATACCCGCCACGACGTCCTCTCCCTGCGCGTTCATCAGGAATTCACCGTACATGGCGTTGTCGCCAAGGGCGGGATTTCGCGTAAATCCTACGCCGGTACCGGAGGTGTCGCCCAGATTGCCGAAAACCATCGTCTGGACGTTAACCGCCGTGCCCCAGTCTCCCGGGATCTGGTAGAGTTCCCTGTAGGCAACCGCCCTATCGTTCATCCACGAACCGAAGACGGCCCCGATGGCTCCCCATAGCTGTTCAATGGGCTCCTCCGGGAAGTCAACCCCCTTTTGCCGCTTAATCTCTGCCTTGAAGAGACTGACGAGCTTCCTGAGGTCTTCGGTTTTAAGATCGGTGTCGTAGCGGGCGCCGGTCTCCCTCTTTACCGCCTCAAGGATCGAATCGAAGGGATCATCGTCGGTCTTCTTTCCCGGCTTCATGTCGAGAACGACATCTCCGTACATGGCTACGAAGCGCCTGTAAGAGTCCCAGGCAAAGCGCGGATCCCCCGACATCTTCGCAAGACCTTCGACGGTCCTGTCGTTCAGACCCAGGTTGAGGACGGTATCCATCATCCCGGGCATTGAAACCTTTGCGCCCGACCTCACGGAAAACAGCAGCGGGTTGTCCGCGTCGCCGAAAGTACGTCCCATAATCTCCTGAACGCGCGCTATGGCGGCTTCCGCCTGCTCCTTCAACTCATCCGGATACCTCTTGTTGTTAGAGTAGTAGTAGGTACAAACTTCCGTCGTCATCGTGAAACCCGGAGGTACGGGGATTCCAAGGTTTGTCATCTCCGCAAGCCCCGCTCCCTTGCCGCCAAGGAGTTCCTTCTGCTCAGCCGACCCTTCCGCATTGGCGTTTCCGAAAAACAAAACCCACTTTGTCATTATGTCACCTCTCTTAAGGAAGCCGGATTTTATCACATTCCACCGATGAATGGACTCCGCAACGCGTCAAATAACCCCGCGTGCAATCAAACAATCGCTTCGAGGCTGAGGTAGTAAGGGCGACCCTTACGATAGTTTTCCGGGGCAAGACGACCTATCGCTAATCTCGAGGAGTTGAGCGCCGAGGGCGTAAATCCCTTCTTCTCGCCCTCCCACGCTATTACGTTCAAGGCCGACCTGTTATCGGAATCCGTCTCCCAGATGAGGTGGTCTCCTTTCAATACCCGGCAGCCTCGCACACCAAGTCCTTTGACACCCACGACGGGTTCTTCGTTGCCGGGACCGAAGGGGTCCATCCGGCCGAGCGCCTCCCATGCCTCGTCGAGTTTGCAAGCCTCGATTACGAAATAGGAACGCGGCTTATCGGGTACGACCTCGCACCGGGAAGCACTCAGGTTCAGGCTCGCCGCCAGCGTTTCAAGGTTTTCCTTCCCAACCGTAAAACCGGCGGCCGCCTTGTGCCCTCCAAAGGCCAAAAGGCAGCCGGAGGCCTCCGCCAGAAAGGCCGAAACGTCCATGTCGCCCCAGCTTCTTGCCGAACCCGTTCCAAGGCCGTCTTCCAGCGCCACGACGAAAGCCGGTCTCCTGGAGAACTCGGCCAGTCTTGCGGCAACCGGTCCTATGACTCCCCTGCCCCATCCCTCTAAAAACACGAGAATGACATGGCAAGAGGAAGAGACTTGGGCGGTGGCCTGGTTTTTTGCCTCTTCAAAAACGGTTGCCTGGAGTTCCTTGCGTTTCTTGTTCAAGACTTCCAAACGACCCACCAGTTTGGCGGCCTCGGCCGGATTGCGTTCAAAGAGAGCCCTCAGAACCAAGCCTGCATCGCCCATTCGTCCCGCGGCATTTATGCGTGGAGCGAGCTGATAAGCCACGTGGCGACCCCTGACCTCTCCACGCCCATCACTCACTCCAGCTTTTCTCAGCATCAACGAAAGGGCCGTGTTGGAAGTGTCTGGAAGGGCCTTGAAACCCTCCTTGCAGATTTTCCTGTTCACTGGAGTCAACGGCGCCACGTCGGCGATCGTGGCTATAGACGCCAACCTTAGGAAGGGTTTCATGGGCAGGACTTTATCCAACTCCCGGGCAACCTGTAGCGCCAACTGAAGGGCAACCGTCGCTCCGCAAAAACCCTGGTCGGGATGGTTATCCTCAAGCTGCGGGTTGACGATGATTCCGGGAGGTTGTTCATTCGGTTGAGGAATATGGTGGTCCGTAACGACGAGCGCAATTCCGAGAGATTCGAGAGCATTCCCCGTTTCAAGGGCATTGGTGCCGCAGTCGGTCGTTATTACAAGCTTCGCCCCCGTACGTTTGACGGCTTCCAGGCTTTTGACCGACAAGCCGTAACCGCTTTCGAAGCGGCTGGGAACGTGGTAAGAAACCTTCGCTCCCATGAAGTTCAAAGCTCCAAGAAGAACGGCGGTTCCCATCAGACCGTCCACGTCGTAGTCGCCGTGAATCAATATCGATTCGCCGGCCTTGACAAAGGCCGCTACGCTTCTTGCCGCTTCTTTCATGTGGGGAAGACGCGAGGGGTCCGGCCAGTCTACTTTCGAAGGATGAAGAAACGCTTCAACCGGCTCGTCTGCTTCGAAGCGAGAAGCGAGAAAAAGGGCTGCGGTAGGACTAACCCCAAAATGCTCGGCTATGTGAGCGCCGCGCATTTCCAGTCCGGTAACCTCGCTCCAATTTTCCCGCATCGTTCCCTTCCGAACGCCGGGTGAACCGTTGCGTCCACCCTTACCACCCAAGAACTCAACCGGTCCCCGCACCTAACCTAAGATAAAGGGCGGCTGAGAGAACTCGGATGCCGTGCGAATCTCAATGCAGGTGGTAAATCCAGAGGCCGCTCCCCCATTGACGACAGGTCCGGGGAAAGTGTTTTGGTGGAGCTAGGGGGGATCGAACCCCCGACCTCTTGAATGCCATTCAAGCGCGCTCCCAGCTGCGCCATAGCCCCACCGGAATCGTAGTATAGAGCAAGTCCAACACGGGGTCAACCTAAATCCACCACCCTAAATCCACCGCCTGAGTTATCCGGAGTGGGAGAGAAGTGTTGTGGGGGCTATTTTTGGCGTTAATTCTTGGGCAGTGGGCAAGGTCAGGGCACTGGAGGCTCCTTTTGACGGTTTCGGGCTTCTTTCGGGCGTTTCGGACCCCTTTTTTGACAGGTGTGAGCAGGCTGTTGAAAAGCTCCAGTAGGTCGCGTTGTCTGCGCCACGCCTGCGCGCAACGCGGTAGGCAGGCGAATCCCGGTTTAGGTGGTGGATTTAGGGCAAGTCGGGGCTTGACCTTTGAGTTCGTAAGGTTTATAAGTAGTTATCAGGAAAGGAGGTAAGTTTATGAAACGTTTTGCGATTTTATTCCTTTTATTGCTCTTGATCGGTCTGTCGGTGAACGCCGCCTACAAGATAAAGCTTCGAAACGGCAAGGTCATCAATGTTGACGCCAAACCGGTCATGCACGACAACTATGCTTACTTCAATAAGAATGGCCTTTATCTCTATATCCCGGTAGACGAAGTTGACTTGAAGAAGACGGAAAAACTCAATGAGAAACCGGCCGAAAAATCCGTAAAGGTCGTTGCCGTGAAGAAAACGGCGCCGACTAGGAAGAGCAAACCGGTCTTCATCAACGACGAGGATCTGAAGATCATCCACGAGCGAAGCCATTTGGCTAACAAGCCTCCGCTACACTCCAATCTGGAAAATAAATCCCGGCGGACCGGCTCGAGACTTGCCCCGGCTCGGCCGCTTCAGGGGCTCCGGTCGTCGGAGAGGGCTGACGACTTGAGGAGTCAATTGGGAAACCTTATTCAGGAGAAGTTCTCTTCGGTTCAGCAGAACAACCGGCTCAGGAGCCAACTCGTCAAGCTGAAGAAGGATTTCGACTTAAGCGTCAATGCCGCCGACAAACACCGGTTGCGGAGAGAGCTGGATGCCGCTAAAGCCCAGCTCTCCTCAGCGCGGAACAGCATCACTTCCCTCAACGGTCAGATCCAGCAGCTCCAGCAGCAGATAGCCGATCAACCTATACTTGTCCAACAGGGACCGAACAACTGACGTAAGGGGCCTGTTGCACGGTTCAGAAATGCCTCGGAATGCTGGTGGGAGAAATGGATTCGGAAGCTTTTAAGCACCGGCTAAAGTTCTCCTGGGTGAGTTAGGGGAGTATTTCTGTTGATGTTGACTTGAGTTCGCTCCAACAAATCCCGGGGTAGGGAGCCTGTTGCACGACTCCGGTACGCGCTTTTGTAGAAAAATTCGGCTTCGTAAAATGGCCGAGGATCAACAAGGATGACTAAACCTATACAAAATGACCCCCTGTAAAACACCAAAGACGTCAATTTTGAACTTCGTGCAACAGCCTCCAGGGTGACGGCGCCGGGCACGGCGGGGGTGCTGCTTTCTACCGGCCTAAGGTGCCATAGAAGGCGGCGAGACGCAAGAGTCTTCTGTCGCCGGGCGACACCAGTTTGCTCAGTCGTCCGGGAAGGCGGCTCAGGGCGGCGTAACGAACAAGCTTGAAGAGAGGCCCTCCACTCAAACGCGGCGCTCCGGCCAGCAGCTCCCACGGGTGAAACCAATAGATGGCCGGCCTGTGTTCCTCCAGCGCTTTTCTCTTAGCCCGTCTCAAGAGAAAGGCGGGCAGCAGGCGCAGCGCTATGGTCCCTCCGCAGGGAACGGGGAATAGGGGAGAAGGATAGCGTAAAACGGGAAGCTCTACTATGCCCTCAACCATCCTCGGGCTGGCGTGCCCCATCCCCAATCCCGGAATGGACAAGCGGCTGGAGGAGTATTGAAAGCCCGCTTCGCCGAGCACTTCGTAGGGCCACTTCTCTTCGGGCATTGACCAGCAAGGAGCGCGAAAACCGTACACGCGCTCTCCGGTGGCGTCTTCGACCGCCTCCTTGGCCCGCCTTGAATCTTCTTTGAAGAAACGGTGCGAAAGATTGCTTACAAGGTGGTGGTCCCAACCGTGGCAGGCGGTTTCGTGGCCCGCTTCGGCAATGGCCCGAACCTTGCTCGGGTAGCGCTCCGCCGCCCTGCCAAGGATGAAGAAGGTTGCCGATACCGCCATCTCTTCAAGGAGAGCCAGGCTTTTGTCGATGGCCTCCGGCAGGGTTGCCGGGAGTTGGTTCCAGTCCGGATCTCCAGCGGTTACCGGGTGGCCCGGCACGTGAAACCACTCTTCCACGTCCACCGAAAGTCCCGTGTATTCGCACGAAGCACGGGTAAGAACGTTCACTGCTTCGTGGGCCATCCGCCTTCCTGCGGCTGCGGCTCGCGGTGCAAATCTCTTCGCGGGTAACGGGTCGGAGGCCGCCTTGCCGTACTTTTTCTCTCGGCCTTGAAGCTGTTTCCGGGCGCCACTCTGTGTAATTGGCGCCTCCTGTTTCTAAGGTAACGTTGAAGATCCTCCGGCTTTGGTGGCTTGGGCGCGGTTGGTGGGCGTGGTTTGGAGGCAACGTGCTTTGGCTTGGCTACGGGTTTTGATTTCTCCGGTTTCCATTTTTTCGCGCCCCGAACCGCCTTAACCTTTTCCGGGCTTATCCTGAGAATTGCCGCTGAGGGAACGGCCATGTCTCCTCTCATGAGTTTAAGGTAGGTCCATCCAGCCTTTTCCTGGTGACTGACCACGAGGAGCGAGCGACCATTTTTGAAGATCACCACTTCCTGAGACCAACACGGTACGAAGAACCCCATTGCCAGGATAAAGAGAAGCAACCGCTTCATTGCTTTTCCTCCACTACGCAGCCGCTGGCTACCGGATGGGCCGGCAGCAGCCTGGCACCCTGTTTTTCGAGGGCCTCTTCCACGGCCCGGCGCCGCCCTTCGGCTACGATCATAGCAAGGCATCCTCCCCCGCCGGCTCCACAGGCTTTGCCGCCCAGCGCACCGGCCAGCTTGCCGCTGCGCAGCATGGCTTCAAGCCTCGGCGTGGAAACGCCCTCGGCCAGCCCGCGCCTGAGTTTCCACTCCTCATCCAGAAGCAACCCCGCCGCGTCCAGATCGCCCCCCTCAAGACAAGCCGCCATACGGCCGGCCACTTCCGCAATACCGATCAACCGATCTTCAACCCCCTTGTCTCCGTCCATGAAATTCTTAACAAGCGTCCAGTTCGTACGGGCGGAGAGGCGGGATTCGCCCGAATAGGCCACTACAAGGCGCGAAGCGAGTTCCTTCAGGGAAATCTCCAGCTTTTCAACCCGTTCGCCGCCCGGCTCATACCGTATGGTAAGAGCCCCTCCCCTGAGAGCAGGCCAGAAGTCCTGCACTCCGGTTGGCATTCTAAGGTTGGAAGCTTCAACGTCCCGGCAGAAACGAACCGTCTCTTCTTCCGATGCGCTACGCCCTGTTATTCTATGAAGAGCCAGGACGACGGCCACCGAGAGGGCTGAAGAGCCCCCCAACCCGCTTCCTGGAGGTGCGTCGCTCCTCGTACTGAGGTTGATTCCTCGCGAAACGCCGAGAGCTTCACAGAGACGTTCGAGGAGCGGAAGTGGGCCGGGAGCCGTGTTGGGGCGCCAAGTGTAGGCGACGCCGAGGTCATCTGACGCAAGGCCGACCTCCTGCTCGTCCGTAACTTCGCACCTGGCCATAGCGCCAAGGCTTACGGCTACGTTCACGGTGAGCGCCCCGGGAATAGCGAGACCGATCGGCCACAGGTCCAGGCTTGCTCCCGCGAGGTCAACCCTTGTAGCGGCCCTTGCGATTACCGACTTCATTACCGTTCCACCCTTTGTTGGTGGTTGTCAACCAACTTCCGCGGGCCTTCCGCATTCGGCCCATAGGGATCGGCCGACAGGGCGCGCATGAAACAGTTCAGCGGGAAGATAACCGCACCGAGAACCGGCCAATGCTTCATGGCTCATTCTTCGTGGCAAAATTAGCCTTGAGCCACTTAGATATCGGCACCAGCGGCTTCGTGCTGATCAGTTCGCCCGCATAGCCGTTTACGTTTGGAACGGCCAATTGGTGGTCAAGCCCCTTGAGCGCTATCGTCTTCTGGCCCGCGTGCAGGTACGGCTCCAGAATCTCCCTGTGATAACCCATAACTATCTTGTCTTCCGTTGGGTAGACAAAGAGACAGGGCTGCGTCAACGACGAGGCAAGAGAAAGTGGATCTATACCGGCAATCTCCCTGACACCGGCCAGGTCTATCTTCTTACCCCTGAAAAGTGCCGAACTTCCGTGGCCGCTTTTAAGTTTCGCCGCCAGGTTGTCCAGGTCGTTGTAGGCTTGCTCTCGTTTCTGGGGATCGGTAATGGTGCTGACCTGTTCCTTCCAGAGCCTCAAAAGATCCTTAGCCGGGTAACCTATAACCAGCAGCGCCCGACCGACGCCATCGGCGGCCGCCTTGGCGGCAACCCATCCTCCCAGACCCTGCGCCAGGATGATCACACCCCCCGGGCGAGTCGTGGATCGGCCGTTCAACCACTTTGCCAAAGCTTTGCAGTCTCCAACCCGCTTCTTGAAATCGAACTTCTGTGCGCTTCCTCCCGTCTCACCTACGCCCCTCGAGTCATACCGTAGCGTGGCAAACCCCTGGCTCGCCAGGTAGAAGGCAAGCTGTTTCCACGTTCCGGCGCGGCTGTATGGATCTGAGCTAATATTGCCGTCCCGGTCCGTTGGTTCAAGATCCTGGACCATCAGAATGGTCGGAAAGGGACCTTTACCGGCAGGCAGGGTCAGGGTTGCGCCGATATCTATGGCGCCGGATGGAATCTGCTCCGTCTTCTCTTTCAGGGATGAAGCATCCTTGACCGATTCCTTAAAGATCCGTGGCGCCTCTATCTTGAAATCCAGGGGCTTGTAATTGACGCGGGAGGCAATCAGTCCTATCGCGGGGACGACCACTTCCACGAGCATTCCGGCCCTGTCGACCCAGAAGGAAGAGAGCGTCGCCCCCTTAATATTGATGTCGAAGCGTTTCAGGATATGAACGTTGTGGCCCACCTTAGTTTTAGCGGTGCCCATGTACTCCAGCCTGCCCTGCGTAAAGCCCATTCCCTGAGGCGTAGCGATTGTTAAATCCATCCCGTTGCCCTTCATCGCCAAGGCTCTCTTGACGAGTGGAAGGTAGGTGCAGAAAACGTAGGAATCAACTATGGTCAGGTGCTTGGGAAGACGCTCGTCCTTCACCCTTTTGCTGGATTGACGCATCTCCATGAAGTGCAGCACGTGACCTTCCGGAATCACCTTGCCGTAGTTGACACCCAGGTCGATCCTGTTTGCCATGACGTCTTCTTCCCTCTGACGGGAACGGTGAAAGATGTCGTAGCTGCGCAGGTCCTGCTCCTGGTCTATTATCTCCATTGCCGAGTTTTTTGCTTCCACCAGCTCCTTTTCGCTGAAGTCGTCGTAGAGGAGCCTGAACGTGTAGCCCATGAAGGCGCCCGTTTTCAGGTTGCTCTTCAAAACGGGGTAGAGGTAAAGTTCCACGTAGCCCCTCTTCGCCTTAAGCATTGGTAGCCGAAAACGCACCTCCGAAGACGTTTTAAGGATGCCCCTCTTGCGTTCGACCTTATACTTCTCGTAGCCCTTGTTAATGCCGTTCTGGATCAGGTCGAACTCTCCTTTCTCAATCACCTTGGCGGAGAAAGAACAGGTCCAGACCAACACTATCAGGATAATAAAAATACGGCGCATCGCGTGTACCTCCTAGATTTATAGTATACACCGCAGTCAACCTTCCAAGACAAGATCTCGGATCGCCCCACCTGAAATCTTCAAAGATGGATGGGAGAACAAGATTGCCCTCGCCACCGCGGGGGGTTCTCCCAAAGATAGCCGAAAGGTCGAAAATGTGGTATAGAATGCCCCTTGCGTCCCCGACCGGCGGTATTCCCGTCGAGACCGATCGGCTCTCTTCCGGCGACGGGACGTTTTGCAAAGGAGGTGCTTTTGGGGGGAAAGGGTACTGTAGAAGATAGTCGCCAAGCACCTGCAATAAGTTGTTGAAAGGCACGAGGTATTAACTGATGCCAAGGGGAGAATGGGATAAGTTAACGCACGGATTGCGTCCGCGTAGGCTGATGCTGCGGGCGGAAGCCATACTGGGCGAACCCATCCACATCCACCACGCGCTGAAGGCAAGAAGAGGACTCTTCATACGCTGGGTGATCATGTCGCTGTCCGTGGGAGTGGCGACCGGTGCTCTGGTGGCCTTAATAGACTTCCTTATCCGAAGCATGGCCGCTCCCTTCCTGTACGGATTGAAAAACCCGTGGGCGTATCTTCTGTTACCCCCGTCGGGCCTGGTCCTGGCGGCGCTCATCGTTAAATACCTTGTACCTGGTACGGAAGGTTCGTTGACGGAGGCTTACATCGTCGTTTACCACAACGCCAAGAAACACACGAGGCTCGCCAATCTTCCGGGCAAGATAGCCGCCTCCTTACTGACACTGGCCTTCGGCGGCAGCATGGGCCTCGAAGGACCCGCCATCTACACGGGAGCAAGCCTGGGCGACGCGCTCCAGATGAAGATGCAGAAACTCTTCAGGCGTGAAGACCTGAAGCTGCTCCTGGTGGCCGGTGCCGCGGCGGGCATGTCCGCCGTCTTTAAAGCGCCGCTCACCGGCATCATATTTGCCATGGAGGTGCCGTTTGTAGACAGCCTTGCGGCCAGAGCCCTCGTTCCCGCCATGCTTGCTTCCTCGGCGAGCTACCTGACCTTCGTCCTGTTTGTCGGCGCCAAGCCGATCTTTTCCAGGCCGGAAGTCTTCCACTTGGGTCCTTCCGCGGTGGGAATGTCGCTCCTGCTTGGGCTCTGCTGCGGATTGGGCGCCAGGCTGTTTGTTTGGTTTACCAACCTGATGAACTGCCAACTGAAACGCCTGCCTGAAGTCTCGAGGGCGGCTATTGCCGGCCTTGGCGTAGGAAGCCTGGGCGCTATCTCCTTTCTCGTCTTCGGCGAACCCTATGTACTCGGACCCGGATACAAGCTGATCAAGCATCTTCTCAGCGGTCACGAACCCCTCTCTCTGATTTTATTGCTCCTCGGCGCCAAGATCGCCGCCACCGCTTTTACCACGGCGGGGGGCGGCGTGGGAGGACTTTTCTTCCCCATGGCCGTCATGGGAACGATAATGGGCTCCGGTTTTGAGCACTTCATGCCGGGACAACACGGCGCCGTTTATCCAATTATAGGTCTGGCGGCCTTCATCGCTGCGGGATACAGAACCCCACTCGCCGCGGTCGCCTTCGTCGCCGAAACTACCGGCAACCCGTGGACCCTCATCCCGGCCATGCTTGCCTCGGTCGTGAGCTTTCTGGTCATGGGCAGACACAGCATCTCCGACGAGCAACGAAACATGTCGGGCTCCTTCTTCGGCCTTCCACCGCCCCGCTAACGAGCCATCCAGGTTGCCAGCGGACGGCCCAGGTAGCCCCCCAACAGTCTATCCACCAAGACCTGGAGTTCTCTGACGGCCGGTTCCGCGGCCCTTTCTTTCGGCATCTTCGCCGGCGTTGAAGCGAAGATCGCGGCCAGGAGCTTAAGGGCTCCCTCCTCCATGGTCAACCCTTCACCTTCTCCGGCAGCCCGGCAACGATTGCAAAACCACTCGCAGGAATCCGGGTCGAGGCGGGCGCCTCCCGCCAGGTCTCCTCCGCATCGGGCGCAACCGCGTGGTTTTGGAAAAATTCCATGCAGCGTAAGGAACCAAACTTGAAAGTAGAGCCACACGAGTACAGGGTCCACTCCAAGCCGCAGCCCGTCCAGCACCGTGCCCGTCAGGCGGTAGGTTTCCTCTTCCGCCGCGTGTTCCGGCAAACCCCTGTCCAAGAGTTCCGCCATTACCATTAGTACGGAAGCGGTTGACCAATCACCGTACAGACCCATGGATCCTTCCAGCAAGTCAGCTACCCTGACCGTGGCCAGCTCGCTTCCTTCCCGGCTCCCAAGCTCAACCATTATCCTGTTGAAAGGCTCCAGTATGCCGCGGAAGGGCGATTTGGTACGGCGTCCCCCCTTTGCCACGCCACGAACCACCCCGTCGCTTCTGGTAAAAAAACTGACTATCCAGGAAGATTCGGTCAAGGGGTGGCGGATCAGGACAAAGGCTTCGCTCTCTATAGCAGCCACTATTTCCTCAGGAAGGAAGCCGACCGTCGCCGCTCTCATCGGACGGCGCTTCCTCTCGCGCTCCACCGAGCGCCAAGCCGACCACCATGAACAGAAGCACCGCCACCTCCGCGTCGCCGCCGTTGTATTCGAAAAATCCCCCGGCCAGGAAGGCGGTTAGAGCGGCCATCGCACCGTATCGCAGCGCCGGGTCGGGTTGTCGGCGCAACTCTATGAAGGCAGCCGCCACGAACGCAAGAAAGAGGATGAGACCCGTAAATCCGGACTGGATAGCTACCATGAGGTACAGGTTGTGTGCATGGCACTTCGTCTGGAAACCTACGTGGGTTGGGTAGTGAATGTCGTGGGCGTAGGGTGCCTTGTAGGGACCGGCGGTATACTGGTAAATGCCGGGACCCCACCCGAGAATGGGGCGTTTCTCCACCATGTGCCAACCGGAAATCCAGAGGTACACCCTCTCGGCGTTGCTTGCGTTGTTCATGTTCCAGGTGCTCGCGACACGCCTGCCCAGGCTCCTCGGACCGAGGGCCAAAACCAGCAGGGCCAGCACCAGTGCGGCCAATCCTGCTCCGACCACCCACCGCCGCCCCTTCTTCCACAGCAAAACAATGAAAGTGGGGATGATGGCCAGGTAGTAAGTTCTCGCCATGCTCATAACTATATCGCAACCGTACAGAGCGGCGCCCATCCACCAGAGAATCCTGCCCTTCTTTTGTCCATAGATGGCCCGGCCCGCAACCACGGCGAGCACCAGGATGATAACCCCGGCATAGGTCAGGTGCTGTGAGAAGAAACCATAAGCTCCGATGGTTCCGACCGGGCATCGGCTCCAAAGGCGGTTGCGGTGAAAGTCCGTGCCGAGGAAGAATGTGCAGGCGCTTATGACCGTGGTTAAACCGGCGGAGAGGGCCAGGAAGAGGGTAAACTCGCGCGTATGCTGACGAATCTCAACCGGAAGAGCCGCGGCTACGAAGAGTATGCTCCAGGACCAGAAGTTCAGCACCCCTTTTAGGGAAAGCAACGGCATCGGTCCCGCCAGGGCCGAGACGACATTGCATAGAATAAAGGCTATCAGCAACCACTCCGCCAACCCCGGACGGCGCCTTCGCATGAAGAGCCGCCAAATAAAGAAGAGGGTGAGCGCAACCTGTGCGGCATTTATAGCGGCGAGGCTCAGGGGGCTGGCCGCGCCGAAGAGGTAGAAGAAGAAAAGTTCAATGGTCCCCATTAAAACGCTCCCACTGCTCTTCGATTATCCGCCTGACTTCCCGCCGAAAGCGCTCCGTGTTAAAACCGGAGGCCCTCTCCACCGCGCGGGCGCCATTGAAACGGTCTTCATTTTTCTCGAAGATCTTCAAAGCAGCGACCAGCGATTCGACGCTTGGAGTGTCGAAGAAGAGACCCGTCGCGAGAGACCAATCCCCGCCGCACGGAGGAATGATCGTCTCCAACACTCCCCCCCTTCCGTAGGCGATAACGGGCGTACCCGCGGCCTGCGCCTCAACGGGCGTAATGCCGAAGTCCTCTTCTCCGCAGAAGAGCAGCGCTCTGGCCCTTGACATCTCACGTGCTACCTGGAGGTCCGAAAGGCGTCCAAGGAAAACCACCGTAGGACCGGCAAGGTGTCGGAGGCGGCCCATCTCCGGCCCGTCACCCACGACCCGCAATGGAACTCCGAGGCGCGTGCAGGCCGAGACCGCCAAGTCAACCCTTTTGTAGGGAACCATCCTGCCAACGACCAGAAAGTTGCCGGAGCGCTTCCGGGCCGGAGAGAAGCGTTCAACGTCCACGGGGGGATAAACTACGGAGGCCTCCCGGCCGTAAACGCGTTTAATTCTCCTTGCCACATTCCTGGAATTGGCGATCCAGTGGTCCACCCTCCCGGCGGAGGCGGTGTCCCACAGCCTGAAGTAATGGAGAATGGTCCTTGCCAGTAGAGATTTCAGCCCCTTGTCAAGACCTGAAAGGGTGAGTGAAGAATGGTACAGATCCCACGCGTAGCGCGCCGGCGTGTGACAGTAGCAGACGTGCGTAACCGAAGCTGGGGTCAGGACGCCGTGGGCCACGCTGTGTGAAAAAGAGAGCACGACGCCGGGTTCGCCGACTTCAAGCTGCTCTATTGCATAAGGAAAGAGGGCCAGGAAAGCGCGGTAGTGCCTTTTAAGGAAGGGCTTGTCGAGAAAGGTCGTGTGGATGGACTTCTCTGCTATAAGGGTATTCTCGAATTGCGAAGGGTCGTAGAAGAGGGTGTGAATTGGAGCGCCGGGGTATTCGAGGCACATCGCTTCCAGGCAACGCTCCGCCCCGCCGAAGTCCACAAGCCAATCCTGCACGAACGCGAGGCTCAGTTCACCCAAGCGCCGACTCCATTAGAAGGTGAAGCTGCCTGGCCGGATGGAACTCCTTCTCTACCCTTTCACGGCCGGCTTTACCCATCCTAACCCTCAAGATCGCATCCGCAACCAGCGGTTCAACTGCGCGACGCAGAGAAGGAACGTCCTTACCCGCGTGAAAGCCCGTAACCCCGTCTTCGACTATCTCCACGAGGCCGCCGCTCCTCGTAGCCACCACGGGAAGCCCCCTTGCCATTCCCTCCACGGCGACGAGTCCGAAGGGTTCCTCCCACTGGGACGGTACCACCAAGAGGTCCATCGCGTCCAGGAAGGGCAGGGCTTCGACCATCCTCCCTGTAATGGTCACACGCCTTGGATCGGGGCTTCCGCCCGCAACTTGAAGGACGGCTTTCTCCTCGCCGGGGCATTCAAAATCGGCGGCGCCGGCGACGAAGAGCCTCAATTCCGGGTGGCTCTCCAGCAAAGGACCCAGCGCCTCGATAAAACGCTTTTGGCCCTTGGTTTTTGAGATGCGGCCCAGTACTCCCACGGCGACGTCGGCAGGGTTTAACCCAAGGCCCTTTCTCGATCCCTGCCGCTGGGACGGCCTTTCAAGAAACTCGGGGCTGACCCAGTAGTGAAGCTTTGTACCCTTTGTCCCGCAAGCCTTAGCGAAGGGCGCGGCCGTGGCGTCCGAACAGAAGATCACCCGCTTGACTTGCGGTTGCCCGAAACACCAGGAAATGAGCCTGCGTTCCAACCCTCCCGTAAAGATGAGGTGAAGGGCGCACACCACCGGGACGCCCGTTCGCCGTGCCGCCAGGACCGCCGGAAGAAAGCACCTCGGCGCGTTTGCGTAGATAATTTCCGGCCGCTCCTCCAAAATGGCCGCGACTACGGTTTTGGTTGCCCTCCTGGTGTGCTGGAGATAAGCCGCCTTCTGCCAAAACGGTTTTCTTCCGGCCCGCATGTCGGTGAGTGGAAGCGGGAAAACGGGGAAGTTTTCCGCCGCGAGCGCCTCTTGCACCCTTCCGTGGCCGGGGAGTAAAACGCGAACCGCGCGGCCTTCATGCTTAAAGGCTCGCGCGACGTCCAGCAGGATTCTCTGCCCACCTCCGAAACCCGCGTATTGATCAAGTAAGAGCACTCCGGCCATGGCTAAAGATACTCTTCTTTCACTTCCGCCTTCAACCTTTTTTGCGCAACCCGCGAACCCGGCAAACTATCAGGGCGCCTGAGCAACCGCGATGGATGCAAGACGAAAGCCTGTTTCCCGCACTCACGGAACATTTCAGCGTCTTTCCGGTCTACAACTGAGAAAGGAGGTTCGCCATGTTTGAACAATTAGCTTCTCCCAAAACCCCGGCCCGCGCAAGAAGAATGAGGCTCAGTTTTTCCTTAGCCTTCCTGGCACAGGCCGCCGTCGCAGGGTTTCTTGTCCTTAATTCGGTCTACACGATGCCACTGCTGACGCCTCCACGAATAATGGTTGCTCCCTTCCTGCGGGGGATGCCGGCCGTCCACCTCCCGCCGTCTTCTCAAAGCGTTCACAAGGTCATCATTGTTAAGAGAGAGGAGATCAAGCCCGGGGGCAAAGGCCTGACGGCGCCGAGCACGATACCCGATAACAGCGGCAAGGGAAAGACGACCGAGGCTGACAGTCCCGCTTCGCCGGACACCGGTCCCGGTAATACAAACGGGATAGAGGGAGGTGTCAACGGCCTCGTCCCTGGAGGCATATTCGGCCCGGATTCCGGATTGTTCCCTTCCCGCAAGGATATTCCGCGAGTCATCAGAAGTGCCGGAGAGATCAAAGCGCCCAGGCTGTTGCACAAAGTCGTTCCAATTTATCCTCCCGCCGCCTCCGCAATGGGTTTGACGGGACGCGTGGTTGTGGAGCTGGTAATCAATGAGTATGGACGGGTGGAACGCGCCAGGGTGCTTACGAGTTCCAATCCGATTTTCGAGAACGCGGCCCTTAGTGCCGTCCGCAAGTGGACCTTCTCCCGGCCGACGGACAGGGAGGGCCAGGTCGTAGCGTGTTACATGACCGTAGTCGTCAGCTTTCGCCTCCGCTGATAGGTCATGGAAGAAAAACCGGAACTTGCGCGAAGCGGTGTTTCGGGCTAAGATATATGTTGTGAGGAATGGAGGTTGGCATGAAAACTTGGGCTAAGGTGGGTATTGGTTGTTTGGCGGCACTCCTGCTGGTGTGCATCGTATCGGTATTCTTCCTGTTTTTTGCGCGCCACAGGATGGAGCACTGGTTCAATGGATTCGCGAATCAAGCTAAACAGGCGCAAAAGGTAAAGGTGGAGGCCACCCATCTGGACACAACCTTCCCCTTCAATCCGCCGGAAAACGGTAAAGTCAAGGAAACGCGGTTGCTGCGGTACATTGACGCATGCGACAGGATGCAGCCCGCGGCCGGGTCGTTTGCCAGGTGGACTACCAGCAGAAAGAGCGGTAAGGGCAACTTTGAAATGGTCAAAGAGGCCACTAAAAAAACGACTTCCGCGATGAAAGCCATCGTTACGGCTTTGAAGGCGAACAGGATGGGCCCGAAGGAGTTTCTCTGGATGAGGAGCGAGATGATGAAGGCGGCCAGTGAAGGAGTCAGGCCGGTGTTGACCGAGGGTCGGCGCCAGTTGATTAAGGTGCTGCAAGCACAGTTGAACAACCCGCGGCTCCCCACGGAACAGAGACGGAATCTGCAAAAACAGATCGACCAACTGGAAACCCAGCCGGGTTCCGCAAACAGCCGGCCTTCTCAAAACAGCCAACTCTACTCCAAGTACTCCAGCCAACTTGAAGCCAACAATGTAGATAGTCTTGTTGCGCTCATTGCAAGCCTCCAGGCAGGCGATTAGACGACGGCTAGGAGCCTGTTGCATGAAGTCAAAAATGGTCGGTTTCGATACTTTCAATGGGGTCATTTGACATAGGTCTTGCCGTTTTCGTCGATTCTCGGCCATCTGGTTAAGCCGAATCTTTTTTACAAAAGCGCGTACCGGAGTCGTGCAACAGGCTCCTGGGTTGTGTTTTCGCCACTGAGCCCTGGGTTCGGTGGGTTGGGCGCCGGAGTTGTAAACTTCCATCTACGCTCCGAACTCCAGGGATACCCAAAATCAGCGATTGAAATCGGTTTTGCTCGTGCCGTACCAAGAGAAAGATGGTATGGTGACTTGCGGTGTTCCACCCCGAACTCCAAGGAGCGCCGACTCTTCGTAAGGAGTCTAACAGGTGAAAGGGAAGAAACGGGCCAAGGCCGTCGTAACGGTTGAATACAGCGTTGCCCCGCTTTGGGACGAGGAGCATTCGGCCACTTTGCGATTGTAGGCTATAATGCGTTGCGAGGCGTCAGCCGCCTTTGAGGCGCCCGCTTCGCGTGTTACGGTTATGTTTTCAAGACTTTAAGAAGGGAGAATCATGGGCCACGTGGATCTATCGCCGGTCGGCATTCTGACCATTGTGCTGGAAGTTGGTATAATTTTCTTCTCTCTCTCTGTGCATGAGAGCGCCCACGGCTGGATGGCCGACAAGTTGGGCGATCACACGGCACGGATGTTGGGGCGCATAACCCTCAACCCCATTCCCCACATCGATCCCATCGGAACCATACTCGTCCCGGTGGTCCTGGCAATTATCGGCGCTCCAATCTTCGGTTGGGCCAAACCGGTGCCGATCATCAGCAGGAACTTCAAACACGTCAAGCGCGACGAAGCCCTGGTGGGCGCGGCGGGGCCGGCGAGCAACCTCATCCTGGCTCTCCTGGCCACCATGATCATCGGCGTATTCATGGTCGTTCTCGGTCCCGACAGGTTGTGGACCGTCTTGCAGACGAGGTACTCCGGGGTTTGGTGGGTGCTGCAACTGGCCCTCATCAACCTCATACTTGCCGGTTTCAACCTTATCCCCATCCCTCCCCTGGACGGTTCGTGGATTCTCTCCTCGATTTTGCCTTACCCTGTCCAGCGCTTCTACGACAACGTCAAGCGCTTCGGTCCCATACTGCTGCTGGTGATCTTTTTCACGCCACTACTGGACATCATACTGCTGCCGCTAATCAACGTCCTTTCCTTTGTCTTTATCCAACTTCCCCTCACTCAGTTGGCTATTGTGCTCGGCCATTGAATCCATTATCGAGCAACCGCGATGGACCAAATGGAGAAACCGGTGGAGAACGAAAGCAAGAAACCGGGCCTGTTCCTCCTGGTCATTCGCAGTGCTCTCGTCCACCTGGTCGTTTGGCTGTTGGTACTTGTTTTAGGCCCTATCTGCATAGTGATGAGCTTTATCATCGACGGCAGGGCGATTTTATGGGCCGCCTACATTTTCTCCTGGACCACGCTGAAGGTCGCCGGCGTCAAGGTTGTCGTCAAGGGCCGCGATTACGCGGCGAAGGATAGGACGCAGGTGATCGCGGCGAACCACGCGAGCAGCTTCGATGTCTACGCGATGGTCATAGCCCTCTCCGGCTACGACTACCGAATCATTTCCAAGAGGGAATTCAAGTACCTTCCGATCTTCGGATGGGCCTTGTGGGCCGGCGGCTTTCCCTTTGTCGACCGCCGCCATCCCACCAGGGCGCACAAAACGATGAACGGGGTCGCGGATAAGATTCGCCGCACCGGAATCAGCATCCTGGCCTTTCCTGAGGGTACGCGCAATCCGGGCGAAACACTGATGCCCTTCAAGAAGGGAATCTTCCTTGTTGCCATCAGGGCTCAGCTACCGGTGCTTCCCGTAGCGATAACAGGCGCCCGAAAAACACAGCGCCGTAACGCCTACCTCGTCCATCCGGGCGTCATTACCGTTACCTTCCTGCCTCCCGTCCCAACGGACGGTCTCACTTACGACGACCGCAACGAACTGATCGAAAGAGTCCGATCCTCCATCGTTGCAAACATCGAAGGCTGCCGGGGATGATGAGCGCCCGGACCCCGATTCCGCGACGGTTGGTGCGGATAGCCGCAAAAGGCCCAACAGGCCGGGTTCCGGGAGAACAACGTTTCACTCATCAAGGGAGCGGTAGGCAGGCGAATCCCGGTTTAGGTGGTGGATTCAGGTAGAGGAGCCGCCCTTGAAGTTTCTCCAGTCGCCGGAAACCTTTACCGTTGAGGAAATACCCCTCTACGAACCCTCCGGCAACGGAGAGCACCTCTACGTTGCCTTCAAGCGCCGGGGCCTGTCCACGCCCTTTATTCTCCGTTCCCTGGAGAGGCGTTTACACCTCCGGGAAGCTGACCTGGGAAAAGCGGGGAACAAAGACAGGGACGCCACGACAATACAGACCATATCGCTGCCCGCCAGGTTGGAGGAGGCGGCCCTGGGAACGCTGGAGGAAATGGGGGCGGAGATTCTCTCGGCGCGCCGCCATCCCCACAAGCTCCGCACGGGAAAGCTGGCTGGAAACCGCTTCCTCGCTACGGTTGAATTAGAGTCGCCCGAAGAGGCCGGGGTTCTGAACCTGGCCTGCGCGCGCATCACGAAGGAAGGTTTGCCGAACGCCTTTGGCCCCCAGCGCTTCGGGGACGGTAAAGCCGTGGGGCTTGGCCGTCTTCTCTTCACGGGCAGAAGGCCGACGGGCTCCTTCCGAAGAGCCCGCTTCGCAGTCAGCGCCTTCCAATCCTTCCTCTTCAACCGCATCCTTGAAGTCCGCAGAGAACTTGGTTTCTACCCCACGCCGATGCAGGGCGATCTCATGAAGAAGCACGCCACCGGGGGAGAGTTCGTCGCGGGGACGGTGGACGATACGCTCCTTGATCGCGTCGGGGCCTTCGAGATTTCTCCCACCGGCCCCCTGCCGGGGCGGAAAGCTCCGAAGCCGGAGGGCGAAGCCCTGGCACTCGAAAGAAGGGTCCTCGCGGGGGAGGGAGTGGACGACGGTGTTGTGCTCGCCGCGAAGGCCCCCGGCACGCGCCGTTTTCTCCGTATTCCCGTGGGCTCTCTCAAGGTCTCAACGGTGGAGGAATCGGAGAGGAAATGCGCCCGTCTCGCCTTTGCCCTGCCGCCCGGTGTTTAGGCAAGCGTCCTCCTGCAAGCCGTGGGTGTTCGACTCGTGAAACCGGTGCGGCCCTTTACCCGCCCTCA
>CAZIBS010000030.1:0-24524 GCA_964537405.1 uncultured Thermoanaerobaculia bacterium | reverse complement strand
AATCCCCACCCAACCTACATTACCAACGATTTAAGAGGGTAAACTTCCGTTTAATGAAACCGAACTCCGCCGTGGGCGCAGGTCCGGTATCCAGCTTCACCTCCACGGGGTGGCCGATGAACACGGTTTCGGTGAAGGCGGGAGAACTGTCAAGGGCGGGCTTGCCGCCGTCGAAGAGCAAGCTTAGAGCTACGAAGGTACGCATACCCCTCGTGTAAGGCACTTTTACCGTTACTTCGCCCGGGTCCGTTCCTTGCTCACCGATGTTGATCACGTCGGCGACGGGCCAATCGGAGGCCTTGAAGATAACCGGGGGCATGCCGGCCTGGTAGTACCGGACCACGATTCCGGTGATGAGGTTCTTGCCCGGCTCTTTGTCATAGAAGCCCTTGAGGTTGGTGATGGCCGGCCAGTTAAGGACCGCGGTGACCACTCCCGGAGTATCCTGGACCACGTTGGTAACCAGTGGCGTCGGAATCGCCACGGCGTTCTCGGTGCTGGGATCGTAGATACCGTCCCCATTGGTGACCGCGTCGAAGTCGAATGACCATGTCGTAACCGTATCCATGGCAGTGCTGAGGAGGATGTACTCTCCGGCGCCGTTGTTCTCTATAGAGTAAAGGAATACCGTTCGACCGTCGTTGGGAGGGCAATCTCCCACGACTTTGGCGTCTCCCCAGTCGGACCAGATGTAGTAGCTGTTTTCTTCCCGGGGTTCCACCTGGTAGATCGTCTCCAACTTGCCGCTGTTATAGTTTTCGCTATTTCCCTGGAGCCAGAACTTAGTTATGATGCTCCCGTTTCCGCTGCCGTCGTCCAGTATACCGGGCACGTTGAGCTGGCCGCCAATGGCTCTGTTGGCGATCATCACGGAAGTACCGCAGGCCGCCCAGGCAGAAGAGAAAGCCGTGATCAACATCAGTGCCATTCCGACCATCATCGTTTTTGTAAATACCGTCTTCTTCATTGTGGGCCTCCTTTTCCCTTAGGCTTTCGCGAATCCTCGTGACCCGCCATCGTCTTCGCATCAACCCGTCGCAGGAGATCGTGCCAGGAATTGTGGGAGTGCCGCCGGCCACGGTAAGACGAAGCCTGAGAGGGCGCCACCCGGGGTTATCCGCCGCCTCACCTCCGCGGCGGACGCCTTCACGCGCCGTCTCCCGGTTCTCAAGAATAAGATGGTGCCAGTCTCTGATGTGAGACGCGACGTCGGCCTAAATGAGGGCACAAGAGATTCCGCCCGCTCAGAACCCCGCGGAAAACCGGAGCCGACGGTTTCTTGTGTTATAATAATTTGAAATTGGGAGAGTGGCTCATGGGCCGTAGCGAGGTATTCCAGGGATGAGGGAGCAGGCGCTACTTGCGCGCTTTCTCTCTTGGTCCACCATCCCACCGTTGAATCGGCCTTGCACAACCCTGCTTTTAAGAAGGGGCATTCGATGAAGAACTCGTTCGATGACGGTTTCCACGTGGTTGGCTCGAAACCCGGCGCCCTGCCGCTGTTGGCCCTTTGGGCGTTTCTCATGCTGCTGCCAGCCGTAGCGGCTTCCCCTCTCTCCAAGGGCGGCCCCTCGGCCAGGCTGGGTGTAAAAACATTCAAGGCGAGGGGCGAGAATCACACGATCCTCACCGTGGACCACTGGGGGCGCTACGCCCTTACGGCTAAGAGCGCCCAGGGAACGGCCATCGAACTGGTTGACAGGATGATGGGCTCCATCGCGTTTGACGGTGAAGCGGGCGTAAAGGATGGAAGGATAGACCTTTTCCTCGACGCCGGGAGTTACATGGTGGTCGCTCATTCCCACGCCAACGGTTCCGGTCCCCTGGCATTGGCTCTGCATTCCTTCAAGGAACTCCACGGCGGCAGGATTCCTGTGCTGCGGGAGTTTTCCATGGTTTCAGGCGAGTTGCGCGACTTCGAGCGCGTCTCCTACCGGCTCGTACTGAAGAAACGCCGGGCGGTGTACCTACAGGCGCAGGGGCGTTCTCTCGCCGACCTTCGTTTGTGGTTGAACGGCAGTTGGCTGACCGCCGACACGCCCACCATCCGCGAGAGGACGCCGGTTTCAGGTCACCCGGTCGTCGACTGCGTGATAGCAACGACCCTCGACCCGGGCCGCTACCTGGTTACAGCTTACGGCGGTCCGACGAAGTTGTGGACCGGCAAGGCCGGCTCCTATCCCTTCCGCCTGCGCTACGGAATACCCGCAATCTACCCCATCGTCAGGTCGAGAAGGAGGATGTCCCCCTTCGGAGTGGACCTCTACAGGCTTGAGGGCCCGGCCGACACGGCCTACCTCTACCTGGACCGGAAAATGGACTTCACCCTCGGCCTCAGCACATACAAGGACGGGCAACCTCCCGGCGAACCCGACAATTCAGTCTCCATCTCCAAGAAAAGCGCCGACCCCTTCTGCAAGGTTTCTCACTGGCGCGGCAACAACTCACCCTACCTGCTCCTCTCGGTGAAGGGGCCGCCCGGTAAAACATACTTCATTCAGGCGATGCACCCTTCATCGGGAACCTCCTCCATAGTTCCAAATCACTCCGGTTACTATTGGGTTTCAACGATTTACAGCGGAACGATGGAAGACAACATCGACGCCTCCGCCGTGGGCTACGACTCCAGGGACAGTTACAACGCCAACACCTCGTTGACCGACGTCCTTACCCTTGGAAACGGCCACGCGTGGTCCCGCCGCTTTAACCTCCTCGGGAGCGCAACCCTCTTCTTCCGGGTTGCCGCTGCTGGAGACTACAAGGTAACCTCGACGGGTACACCCACCTTCTGTAAGTTCGAGCCATACCTTATCTCCTACCCGAGAAACTACAGGAACCCGCCTTTCAAAAACCCTCCCTGCACCTTCTCGCTGGACACCGGGCTGTACGTCCTCACCCTTTCGCCGAAGAGGAAGGGAATAGCGCAAGTGAGGATCGAGAAATCTTCGCTGCTCTCAACGGTGAAGAGCTTGATTGCGGGGAGCGAAGCCGCCCCTTCCCCGGTACACGGATTCTGCCAGTTCCCGAAAGTCTACCTCAAAAGCAGCGGCTCCATGCACGCCTATCACATTGATTCAAGCCTTCAGCCGGGCGTGGATCACGGCCTGGTTGTAAGAAGTTACCCGTTGACTCTTTTGCGCCCGCTGCCGGTGGGACTGATACCCGGGCAGAAGTTGAAGATATCTTTCCGTTGCAACGCTCCCGGGAAGCTGGTGGTAGAGAGCGCGCAAGGTGGTTTTCCATCCCTTTCCCTCGACGGCAGGGTTGCCGCGTCCCCCATCTTGGTGGGCGCGGGGAACCATGAACTGGTTCTTTCCGATGATTCTTCCCCTTCCATGCTCTTCTCGCTGAGGGTAATTCAAGGCCCGACGGCTTCGCCGGGCCGCCGGGCCGTATACCTTCCGAAGGCGTCCGGGGAGTCGCTTTCCTTCCCGTCGGTCTCCGAGGACGCCCCTCTTTTCTTCAACCTTCCGCGCAAAGGCGAAAAGAGCGTTATCCTGCGGGTGAAGAAGTCCTCTCTCTACCGTATAGAGACAACGGGCCTTCTCAAGACCGCGTGCTCCATCCGCACCCGCACGCGAACACGCCTCTTCTCGGACAAGGCGGGCGGCGTGGGTCGCAACTGCCTGGTTCAGCAATATCTTAAGTCCGGCGATTACCAGATCACGGTGAGGGCACTCGGCCTCTCCACCGGCCACCTCGGCCTAAGGGTTAAAAGGACGGCTCTGCTCGAAGGAGGCGTGCTCTCTCCCGGTATGCACTCTTCCGAGGCCATCCCAGCGGGCTCGGCCATCCGGTACAATATCCGCATAAAAAAGAAGGGACGCTACCACCTTTGGACCCTCGGCCTGGATAAGTCCTTCCACTGCCGGTTGGAGGACGGGGACGGCTGGCCCCTCATGCCGCCCTCTTCCAACGCCGACATCGAGCGCACCTTCAACGCGGGGGAGTACTCCTACATGACGCTGCCCTACCCGGTGGACAGCGTTCGCGTAACCAGCCTCGAACGTGTGCGCGTCAAGAGCGGCGTAAGCGGAAGGGGACCACACCACCTTCGCCTCAACGAACCCCTCTATAACACGTGGATTGAAGCGGCTCACCCCGGCGACAGGGACCTTTACCTGCTCAGCGTTCCGGCTTCCATCCACGCCGCCATCTCCCTCGGCAACGCATTGATGCAGGCGTACCTTCAAGTCTCTTCTCCATCCGGTTACAAGACCGTGAAATCGATCGCTCCCGGGGAGAAGTGGCGCGGCGAACTGTCTCCCGGCAACTATCGCCTCGCCGTCGAGTGCAGCCGGAAGGCAAACCACCTTCCCTACGCGGTGAAGGTGACCACCGACGAACTGGTTGCCGGGTTGTCTCGATCGCTACCCGTACCCGGCAGCACGAAGGTGAGCCTCTCCAAAGACGGGGTCGTCCGCCTCTCCTCTTCGGGCGGCGCGGATGTTCGCGGAGTCCTTGAAAAGTTGCCCTCCGGGGAAGTCGTGGCTTCAAACGACGACGCCGGCGACTGGAACTTCCTGATTTCACGCAGGCTCAAAGCGGGTGAATACCTCCTCAAGGTCTTCCGCGTCGGAAGCTCCGGTGGAACCACGCGCGTTTCAATGAGCGTTCCTGAAAAAAAGACCCTTGATGCCGCTGGCGTACCCTTCGACAAAACCATCTCCATGGGAGGAAAAATCGACGTCGTTCCGCTCAAGCTGCCCGGTGGCGAGGGCGTTCTCAGTGTCAGGGCAAGCGCGTCTTCTACGCTCGGCCTCGTCCTCGAAAAAACCGGCCCGCGGGGAAGCGAAACCGTGGGGCGACGCAGCGCGAGGGACTGCGTAATAGACGTACCCATCAGGAACAGCCGGGGATACCGCGTACGGGTATGGTCGGTGGACGGCAACAGCAACCGCGTCCACCTCGAATTGGCTTTTGCTCCCATTGCTTCTCTCTCCGTCACGGCTTTTGCCACAAACAACTCGGCCGCGGTAATCAAACTAGGCCGCAGGTCGGTGCCGCTGACGGCCCTGGAAATCGTGGATGCCGGCACTTACCGCGTCTCCCCGGACCGAGCGCTTCTCTGCTCCACCGGTTGGGGGAAACCCCTGAAAGCGGTTTCCGGTCTCGTGGGAATGCCTAAAGGGCCCGTCTGGCTCGAATGGAGCAGGCAAAACGGAAACTCCCTGCTTCCAGTTTCAATCCGGCCCTTCACGCTAACGACCTCCTCCCAGGCGTCTTTCGAACCGCTGGTAGCTCCAGGTGAACGCAGGTGGGTCGATGTGTCCGCTCCTCCGGACTCTTACGTCCTGCTCCTTGCAACCTCGGAAATCGGCTCACCAGCGTGTACATTCGCCCCTGCCGGCAACCCCGCGTTCCTCGACACCTTTGCACTCGGTAAGAGCGCCTGCATAACGGTCGCCCCCTTTTCGGGACCGACGAAAGTGCTTTTCTGGAACGCCGACGCCAACGACGCCCGCCCCCGCCGTTTCCACTTGGAACTTCGCTCCTTTCCACGCCCGGGCACTCCAACCGCCATAAAAACCGGTCGCTTCACCGGCGTCCTGGCTTCGCGCCGCTGCGAGGACTACGCCCTGCCTCCGGGTCCCAAGAAGATCGACCTCTCCCTCGACGCGGAGATGACCGCCGTTTTTTGGAAGGAGAATCGTCCCTCGCTGGTGGTCTCCTCCTTCGCCGAGCCCACCCACAGAAGTCTCTACACGTCCGCGCTACACTTCACCATCTTCAACCGAGGCGGGGCCGGCCGTGCCTTCGCCACATCGGTATGGAAGGAGAAGGCACCGCGCCGGGAGATTCTCACTCCGCGACAACCCTACGAACGAATCTTTGCCGTACGCGGCGCCTTGCGCATCCCGCTGACGCTTCCCCGGGATTCAGGAAACGGATGGGTACTGCACATACTCGGCGGGAGCGGGTGCGACTTGCTCGGCGTAGACGGTATGGTCCGTTCCGGCCGGGCTCTTTATCTCGGGGGAGATTCCGGGATCCTAACCGTCCGACACGGCCCGGGGCTATTCAAGGCCTGGATCACCAATGGAAGGGAGAAAAACTCTGCGCGCTGGGGCCTCGTTGCCCCCGTGGCGCCCCGTTCACTGGCCGCCGGCGAGATGACCGGACTGGTGGGAACCGAGGAGTGGTTCTCCATCTCGATCTCCAAGCCGTGCGTACTGCACCTCGACAGCTCCTCTCCGGTGGTAATCGCGTTGGGTACAACCGCCGCGAAGAATGCCGGGGCGCCGCCAATCGAATTGCTCCATGTCGCCGAAGGGTATCCCTCTCTCCGTTCCCGGTGGTTCGTGGAACCTGGCGCCTACCTCGTCGGAGTCAGGGGCATCGGCGAAGCACACCTTTCAGGAGCCTTCGGCTACACCACCGAAAGCGCCCGCCTCCTCAAGGGACCGTTGGGGCCGGAAGTACTTATGGCTCCCGGAGAATCCAGGACTTTCTCCTTCAGAGTAAAGCGCAAAGAAAAGGTCGGCGTGGGGACCAGGGCCGACGCGGACCTCCTGACCTGTTCCGTCTTCCGAAACAACGGCAAACTCCTGGGCGAGGGATACCAGCAGTACCTTACACTAGATGCCGGGACCTACTTTCTGCGCGTTTGCTTCCCACCCGGGAAACACACACCGGTTCACTTCAGGCCGGTGGTCCTGGGCCTTGCACCGCCGCCGGAGGGCCCACCCGATAAATACCTGAAAGAGTTTTTGAACTCCATCGGCTACCACGAGAGGAGGACCCGGCCATGACCAACATTCATACCAACAAAGGCGTATTCAATACTACCACCGCCCTTATCCTGGCGCTGGGCCTTTTCTTCCTGGCGATTCCTTCGCTCTTCACGGCGGCGGCTTCTTCCCCTCCCACCATCCTGCCACAACGCTACCTCAGGGAGTACGACCCCATCACGATACTCTTTCCCGAGGCCGTCGGTCCCGCCAAGGGCGGCCCGGAAGACCATCCCGGACGCTTCGTCACCATCTCTCCACCACAACCCGGCGCATTCCAGTGGATAGACGGCAGGACGCTGATCTTCAAACCCGTCGTACCCTGGCCCCCCCTCGCGAAGATTCGGCTACGGGTGCTCAAGCGGTCGCGCACGCTCAACACCCTGATGACGCCGCCGAGGAGCATCTCTCCCCCGGACGGCACCTCCAACCTCGCTCCCGTGGAGCAGGTGGTGCTCTCCTTCGCCGAACCGATCTCCAAGGCGGACCTGGCGCGCATGGTGTCCTTCGAAGTGCGGCCCCTTCCCGGCGTAGGCGACGAAACCGCCATCCGGCTGGATTCGACCGCTTACTCCATCAAAGCGCAGGAGAGAAAATCCCTCTCAGACCCCGCCTTCTACGTCTTCCGCTTGAAGACGCCCATAGGGCTCGGCAAGAGGGTCATTATCCACATAAAACTCTCCCTCGACCGTTCGCTCTCCGGCTCCGTAGCCGACTCCACCTTCTCCACCAAGGAACCCTTCAGGATCACGGCGGCGGGTTGCCTGGCCGGAAGCGCTAATCCGGACCACGGCGGCACCTACTCCAACCGCCGCATCCTGCCCCACATGTTGCCCCTGACCCTCAGCGGCACGAGTTACAGCAGGGAGCAGGCACTGAACGGAGGAAGCGAGGCGCCCCGCGTGGTTCTGACCTTCTCCTCCAAGCCGGCTCCACTAACTCCCTCCATTGCCAAGGATCTCATCCACTTCATCCCCTCGGTCAGGGGATTCTCTTTCTCGCAGGAAGGTCGCAACCTCTACGTCACCGGCTCCTTCCAGAGGGGGAAGGTCTACCAGGCCATCCTCCGTCCCGCGCCCTTCTCAGACCGCTCGGGGAGGCCTCTCCGCATGGATGGTCCGTCAAGCTTCTTCTTCTACTTCCCTGCCCGCCGCGCCTTCCTCTCGCTCGATTCAAGCAGGTGCATCATGGAGCGCTTCGGCCCCCAGATGCTTCCCTTGAGCGGCCGCAGCGAGGAAAAACTGGATCTCCGCGTTTACAAGGTCGAGCCGCTTGACCGCAACTTCTGGCCCTTTCCGAACAAGCCCGTGGTGGTGAATGAAGCAGTCCGGCCACCCGGACCGGGCGAGGAACCGCCCTCCATGAACAATATCAACAGGAACCCCACGAGTGGCGAAATCGCCGCCCGCATCAAGATGCTGGGCTCCCCACCCTACTCGCGAATCGTTACGCTGCCCACTGCGTCAAAGGCGGTGAAAGCATCCTTTGGCCTGCCACTGCGCGAGGCTTTTGCCAAGGTAGGAGGTTCCAACAACCCCGGCGTCTATCTGGTCGGCATACGCAGGCTCACCGGCGGCCCCCTGCGCCGCTACGTTCGCATTCAGGTAACAGACCTTTCTCTTACCGTTGTAGAGGAAGCGCCGAGGCTCACCTTCCTGGTCACCTCCCTCAAGACGGCCCTCCCGGTGCCGGGCGCCGCCATCGAGTTACAGGGATACCCGTGGAACCATGAGAATAAAATCCTGACCCTCTACTCGGGAGTCACCGACGAGCAGGGTTTCCTCCGATGCACGTGGCGGAATCCCAACCACACCGACATTATGAGAATCGTTATACGCAAGGGTAACGATTTTCTCGTTCTCTCCCCCGACCACGCACCTCCTTACTTCAAGGACGGTCATTGGTGGAGCCGGGACTCCAGGAATGGCTGGTTACCCTGGAACTTCCAGGATAGCGACGTCCACGAGAATGAAAAGCGTAATCCCATGTACCACCTCCTCAGCGAACGGCCCGTATACAAGCCGGGCGACGTGGTCCACATCAAGGGATACGTCCGGCTGAGAGTTGCGGGAAAGTTGGCGAAGCCGCCCCTTTCGGGCTACGCACTGCTCATCAGCGGCCCGGGAGACAAAACCTGGAAGCACTCCGTAACCTTGAATGACAACGCCTCCTTCTCCTACGATTTCAAGGGGAACAACCTTCCCACCGGCGCTTACAACGCCGTGTTGTTACTCAAGGATGCTTCTCCCGAGGGGCGCGAGCTTTCCTGGAAGATGGAGGCCTACCGCATACCCCGCTTCCACGTGGACCTCCACGGTCCCGACCGGGTCTCCATGGACAAGCCCTTTTCCATTTCGCTCACCGCGAGCTATTACGCCGGAGGACAGGCCACCGACCGAACCGTCCTGTGGAAGGTAACCCAGTTCCCCTATGCCTACGTTCCGCCCAAACGCAAGGGCTACTTCTTCTCCTCCGACCAACGTTTCTCCCGCTCCACCCGTTTTAGAACCCCTCCGGCGATAGAAAAGAACGCCAAGACCGACGATGAGGGCGCGTCGTATATTACGATGAACCCCCAGCTCGAAATCGAGGGCAAGGCACGGATGTACGCCTTCGAAGCCACCGTAACGGGTCCCACCGGGCAAACCGTAACCGCCCAGCGCCGCGTGGTGGCTCTGCCCGCCTTCGTGCTTGGCCTAAAGGTGAAGCGTTTCGTACGGGGCGTTGGCGCCCTGCATCCCGACATAATTGCAATAGATCCGCACAACGCTCTCCTCACCAACAAAGAGGTGGAAGTCCGCCTGCTGGCCCGGCGCTGGCACTCCCACCTGGCCGAGAGCAATTTTTCCAGCGCCCACGCGCGCTACGTAACCGATGTGTCGGACACCCAAGTCTACAAGACAACGATCAGGACCGCAAAAGCGCCCGTAACCGTTGCTCTTCCGGTTGCCAAGGCCGGGGTTTACGTAGTGGAGGTCTCCTCTCGCGACCGCCTGGGTCGCCTCCAACTCGTTTCCGTAGACCTCTACGTCGCCGGTTCCGGCGCCGTTGCCTGGAAGAAACCGAGGGAGCAGGTCTTTGAAACATCCACCGACAAGGATTCCTACAACCCCGGCGATAACGCAAGGATAATTCTCAAGAGCCCCTTCCAGCACGCAAGGATCCTGGCCGTGGTTGAAGCACCGGCCGGCAATGTCTATAAAACCCTGGAGGTAAACGGCGGGAAGGCGGTCTTCACGCTCCCAATCAAGAACGAGTACAACCCGCGCATTCCCGTTCACTTCGTCCTTATGCGGGGCAGGCTCCCACTGCGGGGAGACGCGGCAATGGAGGGCGCCCTGGACCTCGGCAAACCCCAGACTCTGGCTGCCACGCGGTGGATCAAGGTAAATCCCGTCGACAACGAACTCAAGGTGACGCTTGAGCACAAGACCAAGGCCCTGCCGGGCGAAACCGTCCCTTTCACCATCAAGCTGGCCACGCCCGACGGGCGTCCCATGGCCGGAGAGGTAACCCTCTGGCTGGTGGACCAGGCGGTGCTGGCCCTCGGCAAGGAGAAAAGACTCGATCCCCTCCCTTCTTTCATCAGGGATGTGAAATCCAGGGCGGTCATAGACGACACGCGCAACCTTGCGGTGGGTCACCTTGCCTACGTAGAGAAGGAGGGCGGCGGCGGAGAGGAGGCGGAACGCACGATCCTCGGTAAGGTAACGGTGCGCAAGGTCTTCAAAACGGTTCCCTACTTCAATCCGCACATCATCGTGGACTCCTCCGGCAAAACGGTGGTAAGGATAAAACTCTCGGACGACCTCACCGTCTTCATGGTCCGCGCCGTGGCGTGCTCCGGCATGGAGCGCTTCGGCTACGCCAAGTCGCGCCTCGCCGTAAGGCTCCCCCTGATTGTCCAGCCCGCCCTGCCCAGGTTTGCGCGGGTGGGAGACCGCTTCGAAGCCGGGGGCATAGGCCGGGTCGTCGAAGGCGGCGGGGGAACCGGAGGCGCCGAGATTAAGGTCAATGGAGTAAAACTTGGCGCGGCAACCTCGCGTAAGGTTTATTGGAAAAAGGGGAAACCGGAACAACTGCTCTTCCCCATGACGGTGCTGCCTCCCCTTCCAAGCGCCTCGGAGGGAGGCCGGATTCCCAAACTCACCGTGACGTTGGGTGTGAAACGCGATTCCGACGGGGCGGCGGACGCCTTCAAGGTCTCCATACCGGTTCTACCGGACCGCAGGCCCGTGCGGAGCGAAACCTTTGCCAGGCTCGCGCCGGGCCACTCTCTCAGCCTCCCCACGCCGAAGGAAGCACTCAGGCCGGGCAGCCTCAAGCGCACCGTCCTTGTCACACGGCGCGGGGCGCTCCTCAAGCTCGCCTCGGGTCTTGACTACCTCTTCACCTACCGGCAGGAATGCACCGAACAGCGGGTTAGCATGGCCTTCCCCATAGTGGCGCTCAAGCCCCTAACAAACGCCTTGCACCTTCCCCTGGATGCCGGGAGGGGCGACGAGATAATCAGACAAACCTTCGAGTACATAACCACAACCCTTAAGCCCGACGGCCTCTATTCCTTCTGGCCCGGGGACAATGGAAGGGTTTGGCTCACCGCTTACGTCGTGGAGTTCCTGGTCCAGGCCCGAAAAGCCGGTTACAACTTCGATCCCAAGCTCCTCGACCGGCCCGTTGCGGCCCTCAAGCAGGCGCTTCGCTCCGACTACTCCAACCTTGTCTCCGGATTTGGCTTCTACGAGCGCTGCCGCGCCCTGAAAGCCTTGAGCGACGCCGGTTATCTCGATCCATCCTACGCGTCGGAACTCGCCAGGAAAGCCCCCTACCTGACCCTCTACAGCGAATCCCGGGTACTCGAAGCCCTGGAAAAGGGGAACTTCGGCAACTCCTCCGTCATCGACGAACTCCGAAAGAACCTGTGGAACCAGACCGTCTTCAAGCTGCATAATGGGAAAAAGGTTTACGGCGGTCTCCAGTATAGAAACCACAACTGGGGAGGCTTGATACTAAGCTCTGAGACGAGCACACAGGCAGCCATGATCAGCGCCCTCTATGCCGGGAACGCCAAAAAAACCGGGATGCGGCTCATGGTCAAAGACTTGGTGGAACTGGGCAAGGGAGACGGCTGGGGCAACACGAACGCCACCTCCTCCGCCCTGCTCGCGCTGGGCAAGGTCCTTGAGAGCACCCCGGCCGATTCCGGCACCAGGAAGATTTCCCTCTCCGAGGGTGGAAAAAACGTCACGCTGGTACTGGACGCAACACATCCCACGGCATATAACGTCTCCACCAGCGACTCCCCCGGAAAGCTCACACTCGGCGGCAAAACCGGCGACGGTCCCCTCTTTGCACGCCTCGGTCTCAGCTTCCTTCCCAAGGCCCCCGGAAGCATGGCCCCCGCCCGCAACGGTGGATTCGTGGTGCGGAGAGAGATAAGCCGTGTTTCTACCAGGCAGGGGGTTCCGCCCTCCAGGGAATGGATTGACGAACCGGGCAAGAGCCTCTCCTTCCTGAAGGGAGATATCGTTGAAATCCACGTCCAGGTAGTAAACCCGGAGGAGCGGCACTACGTGGCGGTGATCGCGCCAATTGCCGCCGGAATGGAACCGATGAATCCGAACCTGGCGATCTCCTCCAGGGAGGCCAAGCCCTCCGGGCGCCTCACCCTTGAACCCTCTTACTCCATGTATCTGGACAACGAGGTGCGCTTCTACTACGAAACGCTCCCCAAGGGGACCTATGACTTCTACTTCCGCGTCAAAGCCTCCACGTTGGGAACCTTCACCTCACCAGGAGCGCACGCGGAGATGCTGTACCACCCCGTCGTGGAGGGAGATTCCCCCGGCATGAGGGTCGTGGTAGCGGCAAAACCGCAAGCGTAGGGAGGTTCTTCGACCGTGAAGGCGTCCCCGAAGGAGCACGTGGCGGCAATGCGCCGCCCCAATCTCATTAAACAATTTCTTCGCCTGACGGCGAGGCTCTCCCGTACCCGGCGCGGCCGTCTTATCATCGGCGTCGTCGCCCTCTTCCTGCTTCTTCTACTTACGGGCGTCATGCGCTACCTATCGCTGATCAATTTGGAAACCCATTCTCCAACGCTCCTCTTCGAGGACGTAAGGGGAAGATTTCTCGCCGAACTGGGAAACGACGAGAAGCGCATGGGGTACTGGCCCCTTCCCCGCCCGGTTCCAACACGGGTGGAAAAGGCCACGCTGGCAGCCGAAGACGCCCGTTTTTACACCTACCCGGGGGTGGACCCCAGCGCCGTGGTGCGTGCACTCGTCCAGAACCTATCGGCGCACAGGCGCGTTTCCGGCGCCTCCACCATAGCAATGCAGGTCGCACGCCTGAGTCACCCGGCGCCCAGGACGTGGCTCAACAAGGTGCGCGAGGCGCTGGTGGCGATCGGCCTCGTCCTCCGCTACGGCCACGAGGCGGTACTTCGCCAATACCTGACCATCGCCCCTTACGGCAACAGGAACCGCGGCATCGTCTACGCCGCCAGGCGCTACTTCGACAAACCGGTGGAAGACCTTTCGTGGGCCCAGGCGGCGCTGCTCGCCTCCCTGCCGAAGCTGCCGGGCAGAATGAACATCCACCGCGCCGGGGGATGGTTCATGGCGCTCCGCCGGACTCGTTACGTCCTCGGGCGCTTGCGGAAGCTGGGCTGGATCAACGAAGCCGACTACAAAGAGGCCCTCCGCCAACTGGCGCGGATGCGCTTGGCACCCCGGAAGATCAGACCCATCTCCTGCCTACACGCAATCCTCGCCGTCCAACAGGAACTCGCGGCCCATCCAGAGCTTCGTCCCGCCGGCGGACGTCACATCGTTCCAACTACCTTGGACCTTGACCTTCAGCGGGAAGTCTCGTGGCTCGCGTGGAAGGCTTATCAGCGTTACTACAGCCGGGGCGCGGGAAACGTCGCTCTTATCGTAGCCGAACGCAAAAGCGGAAAGATTCTCGCCTACGTCGGCTCCGCCGACTACTTCGATGCGATGGCCAAGGGCGCGATAGACTACGCCCGCATCCCCCGCTCCCCGGGAAGCACCCTGAAGCCCTTCATCTACGGCCTTGGCCTCACATTGGGCCGATACACGGCAGCCAGCCTTCTCACCGACGTTGGACTGGCCATGGACCCTTGGAGCGGAACCTACGTCGTGAAGAACTACGACGGGCGCTATCTCGGCCCCGTTCTCTACGAGAACGCCCTCGCCAACAGCCGAAACATCCCGGCAGTAGAGGTTCTTCACGCCGTGGGCATCGAGAACGCTTACCGCCACTTTTATGACCTTGGTCTGGTTCAGACCTGGAAAGACCCCTCCTCCTACGGCCTTGGCATGGCCCTCGGCGCCCTGCACGTAACACTCATGGATCTCGTCGGCGCTTACGGAGTTCTGGCCAACGACGGCCTGGCCTATCACCTGCGTTGGTTCCCATCCTCACCCAGCCATTCCCGAGGCAGATCCCGGCTTATCCCCGAGGATACGGCGCGGATGATAACGCTCTTCCTCTCCAACCCGGTTGCCCGCCTTCCCTCCTTCCAGCGAGGCGACGCTTTAGAGTTCCCCTTTCCGGTGGCGGTGAAGACCGGTACATCGCAGGGGTTCCGCGATGCCTGGTGCATAGGCTACTCGCGCAAGTATATCGTGGGGGTGTGGATAGGAAACGCCGACGCTTACCCGATGGACGGGCTCAGCGGCGCCGACTCCGCCGCGGTACTCTTCCACCAGGTCTTGGCGTATCTTCAACCCGACGCAATGCAGGGCCTCGAAAACAATCCATTCCCTCCCCCCAGGGACTACGTTGCAAAACGCATCAACATGCTCACGGGGAAGCTGGCCGCTCCCGACTCCCCTTACGTATCCGTGCAGTGGTTCCAGCCGGGGACCGAGCCGCACGAGACGACGCACGCGTACAGAAACGTGGTCTTCGACTCCCGCACCGGCCGCCCCGCCCTTCCGGGCTGCCCCAGGCGCTTCCGGGAGAAGAGAAGGTTCTTCATCCTTCCCCCCAGGTTCGCGACGTGGGCCAAGGCTTCGGGCCTCGGACTCCTCCCGGTAACGAACGCGCCGGAGACGGCGGATATGCTGCTCAAGCAAAACCCGCACCTCGCCGTCACCTCCCCCCACAACGGCGCCGTCCTCCTGCCCGACCCCGAAGCGCCCGCCAATTCCTCCTCAATCGCCCTTCTTGCCTCGGTCAAACCCCCGACCCCACAGATCATCTGGTACGTCGACGGCAAGCCCTTCAAGGTAGTCGATTACCCCTATACGACGCGATGGAGTCTCAAGGCCGGGCACCACGTATTCCAGGTCTCCCTTCCCTATGCACCCCTGCACAGCCCACCGGTCGCCATAACGGTTCGCGAAGTCAGCGTCTTTTCACACTGAAAGACCGCAGGGGCGTCCCTACTGAGAAACCAAAAGGGGTGGGCCAAGCCCACCCCTTAGCAGCACTGCAGTAGCCATGCCTTTAGGATAATTTTTTCTTATGTGCGTGCGTGTGTTCCAGTTGCTCATTGGTTACTGTTTTGTGACACTTGGCCGTACAGAATGCTTTCGTGGGGATCCTCAGCCCGGCGGCCTTCGCCAACTTGATATGTTTCATAATGCTGGGCTTCCAGTAATCCCCGCCGTTTCCATGGCAGGTTTCACACTCAATTTGCGGCTTTTGCTTGGCGTGCTTGGTTGTAATCCAGGAGTTGTACTGGAGACTATGGCACATCTTGCACCTTTTAGAGCCAACCTTCGCGTGGCCCGCCGCAAAGGCGCCTAAAGTGAAGACGAAGAAAGCAAATAGCAACAGGATTTTTTTCATATTATACCTCCCTTGTTTGGCGCTTCCTTTTCTAACAGCCACCGGACCTGCCCGGCGCTACCACGATAAGTATACGAATTATTTCAGGCAAAAAGCAAGCGGTAGCATCAACGGGCTTGCTTTCGCCGAGAAAAACGAGGTATATGCCCCGGCTTATTGCTGATACGATGGTTTGCTTTTTACCGCTGAAGCCAAGGCCGGTTGCAACTTGATGGTGGATTCAGGCGGATTCAGGCGGATTCAGGGTGTTGTGATTGCTGAGTGGGGAGAGTATCCTGGCAATGTGTTTTCGGGACGGCCGGTGATGGGTCGGCTGCCGCAAGAATGGAGTTTGTGCCGTGAGCAACAAGGGTTGTCCCCTCTGCGAGGGTAGAGGCTACGTCGTGGAAGAGGTTGACGGTGTCGTCAAGGCGAGACAGTGCGAATGCCGGGTTAACGATAGGATTACAAGGCTCATCGAACAAGCCGGAATCCCACTTAGGTACCGCAACCGGTGCGTCTTCGATAACTACAAGCCGATGAAGGGTACAAACCAGGATGAAGCGCTGGCGCTGGCCAGGAAGTACGCGGACGACTACCCGGCATTCCCCTCGGCCAAGAGTGGCCTGCTCTTCATCGGTCCTTGCGGCGTCGGCAAGACCCACCTCGCCGTTTCCATCCTGCAGGAGATACTCTTCCGCAAGAACCTTCCGGTTCTCTTCGTTGACATGAACGACCTTTACAGGGAAATCCGGGCGACTTACGGGAAGTTCCAGGTTGTGGAGACGGAATACGACATCTTATTCCCTTTGGTAGAGGCGTCGCTCCTGCTCATAGACGAAGTCGGGTGTGTGGATTCTCCCTGGGCCCAGGACACCCTTCACTACCTGGTGAGTCGGCGTTACAACGAGGAGCGCCCAACGCTCTGTACGACAAACTACCTCGACGATGCGTCGGGTGGAATATCGTTGGAAGAGCGCATCGGCGTGCGTACAAGGTCGCGGCTCAACGGAATGTGCAGAACGGTTCGCATCAACGGTCCGGACTACCGCGGTCCCGGTGTTAGGGAGTCAGCGGATAGTTCCTGAACGCGCCTACTTGTTTACCCATCTTCTTTCATGAGCCTCTTCTCAACGCTGGGTGCGGCCCATAGGCTGTGATTGCCCTCGCGCATCACCAGGGAGAGGCCTGGAATGGTTCGCGCTAAGCTTTTTTCCTTATCACGTCCGGTCACGACCCAGAGACAGGGGTGTTTCTCAACGTACTCCCGGAGCGCATTCCTGCTACGGATGATGTGCGGGGGAAGCTTCTTTTCCAGGTACTTGTGTCGGCTGAAATTGTTTTCGTAGGCGCCCACCTCTCCCTTGATGTAGAAAGGGATGGAAAACAGGGTCGTCCGGTACTCGAGGACAGCGTCTCCAGATTCACGCATAGAGGCGACCGTGACGCCAAGGCGTTTGCGTATTTTGATCCCGTTCTCGAATTTCACGCAGAGCAGCGGCAGCGCCAACTGGATGCACGCCATGGAAACGCAGGTAAGCACGAGAGCCGTCTTTGGATGCTTGGACAGGCCCCACAGGGCGCCCGAGATTCCAACGACCGTTGAAAGGGCGAGGAGAAAGACGATCTCGGCACCCGGTGCTGGCAGGGAAGGCTTCCGGGAGAGGAAGAAGAGCCCGGCCGCGCCCACGCAACCCATGGCGAGGGGAACGGCGGTCCGGATGATTCTGCTTCTTCCCTTGTCTTTCTTCACGATCCACGCGGCGAGCAGCGCCCACGCCGGCATGGTGGGAAGTATGTAGGTCGGCAGCTTGGCTGGGAAGATTGACCAAACGAGAATGGGTGCCGCGGCCCACAGCAGCCAGAGCCTGACCTCTTTGTCGATAAGCCTTCTCCAGCGCCCGATCAGAACGATACACCAGGGAAAGGTCCCGGCCAGGAGAATTGGAATATAGTAATACCAGGGGCCGGGATGAAAGCGCTTGGCCGAGTAGGCGGCTCCGGCCGATTCGTGGGTCAAAAGATAGCTTAGAAGCCCCGGATGGACGGAACCAACCGCCACGAACCACGGAAGTCCGAGCAGGAGAAAGGGTGTCCAGAACCAGGGACTGAGTAGCGCTTTCAGACTCCGTCCCCTGTCTTCCATCAGGGAGTAAGGCACGAGTACGACGGCCCAGAAGAGAAGGGGAACGGGGCCCTTCGTCATGAAGCCGAGGGCCGCGGCGACACCGAAGAGAAGGCGAAAGTTTCGTTCAGAAAGCTTTCCAGCCTCCCTGAGCGACCAGAGAAACAGTCCCAGTGTGATCCACAGCGTCAGGTACATATCCGTTGTAACAATTTTTCCCAAGGCGAAGAACTCAATGGAGAAAAAGAGCAACGCAGCGGCCGTAAGCCCCGTACCGGAACCGAGCCCGACCGCGAATATGCGGGCCGTAAGCAGCAAAACAGCTATAGCGGCCAATGCCAGGAAGAAGCGTGCACCAAAGGTGTTAATGCCGAAGAGTTTGTAACCGGCGACGGTAAACCAGTAGGCCAAGGGGGGCTTCGTGAAGTGGTATATATAGTCCATTTGGGGGGAGAGGTAGTTCCCGGTAGCCGTCATCTCCCTCGCAACTTCGGCGTAGCGAGCCTCGGAAGATTCGAAGAGGCCTACCTTCGCGTTGCCGTGGAGAAGAAGGGCGAGCGACAGCAGCAAGAAGGCGGCGAAAAGTATTTTCCTGAGCACGGTTTTATGCTGAGTGTCGTCTGTCTCCAAGGCCGCTCCGCAAAGGGTAATAATACCACCAATGGCTCTTTAACGATCCTTGATGTGACGGAAACACCGCCCTTCGTGCAGCCCGGCCGGGGCTTCGTATTCTTCTCCTCCTGGGATAGAATTAAGAATTAAGGAGGAACTATGCGTAGAATGATGGTAGAAAAAACAACCTCTCAGAACCGGTGGTCCACGCCCCTGCTGCTTGCGGTCTTGGCGTTGCTGGCTGTTGCACTCGTTACGGCCTGCGGAAAATCCAACAACGAACCCCCGGCGGCTCTTAACCCCGCGCCTCCCCTGCGAAAGGCCTTCACCTTGAGTCTCATAGGCAGCGGCACGCTAATCCGTAACTACGGCATTGAGAACGACGGCGTTCCGAAGGGCAAGGGAGTTGCAGTTCTGGTGGCGGCTGGACTGAAAAGTATTCCACGGACCGACCCGTGGGGCGAGAAGGTGCGCTACGTGGGCAGCGGGCTGCACTACAAACTCAGTTCGGCCGGTCCTGACCGGCAGTGGGGAACCAAGGACGATATCGTGGTTACGGACAAGCAAACACCCTTCTAATCCGGTTTGCTGCCTTGCCACAATTAGTACCGACTGGTGGTATCATGACGGTCGGCGAGGCGATACCCGCGAGCCGGTAAAGAAATAAGGAGGAACTGGATGAGCCAAAACACTTTCGGAGTAGTCGGCGGCGGAACCATGGGCAACGGCATTGCCCACGCAGCGGCCCTTGCCGGGTTTGATGTTCACCTGTGTGAAGTGAACGAAGCCCTCTGCGAGAAAGCGGTCGCAACCATCGATAGAAACCTGCAACGCGGCGTCGACAAAGGAAGGATGACCGTCGAAGAAAAGGCCGGGGTATTAAAGCGCATCACTACAACCACGAAGTTGGAAGACATCTCCGGAGCCGACCTGCTCGTCGAGGCCGTGGTCGAGAACTTCGGCGTAAAGAAGAAGATATTCGAGAAGCTGGATGCCCTTTGCCGCCCGGACGCGATCCTTGCGAGCAACACCTCTTCCATCTCCATCACCAAACTGGCCGCCGTCGCCAAAGTGCCGGAACGGGTAATCGGAATGCACTTCATGAATCCGGTGCCCGTGATGAAGCTCGTTGAAGTGATAAGGGGAATGGCCACGACCGACAGTGTTCTTGCAAAAACGATGGAAGTGGCGCGTACGATGGGCAAGACGCCGGTGGAGGTCAACGATTTCCCCGGCTTTGTGAGCAACCGGGTTCTCATGCCGATGATAAACGAAGCCATCTATTGCCTTATGGAGGGAGTGGGAACACCGGAGGCCATCGACACCGTGATGAAGCTCGGAATGAACCACCCCATGGGGCCGCTCACCCTCGCCGATCTGATCGGTCTGGACACCTGCCTCTTCATAATGCGGGTTATCCACGACGGGCTGGGAGACCCGAAATATCGGCCCTGTCCCCTTCTCGTAAAGATGGTGGACGCCGGTTACCTTGGCCGGAAGAGCGGAAGGGGTTTCTACTCCTACTGACACTACCCCGGATAGGGGCGATCACGGAGACCTGATATTGTTCTGCCAACGCTGTGGCAAGAGAAACGAGTTCGAGGCCGAATCCTGCGCTTTCTGTGGGGCGCCTCTCTTCAGTCTCAAGTCCGAACCGACCGATGTATCACTTGAAGCCCAGGCTGTCCTGGGAATTGACGACCACTTCATGGACAAACTCCTGGAGGTCGAAAGAGTCGCTCTGCGTTCATCCAAAGAAACTACCATACTTATCCAGGCCGTCGACTACGTAGAACGGAACCTGATGGTGAACCGCGCCGGTCTTAACGTGCTGGTTGAAATGCTCTGTGAGAAAGGGCTTCTGGATGAGAGCCGTTTCCGTGAACGCTGGCGGGAGCGCACCCTCTCGAAGCTGACGGCCCTCGACCTGAAAGAATGTTTCACCGATGCCAAGGCCGCTATTCTATCCTCTTTCGGCGGCGTCAACCGGCGGCGCTTCGACGGCCTCGTCCTGAAAGCCGAAGACCACCTATTTGCCTACAACCACGTTGCCGCGCTGGCCCTTCTCGAAGAGGCGCTTCAATCCGACCCGCAAAACGGGCCTCTCCTCGCCTTCCTGGGCGAAAGCGGTCTAAAGGTGGGAGACTATGACGGCGCCCGAGCGCACCTTACCAAGGCCGTGGCTCTGAAGCGTAAGGGAGACGAAGCGCTGTTGCCCTATGCCCACCTGATGATTCTTGACGGCGCCCTCAAAGAGGCGGAGGAAGCGCTCATGCGAGCCGTGAAGAAAGAAGATTTCAGCGCCATGGTTTGGACGCTCCTTTCGCTCGTTAAGGGACTCAGGGGAGAATGGAAGAAGTGCAGCGGGTATGCCGAGAGAGCCCTGGAGCTGGAACAGGCGCCCGCCGCCCTCTACCTGCACGCCCACGCACTGCTGCGCCTGAAAAAGACGGCGGACGCCGAAAAGCAGCTTGACCTGTTCCTCTCGGACTATCCGGAATCCGCCGAGGGTCTTCACCAGCGCTTTCTGCTTCTTCTGGCAAGAGGATGGTGGCGGAGGGCCGCCGAACTCATAGCCGGACTCAAAAGGATCGCTCCAGACGAGGACTACGCCGGGCTTGTCAACCGCTTCAGGGCAGCCTCCCCGGAAAAGCGTAAAACCATGTGCATCGAACCTCTCGATAGTGGGAAGGTTCTGGGCTTGATGGACGAAGTGGCCGAGGAGGCCGACATTTACCTTGGGTAGTGTCAATCCGGAAAACCGGATGGAGAAAAGTGGAATTTCCGATTCGGAAACGGGGAATTTTTCGCAAGGTCAAGGAAATCAAGGGTTTGCGTGGAGTAGTACGTTTGATACGTCGCACAAGCAAGCCCGCAGATTGACACGGAGATTGCGGAAAAGGGCCGTTTCCGGACGGAAACTCGGGTAACGCGGTAAAAATCCCCGTCAAGACGGGCGAACCGCTTCGAATGGAGAGTAACAGCATGAACCATGACATCCGTTTTGGGACCGATGGCTGGAGGGGGCTCATAGCCGAAAACTTTACCTTTGATAATATCCGCATGGTTGCCCAGGCGGTCGCCGACTACTTGGCAGAAAGTGGCGAAGATAAGCGCGTCGCGGTGGGTTACGACAATCGTTTCCTCTCCGAGGACTTCGCCTCCACGGTTTCGGAGGTCCTCGCGGCCAATGGAATCACCGTTTATCTTAGCCCGCGTTCTTGCCCCACTCCGCACGTCTCCTACTACGTCCAGAAGCACGATCTTCCCCTCGGAATAGTCATAACCGCCAGCCACAACTCTTACCGCTACAATGGCCTTAAACTCAAGGAGCGCTACGGGGGAAGCGCCGGATCTGAAACCACCAAGCGGATAGAGACGCTTCTTGGCCGGAATCCCGTGCGCAGTGTTTCGCTTCGCGAGGCCAAAACCGCGGGTAAATTGTTTGAAACACCGCTGGACGAAGGCTACGGCACCCTTATCGAATCCCTCGTTGACATAGAAACCATCCGCCACGCCGAACTGAAGGTAGTCGTCGACTCGATGAACGGTGTCGGCGGCAAGCTCCTGGAACACCGGATCGCAACTCCCACCTGCAAGGTCGAAACCCTGAGGGACCGGCGAGACCCCCTCTTCGGGATGAGGGCGCCGGAGCCGAAGGAGGAATACCTCGACATACTGCGCGAAGCGGTTCTCCAAAGGGGCGCCGACGTGGGGCTGGCAACCGACGGAGACGGCGACCGCTCGGGCGGCATCCACCCGGACGGTTCCGTCTTTACCCCGCTCGAAATGATCGCCCTTCTTGCCCTCTACCTCGTGGAGCAGCGCAAACAAAGCGGCCTTCTCGTCACCAACAACGCCAATACCCTCTACCTGGGCCGCATTGCAAAGGATCACGGCCTTCCCTACGTAAACACACCCGTCGGTTTCAAGTACATAGCCGAGTTGATGCAGCGCGAGGATGTGCTTATCGGTGGTGAGGAGAGCGGAGGAATTACCGTCCAAGGATTTCTGCCGGAGCGCGACGGCGTAATGATCAACCTTCTTCTGCTGGAAATGATGGTGAAGCGCGGGAAGAATTCGCTCGAACTTCTCCAGGAACTCTACGAGCGCTACGGTGAGTTTCACTTCCGCCGCGGAGACTTCCCCACGAGGCCGGAGAAGGGAATGAAAGAAATTGCCAACATGGCCAAGAATCCTCCAGCCGGGATAATGGGGCGAAAGGTCGAGTCCGTTGACACCCTGGACGGATTAAAGCTCCACTTGGAAGGCGGTTCCTGGATTCTATTCAGACAGTCCGGTACCGAGCCGAGCCTTCGGGTTTACTGCGAAACCGAGTCGCGCGACGAATTGAACGGATTCATCCGCGCCGGTATGAAGGCTCTCGGCGAAGCCTACAGAACCGGATGAAGGGAGCGCCGGCCGGTTGCCCCGCACCCACCACCGGGAAAAAGCGTAAGGCCACCGTTTACGGGCCTGGGAAGTACTAACATGGGGGAATCGCCGTGAAACTTCGCGTGCGCGGCATTGAACTGCCGCTCGGAAGGACAAGCGAATCCAAACTCCGTGAGGCCGTCGTCCGTTGCCTGGGCCTTCGCGTCGAAACCCTTCTTTCCATCGAAGTTGTTCGGCGTTCCCTCGACGCAAGAAAGGCGAGGAGCAGGCCGGCGTGGGTCTACACCCTGGACATCGATTGTTCCGGCCGCCCCGTCCGGAAACCCCGTGGCGTGAGTTGGGGCTCCGTACCCGAAAGGCCGCTCCCCCAACCGACTACCGGCGACGCCCTGAAGGGCCTGGACGTGATGGTGGTAGGAAGCGGCCCGGCGGGCCTTTTCTCGGCGCTTCACCTCTCTCTCAACGGCGCAGACGTTACGGTTATCGAAGGAGGGCCTCCGATGAAAGACCGCGTGGCCTCGGTGGCGAAATTGTGGCGAAGGGGAGAGCTGAATCCCGAGGCAAACGTCCAATTCGGCGAGGGCGGCGCGGGAACCTTCTCGGACGGCAAGCTCAGGACCCGCGTCAAGAATCCCAAGGCTCGCAACGTTCTCGAAGCTTTCGTCCTGGCGGGAGCTTCCTCTTCCATCCTCGAAGAGGCCCATCCCCACTTGGGCACCGACGGCGTCCGTAAGGTCGTGCGGGGGCTGAGGGCTGCCATTGAGACCGCGGGCGCGTCCTTCCGCTTTCGTGAAAGGCTTCTCGACGTTAAAGCATCCCGTCGGGGCGGTTACGAAGTCACCCTCGCCGACGGCACCGTGCACTCAGACGCCTTATTCATGGCCGTTGGTCACTCCTCAAGGGTGTTGATCAGGAGGCTCGCCGCAATCGGCGTTCCCTTCAAGCCCAAGGGCTTCGCCGTGGGCGTCCGCGTTGAACACCCGCAGAAGTGGGTGGACCTGCGCCGGTACGGCGCCTACGCCGGCCACCCGGACCTGCCCCCTGCCGAATACATCCTTTCCTTCAAGGCTCCATCGGGAAGGGGTGTTTACTCCTTCTGCATGTGTCCCGGCGGCCTCGTTGTGAACTCCGCCTCCGAAGAGGGACGGCTCGTCACAAACGGCATGAGCATGTCCGGGCGATTATCCGGAATGGCAAACTCCGCAATAGTCGTCACGGTTTCACCCGCAGACCTCGGAGAGGGACTCTTCAACGGCTTCGCCTTCCAAGAGCAACTCGAACGGCGGGCCTTTGAACTGGGAGGCGGCGGCTACTACGCACCCGCCCAGAGCGTGAGGGCATTTATCGATGGGCGCGTGGACGAGAAACTTCCACGCACGACCTTCAAACCCGGAGCAAGGCCCGTAAACCTGCGCGGTTTTTTCCCCGGATGGATCGAGGATTCCCTCTCGGCGGCCCTCCTCCGCTTTGATAGAAGAATGCCGGGGTTCATCGCCGAGGGCCTGCTCCTCGCCCCCGAAACCAGGACTTCCAGTCCCCTCCAGGTTGTCCGGTCAAGCGACGACCTGAGCGTCCAAGGCTTCCCCGGCCTCTACCTCGTCGGCGAGGCCTCGGGCCGTTCCGGCGGAATCGTCTCCTCCGCCGTCGACGCCCTGTGTTGCGTAGAAGCCTTCGTGCAAAGCCGCCAATAAAGGTCCTTATTCTATTTCCACATCAAGAGTGCCTGTTGCACGACTCCGGTATTGACGGAATACTGATATAGGTATATGATAATGGTCTGCAGATGGAGATAAACGATGGCCTGCAACTTTTTTCCGGTCAACAGGAATCAGGACTTTCTTTTTCCGCCGAGTTTGCGG
>CAZIBS010000029.1:0-25197 GCA_964537405.1 uncultured Thermoanaerobaculia bacterium | reverse complement strand
GCAAGTCCGGTTCGGAGGGAGGGGGGACCGGAAAACCGGTTCTCCCTACCCCTATTCAAATCGCCTCCGGGTGAAGACCGGCGCGGGAGAATAATCGTTCCTTCGGCCTTTGGCGAGCAAAGGCCGCTACGACGCGGCGATGGTAAAGGTTGCAGGATGCCCGGCGTTGGATTCCGGTCAAGCCGGAGATGGTTAGGGTTGCAGAAACAACCTGCGGGGCGAGGTGCTTGCCTGCGCCCGCCTGTCGCATCGGCGACGCAGACAGGCCGCGCTTGCGCGCAACGCGGTAGGCAGGCTAATCCCGGTTTAGGTGGTGGATTCAGGGGGGGCGTCGAGCTTGCATTCAGAACAAGCCCTTGATATATTCAGACAGGGAATTTTTGTGTGATATTCCCGATAAGGAGAAATCATGCGATTCGGTATTGTCGGCGCGGGTCCCGTTGGTTCGATCCTGGCTCTTCACCTTTCCGAAGCCGGACAGGAAGTCTACTTGGTAGACATCTGGAAGGAGCATTTGGAAGCCATCCTCAGGGACGGAATAAAACTTTCCGGGTTCAGGGAAGGTTGTGAAAAAGTGAAGGCGGGTTTTTCTTCCATCGCGGAGTTGGCAGCCGTGCAACCGGATTACCTCATCCTTTCCGTTAAAGCTTGCGTTCTTAGACGGATACTCCCGGAGGTGGAGAAGGTTATTAGCGAAAAAACGGTGATCATCAGCCTTCAGAACGGGCTGGACACGGAAGAATTGATCGCACACATCTTCTCCGGCCATAGGATCTTCAGGGTTGTTGTGAACTACGCCGGCAACGTTACGGCGCCTGGAAAAGTAGCGATGAACTTTTTCAACAAACCCAACCACATCGGGTGTAACTGCAAGCAGGAGGGCTGCCGGCACACGGCCCAACTGGTCGAAATCCTCAACGGCGTGTACCTGGATACGAAATACGAAAGCGACATCAAGCGTTATGTCTGGGAGAAAACCATCCTGAACGCCTCTCTCAGCCCCGTTTCCGCCGTGACCGGGCTCACCATGCGCCAGGTCATGGACTCCAGCGAAACCTACAGGATCGTGGAGATGCTTCTCAAGGAGTGCATCATGGTGGCGGCTCGTGCGGGCTACGACTTCGGCCCCGGTTTCTTCAATTATTGCATGGCTTATTTGGACAAGGGCGGGCCCCACAAACCAAGCATGCTTGTGGATATCGAGAGTAAGAGGGAAACCGAGATTGATTTCATCAACGGCCGCATAGCTTACTATGGTTCTCTAAACAACGTGCCAACTCCGGTTAACGATACTTTCACGCGCTTGGTGAAAGCCTTTGAGAATGCCTATTTACACCCCGCCGACAAGCGTCCGGGCGTCTAAAACCTGAACCGCCGTGGGCGGGACGGCCGATTCCGATGAGCTGTGGCCGGGAGAATGCTTTGCTCGCCGTGTTTATATAGTGTGTAGATGGCTTGGAGGAAAATAGTATGGCAAAATCTTATGGGTTCATGGGTAAGGAAGGCGGATTCGGGGCTCGGTACGAAGGAATCGTGGTCGTAGGGGCCAAACGCACGCCCTTGGCAAACTTTATGGGTTCTCTTGCCAAAGTATCCCCGACCGACCTGGGAGTTGTGGCCGCCAGGGCCGCATTGTCCCAATCGGGTATGCCGGGCGACGAAGTGGACCAGGTAATTTTCGCCAACGTCGCCCAGAGCGGCCCGGACGCCTTCTACCTGCCGAGACACGTGGGACTCTACGCGGGGGTGCCCGTTTCGCGCCCGGCGCTTCTTGTCCAACGACTCTGTGGAAGCGGCTTCGAAGTAATGATTGCAGGGGCCGAGCAGATCGTCCAGGGCAAGGCTACGGTTGTTTTGTGCGGGGGTACGGAGAGCATGACTCGTAATCCCTTCGCCTCCTACGGGTGCAGAATGGGTATGCCCATGGGGCGGCCCGACTTCGTGGACACCCTTACGGCCGAGCTGTATGATCCCGCCAGCAATGCTTCGATGGGTCAGACGGCTGAAAACCTGGCCGCAAGGTACGAACTGAAGCGCGTGGAAGTGGATGCGGTGGCCCTGAGAAGCCAGGATCGGGCACTGGACGCAGAGAAAAAGGGTCTGTTTTCAGAGGAGCGCGTTCCGGTTTTCGCGGGGATTATTGAAACTGACGGCCTCCGGTCGCGCAGAATCAAACTCCCCAAGGGCGTTAAATCCTTCGATCGAGATGAGCACCCGAGGCGAACTTCCCCCGAAGAACTCGCTTCACTTAAACCCGTTTTTGCAAAGGACGGTATTCAAACCGCCGGCAACTCCTCCGGCATCGTGGACGGAGCGGCGGCGGCTGTCCTATGCAGCGCTGAAACCGCGGAAGAGAAAGGTCTTCGACCCCTGGGTCGCGTTGTAGCGTCGGCTTCGGTCGGCGTAGATCCGGCCTACATGGGAATAGGTCCCGTGCCGGCCATCCGCCTCCTCATGGACGAGTGTTCTATGAAGCTCAGCGACGTGGACTTGGTGGAAATCAACGAGGCGTTCGGTGCCCAGTACCTTGCCGTGGAGAGAGAACTGGGACTGGATCCTGAAAAGACCAACGTCAACGGTGGGGCGATCGCCCTTGGGCACCCCCTGGCGGCAACCGGGACCAGGCTCGTGTCAACGCTGCTATATGAACTTGAACGGCGTGGAAAGCGGTGGGGAATTGCATCGGCGTGTATCGGTGGTGGACAGGGAACGGCCGTTCTCTTGGAACGAGGATAATACTATGAAAGAAACTTTCCCGGGAATAGGCGTCGTGGGCGCCGGCACTATGGGCGCTGGTATAGCCCAGAAGTTCGCCATGTCCGGGTTCGACGTGGTTCTATGCGACCTGGGTCAAGCCCAGCTCGATAGGGGTATGGGAACCATCAAAGCGATCCTGGACGAAGGCGTGAAACGCAAGGCGGTGAAGCCGGAGGAGAAAGCGGTCGTTCTGGGGCGTTTGCACCCCACTACCGACCTGCAGGCGCTGTCAAGCTGCCGCCTGGTAATAGAGGCTGTCTTCGAAGACCTGGAAGTCAAGCAATCCATCTTTAATAAGTTGGACGCTATTTGCGCCCCCAGCGTGGTCCTGGCTACCAACACCTCCTCCTTCCTTGTGAAGGACATTGCGGCGGGACTTAATCACGGCGAACGGGTTGTAGGTCTGCACTTTTTTTTCCATCCGGTCAAGAACAGGCTTGTGGAAGTCGTGGCGGGTGTGGATTCTGATCCCGAACGGGTCAGGGAGGCGTGGACCCTCATGGCTGCCTCCGGAAAGATACCCATTGCCGCCAAGGATGCTCCCGGCTTTTGCGTTAACCGTTACTTCGTTCCCTGGCTGAACGAGGCCGTCCGTATTGTCGACGAGGGAGTAGCCTCGATCGCGGCGGTGGAGGCCGCGGCCAAGGAGCGTTTCAAAATCGGTATGGGACCCTTTGAGCTGATGAACGTAACCGGGGTCCCCATCGCCTACCACGCAACCGTGAACCTTGGCAAGAGCCTGGGGCCGTTTTACGCCCCCGCCCGGGGCTTGGAAGCGCAATTCAGGGCGGGTCGACTTTGGTCGCTGGATGGGGCCGTTGAGGGCGCTCCGGCGGGTGAAATAGCCGACCGGCTTTTTGCGGCCGTTTGGATGGTTGCCGGCCAGATAGTCAGCGAAGGCGTGGCAAGCCTTGAGGACGTGGATCGCGGTGCGCAGATAGGCTTGCGCTGGAGCAAAGGGCCTTTCAGGTGGATGAACGGCAGGGGCGTTCAAGAGGCGGTTTCGCTGGTTGAAGCCTTTGTAAAGAAGACGCCCGGTTTAACCGTTCCCGATTTCCTGAAAAACCAAGCGGCCCAAAAGGAGCCGTGGCGGTTCCGGCTTGTTGACGAGAAGCTGGAAGGGGGGATAGCCCAGCTTTTCATCAATCGCCCCGAGGCGCTCAATGCACTCAACGGGGAAGTACTGGACCAACTCGGAGTGCTCATTGAAAAGGCCTTGGCCGATTCGTCGGTACGGGCCATTGTTTTACGGGGAGTTGGCAAGGCCTTCGTGGCTGGAGGAGACGTAGGCTTTTTCGTGCAAGCCATAAGGGACGGCGATATCCATAGAATCGTTGAATTTACCGAAAAAGCACAAGCGTGTTTCGGGCGGATCGCCTCAAGTCCGAAACCCGTAACGGCGGTCCTGGAGGGTCTTGCCTTGGGCGGGGGCGCAGAACTCGCCCTCACCGCCCACAGGATCATAGCAACTCCCCAAGCCTGCCTGGGCTTCCCTGAGACGGGAATCGGCATCTATCCCGGTCTCGGAGGCACCTTCAGAGCCACCCGAAGAGTCGGAGTCGAATTGGCAAGGTATCTCATCCTCACGGGCAAGATTGTCTCCGCGCAGGCGGCTTTTGAAATGGGAATTGTTGACCGCCTGGTTTCGGCTCTGGACGTGGAGGAGGCGATTCGGGAACTGGCTCTGAAACCCATTGGAGAGCTGCGAGGGGCAGGAAAAGAGTTCGACGATATTAAGGCGGCTTTCTCCGGCAGTCATCCGGCTATCCTGGAGGAGACTTTCAAGGGCTCCCCCGAGGTGCTTGCTCTCCGAGAGACCATTCGGCGCAAGGCACCCGTGGCGGTTCGCATGGCTCTTGATCTTATTGAGCGCAATAAGAACCTCTCCGATACGGCGGCCTACGCCAACGAACTTGCGGGAATCCCGGAAATATTTTCAACGGATGACGCACTGACGGGACTAACCTCGATCGGTCGCTCAAGGCCGTCCTTCAAGGGACGGTAGTCGGGAGAGAAAAGAAGAGGACAAAACGGAGTGGAACAACCTGGAGCCCGGTTGAAGTCGAAGGCGCGCTTGAAGGCCCTCATGGCTTCCTACTACGCCGCCTTGAAAGAAGCTGACCATGGTGGAAATCCTGTTGCCTGGTGTACCAGCGTAGGCCCGGCGGAACTTCTGCGCGCCATGGGTTTTGAAGTCTACTTCCCGGAAAACCACGGCGCCATCCTCGGCGCGACCCGCACCGCGGTAACATCCATGGCCGGGGCTCACTCGCAGGGGTTCTCGCCAGACATTTGCTCCTACCTCACCAGTGACATAGGCGCCTTCATAGCGGGGACAACTCCCCTCACCAAGGCCTACAATATGGACCACGTTCCCAAACCGTCGGTCCTTGTCTTCAACACCAATCAATGCAGAGAGGTCAAAGACTGGTTTTCCTGGTACGGGCGCAGGCTGGGAGTTCCGGTACTTGGGGTTCACTCTCCGGGTAACCTTGACGTCATTGATGCCGAGGTTATCAAATACACCGCGGAACAGTTCCGCAACATGGCGGACGACTTGGCGCCCCTCGTTCATAGGCCGTTGGAGTTGGCTGTCCTGGAAGAGACACTGGCCCTGAGCGGAAAAGCGAGCGCGCTGTGGAGAGAGTGCCTGGAAACATCCGCGGTTTCTCCAACGCCATGGACCTTTTTCGACCACTGCGTCCACATGGGTCCCATAGTAGTGTTGAGGGGAACGCAGGAAGCGGTCGACTATTACGGAGCATTGCTCGAAGAGCTGCAATCCCTGGCCTCAAAGGGGGCGGGCGCCGTTGCCGGGGAAAGGTTCCGTATCTATTGGGATGGTATGCCCATTTGGGGTATGTTGAGGACTCTTTCCAATTTCTTTTCCACGCATGGGGCGGCCTTGGTAGCTTCCACCTATTGCAATTCCTGGATACTTGAGGCCAAGGAACGGGAGGAGCCCTGGGCGGACATGGCAAGGAGATACCTGTCTATTTTTATCTGCCGCTCAGAGATATGGAAGCAAAACTACATAATAGAAAAAGCCGGGGAGTTCAACACCGGCGGTGTGATTTTCCACGATGCCAAGACGTGCCCGCACAACACCAACTCCCGCTTCGGCATGCCCCGGCGGATCAAAAATGAGGCGGGTCTTCCCGTCCTCGTGCTGGAGGGCGACCTGAACGATCCAAGGTGTTTTTCCATGGAGGAAGCTCGTATCCGCATCGAGGTTTTCCTGGAACAACTCGAGGAAAGAGGCACGAAACAATGACCGGCTTGCGTTTCGCCGGGGTTGACGTCGGCAGTTCTTACACCAAGGCGGTGTTGGCCGACGAAGACGGCAAGCCGCTTGCCTTCTCCTTGCTCTCCACGGGTCTTGACATGCGCGGCGCCGGTTCTCTGGCCCTCCGGGAGGTTTGTAAAAAGGCAGACGTGTTGGTAGAAGATTTGAAAGGTATAGTCAGCACCGGCTACGGCAGGGACGATGTCTCCGAAAGCGAATGGACCCGCAGTGAAATCCTCTGCCTTGCCAAAGGCGCTTACGCCCTCATTGGCAAGGCCATGACGGTGGTGGACATCGGGTCACAAGACAGCAAAGTGGTTTTCCTGGATGCAGAGGGGAACAGGACCGACTACCGTATGAACCGCAGGTGCGCCGCCGGGACCGGCGCCTTCCTGGAGATCGTTGCATCAAGGCTCGGGGTGCCGTCGCAGGAATTATGCCGGCTTGCGCAAGAAACCGAAGAGTGGGCGCCGCTGGGGTCTTTCTGCTCTGTTTTTGCTGCTACGGAGGTTCTGGACCTTTTAAGAAAGGGGTACGACTTGAAGGCCATCGCCCGGGGAGTCTACCGCTCCGTGGTCCAGCGCGTCGTGGATATGGGCGCGCGCGGCCCAATCCTGGCTCTCGCGGGCGGCGTGGTAGAACACAATCCGGTCCTTGTGAAGATAGCCGGCGAGATGATCGAATGCGAAGTTGTGATACTTCCCCATGCGCAACACACGGTGGCTCTGGGTGCGGCTATTATGGCCGGGCGGAATAAGTCCGGCAGCTCAATGAAGTCTTGAAGTTCATGGGAGAGAATAGATGAAAGGGACGTATATTAATGCAAGGCTCCCGCTGGGTAAGGTGGAACCAACCATCGGTTCGATGCTGAAGAGAAGGGCTTCAAAATTCAGCCGCAAGATAGTCTTCAAGGAGAGGAAGGCCGATGGGGAATACTTCGGTTTGCGCTGGATGGACTTTTATGCCCGAATCAGGAGCGTGGGTTCCTCTCTTCTTGCCATGGGCGTCCTCAAGGGGGAGCACATGGCGGTCTACTCGCCCAATACCGAAGAGATGTTGATCTGGGAGCTTGCCGTGATGAGCGTGGGGGCCATTTCCGTACCCATTTTTGCCGGCTACTATCCCCCTCAATTGGATTATATCCTGCACCACAGCGAAGCAAAGATGATCCTGGTGGGTGGTAACGAGCACTTGGCGAAGCTTTTTGAAACTGAGTACCATCCTAAGCTCGAACGCATTTTTTACGTCCACGAACCGGAAGCCGAAGTTAAAGACCGGAGGCTGCAAGCTTTCGATGACCTACTTGATTCAGCCGACGCCACGGCTTTCGAAAAGGCCGCCCTCGCGGTAAGAACCCATGACTCCTGCCTCACCATGTATACATCCGGAACCACGGGCAATCCAAAGGGAGTGGTACTGACGCACCGCAACATTCTTTCGCAGCAGAAGGCGTTGTCTATTTTATGGAACGTCGGGCCGGGTGACGTCTTCCTCTCGTACCTACCGTGGCACCATTCCTTCGGGGGGCTGTTCGAACGGTTTACCGCCCTTGCCTCCGGCGCCACCCTTTGTATCGACGATGGGTATGGGAAGGACATACAGCGGTTAATCCACAACTGGAAGGAAATCAAGCCAACCGTCTTCTTCAGTGTTCCGAGGATATTTCAGGCCCTGGTGACGGAGGCGCGGGCGGACCCTGAAACGGACTTGGCATTTTTCCACCCGGGGCTCAAGTTTGTTTTTACCGCGGCGGCGCCGCTTCCGGCTGATTGTTCCGACTACTTCGCAAAGAAAGGAGTTCCGGTCCTGGAAGGATGGGGACTCACGGAGACCTCGCCGTGCGTAACGCTGACATCGCCCGACATGGAGCGGGTTCCTTCCATCGTGGGGCTTCCAATTCCCGGAGTGGAGGTGTTGGTAGCGGAAGACAAGGAGATCCTTGTGCGGGGACCGAACGTCATGAAGGGCTACTACAAGGATCAGGAACGGACGAGACAGTCTTTGGACAGGTATGGTTGGTTGCACACGGGTGACCTCGGGGAGATAACACCCCTGGGGTTGCGCATTATTTGCCGCGTTGACGGGCTCTTCAAGCTCAACAACGGCGAAAAAGTATCTTCCATGCTCATTGAAAACAATCTCACCGCGGCGAGCCGATACATCGAGCAGGCCGTAGCGGTCGGCATGGGTCGGGACTTCATAGCCTCATTGCTGTTTCCCAACTTCCGAAATTTGGAAATGTGGGCCAGGAAGAAGGGGTTGAAGGGCAAGGTGGGCAAAGACTTTTGCAGAACATCAGCGGTTCGTGAACTCTTCCGGGAAGAGGTGGAAACGGGAAACGCGAAGATGGATGCCCGGTACCTCAGGGTAAGAGCCTTCTCAATCGTGCCAAGGGAACTCACCATCGAAAACGGAGACCTGACGCCCTCCATGAAGGTTGTTCGCCGCAACGTCATGGAGCAACACCGGTCCACCATAAAGGCCATCTACCAGGAGAACGGCTATAATACAAGCTTGGAAAAGGATATTGTGCGCCTGGGTGAGGAAAACTAAGGATGAAGTGGAACGTTGTATCCAGCCTGAATCCACCGTCCAACCGAGGACCGGCGACGGCAACAACGCAGACGGGCTACGCTTGCACCTGCCTGTGCGGGCGGGTCTTGCCCGCACACAGACAGGCGCAACGCGGCGAACAGGCAAATCCCGGTTTAGGTGGTGAATTCAGGCCGGGCAATGTACTTGACTCATGAACAAAACAAAGGAGGTACAGATGACTATGTTTGAAGCGCGACCCGCGGATTCCTTCGGTTTTAAAGAGGTGGGGTATGAAAAGAAGGATTTTGTCGCCACGGTAACTATCCGTAGGCCCCAAAATTACAATGCTTATTCAACACCCGCGCTCCGTGAATTAGCGGCGGCTTTCACCGACGCGTCGGAAGACGACGGGGTGGCGGTCATCGTCTTTACGGGTGAAGGAGACCGGGCTTTCTGCACCGGGGGCGATGTAAAAGAGTACGAACGGGAGTACACCTCCAGGCCGAGGGACTACTGGAAGTACATGGGGCTCTTCAAGGCTTACATTGAGAGCATCCTGAACAACGGCAAGCCCACGATTGCCAGGCTTAACGGCATGGCGGTGGGAGGCGGAAACGAGTCTCTCCTGGCCTGTGATCTTGCGGTCATGGCCGAACACGCGTACATCAGCCAGGTAGGAACCAGCGTTGGTTCGGTGGCCTGCGGCGGGGCGACGCAGTGGCTGCCCATCGTGGTGGGAGACAAGCGAGCGCGCGAAATCCTTTTCCTGAACGAGCGAATCCCGGCTCGCAAAGCGCTCGACTGGGGACTCGTTAACCGGGTTGTGCCTTCCGTCACCAAGGAGGGCGTCTTCATCGACGGCGCAACGGACCAACAGATAGCCCTTGCTAAAAAGGGGACCGATGGCTACGCCATAGACCTCTCCAGGCTGGACGAGGAAGTGGAAAAACTGTGCGCCCACCTCGTAGACAAGTTTTCCGAGTGCCTCAGGTATACCAAGCAGCAGGTGAACTTCTGGAAGGATCTCGCCTGGCACAGCACGGCCGGACACGCCCGGGATTGGCTCTCCATCCACTACTGCTCATGGGAACCCATTGAGGGGATGAGCGCCTTCGTAGAGAAGAGGAAGCCGAATTATCGCGGATTGAGGGAACGCGCCGCGGCGGGTAAATCCAGCGAATTCCCCTGGGGCGCTCCAAAAACTTCCTGCCCACATTGCGGCGCCAAGAACCTGCCGGAAGACCTGGCATACTGTGGCGCGTGCGGAGTGAAACTATGACCGGGCTCCTTGAAGGCAAGAAAGCACTTGTTACGGGTGGAAGTTCCGGCATCGGCCGGGCGACGGTGGCGATCCTGGCCCGCGAGGGCGCAGCCGTAGCTTTTACCTACCGGAAGAACCGGGCCGGAGCCGATGCCGTGCTCTCCGCGCTGATGGAAACAGGTGGTAATGGTCTTACTTTTCAGGCCGATGTGGCGGATGCGGCACGGGCCCGTGAGGTGGTCGAGGAAACGAACAAGGCCCTCGGTGGATTGGACATACTCGTAAACAACGCGGGGGCAAACCGCGACGCCGTAATATGGAAGATGACGGAAGAAGCTTGGGACGAGGTTATAGAGACGGACCTCAAGGGTGTTTTCAACTATGTTCGTGCCGTGGTCTCACTGTTCAGAGAGAGAAAGTACGGTAAAATCGTGACGGTTGCTTCCATAAACGGCCTTCGTGGAAAATTCGGTCAGTCGAACTACTCGGCCGCCAAGGCGGGAGTCATCGGTTTCTCAAAGAGCGTGGCCAGGGAATTGGGCAGAGCAAGTGTGAACGTCAACGTGGTTTGCCCGGGCATCATCGGAACGGAAATGATCAAGTCAATGCCCCACGATGCCCTCCAAAAATCCCTCTCCGAGGTCATTCTTGGAAGACTTGGCGAACCCGGGGACGTTGCCGAGATGATCGCCTTCCTGGCGAGTGACAGGGCGAGGCATATTACCGGTGAAGTCATCAAAGTCGACGGCGGACAGTACATTTAAACGCCTTGAATTAGAAACTGCTGGAGGAGACCATGAAGGTTGTTGAGTTAAATGACGTTGTTGCAGTTAGCGCGGTACGCACACCAATGGGACGCTTTGGAGGGAGCCTGAAGGATGTTTCCTCCTATGATTTAGGCGCCGGAGCTATAGAAGCGGCTCTTGAGCGCGCCGGTCTGGAAGGAAAGGACGTTGACGACGTTATCTTCGGCTCGTGTCGTCAGGCCGGAAACGGCCCGAATCCTGCTCGTACCGCCGCGGTTCGGGGAGGAATCCCCATTTCCGTCCCCGTGGTGACCGTCAATATGGCTTGTCCCTCCGGCATGAGGTGCTCGGCCCTGGCCGCCCAGTCCATTCGCCTCGGAGAAGCCGAAGTCGTCATGGCGGGCGGTATGGATAGCATGAGCACCATACCCTACCTCTTCAAGAATTGCCGGTGGGAGGGCTTCAAGATGGGGGACAAGACCCTGATGGACGGGTGGTCCGACAGCATTGACCCTCTCATTGGCCAGGGGATGGGCGAAACCGCCGAAAACCTGGCGGATAAGTACGGAATCTCCAGAGAGGATCAGGACGAGTTCGCCGCCGGTTCGCACAAAAAAGCGGCAACGGCTTGGGACCAGGACGCCTTCGCGGACGAGGTTGTTTCGGTGATGATTCCTGCTAAGGGCAAAGAACCGGAAAAAACCTTCGACAGGGATGAGACCATCAGGCGAAACCTGGACCGGGAGAAAATGGCAAGGCTACGGCCCGCTTTTCGACAAGGGGGGACCGTTACGGCGGGCAACGCTTGCGGGTTGTCGGATGGAGCGGCGGCTATAGTATTCACCTCCAGGGAAGTCGCGGCCGGGAGGGGGTTAAAGCCGCTTTTCTCTATAGTGAGCTACGCGCAAACCGCGGTCGGCCCGGAAACCATGGGAGAGGGCCCGGCCGTCGTCATTCCCATGGCGCTGAAACGTGCAGGCATAGCGCTTCAAGACATGGACCTGATCGAGGTTAACGAAGCCTTCGCCGTCCAGGTGCTCGCCAACGGAAGAACACTCGGCTGGGATTGGGGTCGCCTCAACGTGCACGGAGGGGCAATAGCCCTCGGACACCCAACGGGCATGAGCGGTGCACGAATATTGGTGACTCTCCACAACGCACTGAGAGTCAGAGACAAAGAAATCGGTGTGGCATCTATCTGCGGAGGGGGCGGTGTTACCGCCGCCATGGTTATCCGTCGCGAATCTTGACGGCACTTGATCAGAAGGAAAAAACGATGCCGAAACAAGGCTGGGTTCACGTTGAAAAAAAAGACGGACTGATAAACACAACCATTGCTTCCCCGCCGTTGAACATACTCAATGGTCCCCTCATGGCCGAACTTACGGGTGTTTTTGAGGGAGCCATCGTGGACAAGACCGCCAAGGTTCTTCTCTTGAAGGCGGATGGAAAGTTTTTTTCGGCGGGAGCGGACATCGACGAACACAAGCCGGGCAAGGTCGATGCCATGATAAAGGTGTTCCACGGTATGTTCCGCGTTCTTGACCGTGTTCCTTTTCCAACCATTGCTTTTGTAGACGGCGCGGCGCTTGGCGGGGGGTGCGAACTCGCCATGGGTTTCGACATAATCCTGGCCACCGAGGAAGCCAAGTTCGGCCAACCGGAAATCAACCTGGGCTTCATTCCACCCGTGGCCGCCGCCATTCTCCCGGGAAAAGTCGGGTGGGGAAATGCGATGGAGTTTTGTTGCTCGGGGCTGCCGTGGAAAGCTCCGGAAGCCCTTGCGAGGGGCCTTGTGCAGAGGGTCTTTCCACGTGACTCGGCGGGAGATGAGGTTGATGCCTTCCTTGCGCCTCTCCTAAAGCAGAGCCCGATTACCTTGAGACTCCTCAAAAAGGCAATGCGCGGCGGCGGCGCTGAGGGATTTCTCTCCAGGCTTGACGTTGCCGAGCACGTCTTCCTCCGCGAACTCATGGAGACCGGGGATGTTCGGGAGGGACTTGCCGCTTTTTACGAAAAGCGGAGGCCCATCTGGAAAAATTGCTGAGGAGGATCACCGAAGTGAGATGCTGCCTAACCAAGATGCGGCCTGCCCTATGATCGCTGGAATTCTGCTGGCGGCCGGCCGGTCAGTGCGAATGGGACGCAACAAGTTGGTCCTTGCATATGAGGGGAAAGCCATAGTGGCACACTCGCTGTACGCACTGAAGAACGCGGGACTCTCACCGGTCGTGTGCGTGTTGGGTTGGGAGGCCGGGAAGGTCCGGGCTGCAATCCGGGCTGCCGGGGTCGATGAAGGCGTCTGTTTCGTCACAAATGAATCATACGCTACCGGAAGAGCCTCTTCGATCAGGTGTGGGCTCGCGTCCCTGCCCAGGGAGAGCGATGCGGCGGTTTTCCTTCCGGCGGATGTGCCGAATGTCAGGGCGCGGGACGTGGAAGCGCTCGTAGAGCGGTATGAAAAGACGCGGGCGGCGATCGTGGCCGCGGTCGATTCCCATGGCGCGCGCACCTCACCCGTTCTCTTTTCCAGCGCCCTCTTCCAGGACCTTCGGGCCCTTTCCGGGGACGTGGGTGGGCAGAGCCTGATTGACGCCCGCTGGGAATCCGTTGAAAGAGTATACCTTCAAGAACCCGTACCCACAGACATCGACACCCCCAAAGACTACGAAGAGCTAAAAAGGGGGTCGCCGTGAAGAGCTTCTACGAACGTTTGACGGAACTGTTTTCGGAACACGGGTCTCTCGTCATCGCGACGCTCGTCGAAGTCTCGGGCTCCAGTCCCCGGAACGTGGGTGCCAAGATGGTCATATTCCCCGGTGGAACAATAGAGGGAACTATCGGTGGTGGAGCTTTGGAGAAGAAGGTTGTCGAAGACGCCCTGGTGTCTTTGAAGAAGAGAGTGCCCGCCTCCGTAGTCTACGATTTAACGGACGACGGCATCGGTATGAAGTGTGGCGGCAGGTTGCGCGTTTACTTCGAACCGGTGACGCCGTCACGGCGGTTTGTCATCTTCGGAGGCGGTCACGTGGGTCAGGCGGTGGCAAAGCTGGCGGCAGGGGCCGGTTTTGCCGTGGAACTGGTTGACGATCGTAAGAGCGAAAAGAATCCCTCCCCCGTGCCGGGGGGAATAACCTTGATTCAGACCGATGCCTCCTACGCTGAAGGTTACGAACCACCCGGTCGGCAGGATATGGCCATCGTTCTTACGCGAAACCACCGGTTAGATACGGATTTGGCCGGTCGCTTCGCCGGTCGCTGTGCCTACCTGGGCGTAATGGGGAGTAAAACCAAGTGGGGGTTCATAAAGAAAACGCTTATCGGGCGCGGCCTTTCCGAGGAGGTCCTGGCCGGGGTGAGATGTCCCATAGGATTGGAGATAGGGGCTGACACGCCCGAGGAAATCGCAGTCAGCATTGTCGCCGAAGCCATTGCCGTGCGCGCGAAGACCCGCCAGGGGGTGAAGAAATCATGAAGCCCGTGGCCGTGGTGCGGGGAGGCGGGGATCTGGCTACGGCCACCGGTCGACGGCTCCACTTGTTCGGATTCGGCGTTGTACACCTGGAAGTAGTACGGCCAATGGCCATACGGAGGGGGGTTTCCTTCGCATCAGCGGTGTACGGAGAGAAGACCACCGTGGATGGCATAACGGCGCGCCTTGCGAGGAATATCGAGGATGTCCGGTCCATCCTGAGCGATGGGAACGTGGCGGTGTTTGTGGATCCGGGAGCGGCATCCCTTTCCGGCTTGTTTCCCACCTTGGTTGTGGATGCCACCATGGCTAAAGGCCTGACAGAAGTAGAAAACCCGACACGAATGGGTTGGGCGGAGTACGTGGTGGCTTTAGGGCCGGGGTTTGAAGCCGGAGTCGACGCACACGCCGTTGTGGAAACCTGCCGCGGTCATTACCTGGGAAGGGTGTACACCAGAGGCAAGGCTCTCCCATTCACCGGTGTGCCCGCTTCGGTGTTGGGAGTTTCAACGGAGCGCGTGCTGAGGGCCCCCTGCAATGGCGTCTTTGAAAACAAATTGGAGATCGGCAACAATGTATCGGCGGGAGACGAGGTGGCAATGGTAGGCGGTGAGCCCCTTACTTCAACCATCCCGGGAGTTCTCCGGGGTATTCTCCACGGCGGGCTTCCGGTGAAAGAGGGACGGAAGGTAGGAGATGTTGACCCGCGCGGAGTACGGGAATACTGCTTCACGATATCGGACAAGGCCAACGCCGTTGCTGGAGGTGTGCTGGAAGCGGTATCCGGCCACTTCGCCGGGCAATGGAGATGGAAAGGGACGTTGCCTTAACCTGAATCCGCCACCTGGCGGATGAGCCTTGTCCCGCCGTATGAATCCAGGTTTGGGTGGTTGATTCAGGTTATAGAGGAGGTTAAAGATGAAAGCGGCCGTTTTTTATGGATCCGGAAAACCCCTGGTCATTGAAGATATACCCATACCCGATATCGGGCCTGGTGAAATTCTGCTGAAAGTAGCTGCCTGTGGCGTCTGCCACACGGATTTGCATTACATCGACCACGGTGTTCCGACGGTAAAGCCCCCCCCCATGGTTCTTGGCCACGAGCCTTCAGGTATCGTGGCGGCGGTGGGTTTGGGTGTGGCCGGCTTCAAGGAAGGAGACAGGGTTCTTCTACCCGCCGTTTATACCTGTGGCTCCTGCCGGGCGTGCAGGGAAGGGCGCGAAAACATCTGCTCGTCCATGGTAATGTTCGGCAACCACGTGGACGGCGCCTATGCGGAGTACGTAAAGGCCCCGGCAAAGGATTCCTTTCATTTGCCCAAAGAGATTCCTCTTGAAGAGGGATCTATTATCGCCGACGCCACCTCCACACCCTTCCACGCGGTGGTAAACCGGGCCAAGGTACGGCCGGGACAGTCGGTTGTGGTATTCGGCTGCGGGGGCATCGGCATAAATGCGGTTCAGATTGCCGCGGCCGTCGGCGGGGCCGTTATCGCAGTGGACATGATCAAGGAGAAGCTCGCTCTTGCCAAGAGTCTCGGCGCCGTGGCCACGGTGAATCCATCGGAGGTGGAAAACGTTCCGAAGGAAATAAAGAGGCTTACGGGTGGCGGGGCCGAGATCGCGATCGAGGCGATTGGTAAGCCCGCGGTTATGAATATGGCTTTTTCGAGCCTGTGCGCGGGAGGACGCCTTGTCGTCATTGGCTACAGCCCCGACATGCTGACCATCAAAGCCGGAAAAATCATGTTCCAGGAACTCGAGATCATTGGGTCGCTTGGGTGCCGTCCCGTTGACTATCCCCGCATAATAGAGATGGTTCGGATGGGAAAGATCAAAGTCAGAGAGCTGGTAACGGGGCGCTACCCCCTGGAGAAGATCAACGAGGCATTCGATCTGCTCAGAGAGGGAAGACCCGGCGTGGTTCGCTCCATTATCGTACCGGCAATGGCCTGAGGAGGAAGCAATGGCGTTACCCGAGTTCGACTTCGCTCTTCCACTGACACTCGGTGAAACTCTGGGCCTTCTCGGGGAACGGCACGAAGGGACCGTGCTTATGTCGGGCGGGACGGACCTTGTGGTGCAGATGAAGCAGGGAGTCAAGGTTCCAAAGACCGTGGTTTGCCTCTCCGGGGTCACTGAATTGAAGGGAATCAAGGAAAAAACCGATGGGACCATGGTAATCGGCGGCGGGACCACTATCGCCACCCTGGAGGCCGCCGAACTCCTGCGTGCGAGGTGTCCCGGAATAGTTGACGCCGCCCGGAGCATGGCCACCCCACAGGTGCGCAATCGCGCCACCGTGGCCGGCAACCTGGCCACGGCCGCGGCTTGCGCCGACTTGCCCCCCATCCTGAGAGCGCTTGGCGCTTCGATCGTACTGAGGCGCTCCGATGGTTCACGAACGGTAAAGCTGGAAGACTTTTTCACGGGTGCCAGAACTACCGTTCTTAGGGCCGGAGAAGTAATAACCGCGGTGGAAATCCCCCCCCAACCAGAGAATTCCGGTTCCGCCTTTGAAAAATACGGCTACCGCAGGGGAGCGCAGGTGTCGGTCGCGTCGGCCGGGGTTCGCGTGGTTCTTGTCGATGGAATCGTGCGTGAAGCGACACTCGTGCTCGGTGCCGTGGCCCCCGTCCCATTGCCGGTGCAGGGCGTCTCTGCTATTCTTGACAAGTGCCCGGAGGGACCGGCCCTCGATGCGGTGTGCGCCGCGGCATCTGCCGAGAGCGAACCCATTTCTGATATACGGGGCAGTGAACTCTATCGCCGCACGATCGTTGCGGTGGTTGCACGCACGGCCCTGCTGAGGGCCGCTGAAAGGGCCGAGTCGAACGAATCCCCGGGAGGGCGACCATGAGCAAGCGGCTTTTCAGGCTGACCATCAATGGAAGAAAAGTGGAGGCCGCCGCCGAGGCCAACACCACCCTGCTCTCTTTGCTGCGGAACAATCTGAACATGACCGGTACTAAGAGCGCCTGCGGCGAGGGAGACTGCGGGGCGTGTACGGTGTTGTTGGACGGCAAGCCCGTAAACTCGTGTCTTGTTTTTGCCGTCGAGGCCGAGGGGAAAGAGGTTACTACTATAGAAGGCTTGAGCAAGAACGGCGAGTTGCATCCCATCCAAAGGGCCTTCATTGAAGCCGGCGCCATCCAGTGCGGGTTCTGCACGCCGGGAATGATTCTTACAACCAAGGCGCTCCTCGAAGCAAACCCCGATCCCACGGACGAGGAAATAAAACGCGCGTTGGCAGGGAATCTCTGCCGTTGCACGGGTTACGTACGCATTATTAAAGCGGTCCGCAGGGCCGCCCATCCGAACCTCAAGCCTGAATTGGAGGAGGGGGAAGGCAACGGCGGCTTCGCGGTAGTCGGTAGGAGTTTGCCTAAAAAGGACGCTCCCGCCAAAGCGAATGGAAGTGCCCTATACACCGCCGACATCAGGCTTCCGGGTATGCTTCGCGGCAAGATACTTGGCAGTCCCCATCCGCACGCCAGAGTGCTTTCCATTGACACACGAGGCGCCGAGGCCCTGGAAGGCGTCTTTGCCGTTGTTACCGCCAAGGACTTCCCGAACGTTCCTTACGGTGTAACCCCCGCTCGATACGATGAGCAGGTGCTGGCAAGGGACCGGGTCCGGCACATCGGCGATGAAGTGGCCGCCGTGGCCGCCAAGGACAACGAGACGGCCGAGAGGGCGCTCAAACTCATCAAGGTGGAATACGAGGTGCTTCCAGCCGTCTTTACGGTGGAAGAGGCACTGGCGGAGGGAGCCCCGAGACTTCACGATAAATACGTGGGAAACGTGAACACGGAAATACACCAGAACTTCGGGGACGTTGAGAAAGCCTTCGAGGAGGCGGATTTCGTACGTGAAGATGTCTTCCAGGGCCAGCGCACCATGCAGAATCCCATGGAACCACACTCGGCCCTGGCCCGGATTGAAACAAACGGTGACATCACCCTCTGGTCCGCCAACCAATCGCCCCATAACGTGCAGGTCCAGCTTTCCAGGGTTTTTGACATCCCCATGAGCCGCATACGTCTGATCAAATTGGCCATGGGCGGTGGTTTTGGCGGGAAGGCCGAAGCCACGAGCCTGGACTTCTGCGCCGTGGTCCTGGCCCGTAAATCGGGCAGGCCCGTGTTAATGGAATACTCCCGCAAGGATACCTACCTTCACGGCCGCGGCCGTCATGCCCAGACCATCCGCCTGAAAACCGGCGTTAAGAAAGACGGAACCATCACGGGCGTTCACGCGGACATCATCCTGGAAGGAGGTGCTTACACCTCCTACGGAATCATAACGGCCTACTACTCCGGGGCGATGTTGACCACGCCCTACCGTCTCCCCAATTTCAGGTTCGACGGCAAGCGCGTTTATACAAACCTGCCGGCTTGCGGCGCCATGCGTGGAAACGGGACTCCCCAACCGCGTTTTGCCTTTGAAAGTCAACTTGACCTCATTGCCCGGGACCTTGACATGGACCCCATAGAACTCAGGCGCCACAATGCCATCGAGGCCGGCGAGACCACCGTGAACGACCTCAAGATTACTTCGTGCGAATTCAAAAAGTGCCTTGACCTGGTTGAAGAGCGATCAAACTGGAAGGCAAAAAGAAGCAGTTTTCCTGTTGGCAAGGGCATCGGTATAGCGTGCGGATGTTTTATCTCCGGTGCGGGTTATTCCATCTATCGCGGAGAATCTCCCCACTCTTCCGCCCTCGTCGAGTGGAGTGAGGATGGGAAAACCGCAAGAGTTCTCACGGGAGCGCCCGACATAGGCCAGGGGTCGGATACCGTTCTATGCCAGATGGCGGCCGAAGAATTGGGCTTGTCCTATGATGACGTGGATATCATCTCCGCCGATTCCGCCGTCACTCCCACCGATCTGGGAGCCTACGCCTCGCGGATTACCTACATGGCCGGCAACGCCGTGCGCCGCGCCGCGGTCGATGCCCGGAGCCGGGTTTTCAACGCTGTCGCGGAAGCCTGGGGCGTACCGATAGGAAGTGTACGGTTTGAGACCGGAAAGGTCGTCGCAGACAAGACAGACCACGCCGTTTCCATCCAGGAAGCCGCGGCCCTCGCCTTCCACAGGACGGGTTCCATCATCGGCAGGGGTGCATATTCTCCTCCGAAGCTCGGGGGCTCGTTCAAGGGCGCACCAATCGGAACCTCCCCGGCATACTCCTTCTGTGCCCAGGTGGCCGAGGTGGAAGTAGACATGGACACCGGGAAGGTCCGCGTGACGGATTTTTACGACGCCCACGATTGCGGCACCGTTATAAACCCAATGGCCCTGCACGGCCAGGTGGAAGGCAGCCTGGTAATGGGTATGGGCGAGAGCCTCTTCGAGGAGGTTGTCCAGTCCGGGGGACGTATCGTCAATCCAAACCTTCACGACTACCTTATCCCCACCGCCATGGATGTTCCCAGGGTCCATTCCCTTATAGCCGAGTCTTACGATCCCGGCGGGCCTTTCGGGGCCAAGGAAGTGGGGGAGGGTTCGGCTCTTCCGGCGATGGGGGCGGTGGCAAACGCCGTCGCGGATGCCATCGGCGTCCGCGTCATGGAGCTTCCTATAACTCCGGAGAAAATCCTCACAGCCTTGGGCAAACTCCCGGAGAATTCCGGCGGCCCAAGTGCCGGAACGTGCGTATCGGGTCATGGTGAAGAAGATTAACGGTAATAGGCCCCGGATGAGACGGTGAATATATTCGAGGTGCTTTTTTATCCGGGGAAGTTGCCGACCAGGAGTTGAAATCCATGAAACACTTGCGAGCGGATGTTCTTACAAGAGCCGACCGGGTACTAAACGATTTGTCGTTCGGCTACGTGTTGGATTGGCTGGGAGCCGGGCACAACAGGCACGCGGTCGGATACCTGCCCATTTACGTTCCCCGGGAACTGATCGCCGCCGCCGGGATGCTTCCGGTAGGCATCTATGGAGCGGGTGACGCTCTCGAAATCGTGAAGGGAGACGCCTACTTCCAGTCCTACATCTGCCACATTCCCAGGAGTGTCATCGAAATGCTGCTGGACGGGCGTTTCAGAGCCTTCTCCGCGTTCATCTTCCCCGCAACGTGCGACGTGATCAGGAACCTATCAGGCATGTGGCAGATGAATTTACCGGACCAGTACGTGAAGTACCTGGACTTTCCCCAGAACTTCGATCCGGCTGTTGGAGGGCGTTTCTACCGCGGCGAGTTGGAGGATCTCCTGCATAAGCTGGAAGAGATGAGTGGGAAGGCCGTGACCCACGCGGAGTTCCACGCAGCCATCGGTCGCTACAACGAAAACCGGCGATTGGTAAACAACCTCTACGAGGCGCGGTCGATGACGCCGCGTGATTATCCCACCAGCGAGGTGTACAGGATCGTTCGGGCCGGGTCTATCCTTGCGGTGGACGATCACAATCGCCTCATCCTGGATTACATGGCCGCCGTCGAAGCGGAACCCCTTCCCGAACGGGACCGAATACGCGTCTACCTGGTGGGCGCCTTCTGTGAACAACCCCCGCTGGGATTGCTCAAGACTCTGGAACAAGCTGGTTGTGCCCTTGTGGGAGACGATCTACTTCTTGGAATGCGCTTCATCAAGGGAGATATTTCCACCCAGGGCGACCCGCTTGAGGCGATGGTGTCGGCCTATCTCCAAAAGTGCACGTGGTCTTCGGCGGTTTACGACGGAGACCGCCCCCGCGAAGACCGGATGATGGAAGACGTCAAAGCATGCAGGGCCGACGGGGTTATCTTCTGCTGCCCCAGTTTCTGCGACCCTGCTCTTCTGGACAGGCCCATGCTGCAGAAAAGGTTGGACGAAGAGAAGGTTCCGTTTGCAAGCTTCCAGTACTCGGAGAACACTGGTCAGTTCCAGGTCATCCGGGAACAAGCGGGGACTTTCTCCGATTCCATCAAACTTTGGGAATGAGAGGATCGACATGAGCGAAAAGACGCAGGTGATCAAAGAAAAGAGCATGGTGGTTCAGAAGGAGATGCTGGCCGGCTATTACAAGGAACTCTCCTCCGCAAAGGAGTCGGGAAGGAAGGTCGTCTATACCTTCGTGCCCGGCAATCTCACGGAACTGGTCCTTTCCTTTGGCGCCCGGCCCGTCTATCCCGAAATCAATGCACTTCAATCCGGCATGCGCAAGAAGTCCATGGAGTTCATCCGGCAGGCCGAGAAGATGGGGTATTCCGAGGACGTTTGCACTTACGTAAAATGCGACGTCGGCATGATGTTGAAGGGCAATATAGGACCTACTGGCGAGAAGATCCCGGAACCGGATCTCCTGCTTTGTTCATACACCGGATGCTTCACTTTCATGAAGTGGTTCGAGAATCTGGCCAAGATGTACGACTGCCCGGTTGTCATGCTGCACGTGCCTTACAGGTCAACGGGCGAGGCAAGCGAGGCCATGGTCAGGTATGTCGCCGACCAGATTCGAACCAAGGTCATTCCGGCCCTGGAAAAGGCGACCGGAAATTCCTACGACGAGGAGAAGCTGCGCGCCATGCTCCAACGTTCGGCCGCCGCGGAAGATGACATGGTCTATTGCTTCGAGAGCGCAAAAAACAGGCCGTCTCCCATAGACGGCTACTTCGCCGGGGTCTACTACATCGGTCCGATGTTTACCGCTTTCAGGGGGACGGAAGCCTGTGTTCGATACTACAGCCAGCTACGGCAGGACATAGATGAACGGTTGGCAAGGAGGCTTGGCCCGATAACGCCTGAAGGACAAATCGAGAAGGAGCGTTACCGCCTCGTGGTTGAAGGCCCCCCAAACTGGACCAATTTTCGGGAGTTCTGGAAGCTCTTCTACGAGCGGGGGGCGGTTGTGGTGGCTTCCACCTACACCAACGTGGGTGGAAGCTACGACCTTGGGTTTCGTCACGACCCCTCCCGCCCCATGGAAACGCTCAGCGAGTACTGCATGAGTTGTTACACGAACCTCAGCCTGCCCCAGAGAGCGGACGTGCTGGCTGGATACGTGCGCGATTATCACGCGGACGGCTTGCTGGTGAACTCCATAAAATCCTGCAACTCCTTCTCGGCGGGCCAGCTCCAGCTACTCCGGCGAGTGGAGGAGATGACCGGCATTCCGGCGGGTTTCATTGAATCGGATTTGGTGGACCCTCGCTACTTCTCCTACGCCAACTTGAAAAACAGGCTGGATTCCTTCTTTCAGATGTTGGACCAGAAGAGCGCTCCAGGCGGTTCGGTGTCAATGATGGAGGCTGAATAGCATGGACTTATACCTCGGTGTTGACCTGGGTTCCACCACCTCCAAAGCGGTTTTGGTTGGGGATGACGGGCGGATTCTCGGGCGCGGCATTACCAACACGCGAAGCAATTACAAGGTGGCTTCCGAAATAGCAAGGGTGGAAGCGTTGCACAACGCCCGCTTCGCTTTCCTGAAGCAAACCATGGAATCGCAAGGATATCCGGCCTCCCGTCACGAAGCCGTGTATTCGGACCTGGAACTCAACTTTCGACTTGAGGGGTATCTTCTCCGCTTGGGCGCCCTGGAAAGACACTGCAAAAAAACCAGTGCATCTAATCCCCAAGAACAGGCCGTGCCCGCGGGTTGCCTTGAGGAACTGTTTCATGCCCTGTTCCGGGAAGGGCCAAAGACCTTTGAGCAGCAGGCCAGGAATGACAGTTCCAAATTCTTCAGGGATATAGCGGGGACCGCCTTTGTTGATGCGGCGGAGGAAGTGGCAACCAGGTGGAAGATACCCTCTGAATCCCTCGTTGCCATTTACGAGCGGTCCATCGTGTCGACCGAAAACGAGCGGTTGGATTTGCCCTTCGGAGAGTTTTTGAGTTCCGCCTGCGACCGTACTCTCCAGGACCACCCGGAAGAGAAAGCGGATAACGGCTTTGCCGGTGCAATGGAAGGCGCCGCTAAAAAAGCAATAGGGCTGGATTTGGTCACCAAAGGCATGGTGGGGACGGGTTACGGGCGGCAACTGCTGCCCTTCCCGGAAGAAAGCATCCACTCGGAAATCCTCTGCCACGGGTTGGGTGCCCACACAACATTTCCAGGGACCAGGACGGTATTGGACATCGGAGGGCAGGATACCAAGGCCATCCAAGTGGATGGAAAGGGGGTGGTCACCTCCTTCCACATGAACGACCGGTGCGCGGCTGGTTGTGGACGATACCTCGGCTATATCGCCGACGAGCTGGCCATCAGCGTCAAGGATCTTGGTCCCCTGGCGTGTAAAGCCGACAAGACCATTCGCATCTCATCCACCTGCACGGTCTTCGCTGGGGCGGAATTGCGAGATCTCCTCAACCTGGGCGAGAAGAGAGAAAATATCCTGGCCGGTTTGCAGAGGGCAATTGTGTTGAGAGCCTTTTCCCTACTTGCCAGGTCAGGAGGCGTAAAGAATGAGTTCACCTTTACCGGCGGTGTGGCGAAGAACGTGGCGGTAGTGCAGTACACACGCGAAATGGTACGAAAGAATTATGGAAACATCACCATGAACGTACATCCCGATTCCATCTACATGGGGGCCCTTGGGGCGGCGCTCTTCGCGCTCCGGGCCGCCCACGGTGAAGCGCTGCCCGAACCCGGCGCCGCGGAGCCGGATAAGTCGGCGGTCGGTGCCTACTCTTGCGAGATTGTGAAAGGAACCAAGCCATGACTTACACCATGGGCATTGACGTGGGGTCCAGTTCCGTAAAAACCGTTCTCATGGACTATGGAAACGGGGACGATCCGAAGATCCTTTTTAAAGACTGCCGGAGGATGCACCGCCGCAACCCAGCCGACGTAGCCGAAGAAAGCATGCAAAATGCTCTTACGATTGCAGGGATTTCCTATGAAGACGTAGCTTACCTTGCCAGCACCGGTGAAGGGGAACTGGTCAGGCATAAGCGCGGGCATTTCTACAGCATGACTACCCACGCCAAGGGTGCCGCCTACCTTGTGCCGGGCGCCAGAGCGGTGCTGGACATGGGCGCACTCCACGCCCGTGCCATGAAGATAAACGAAAAGGCCCGCGTTCTATCCTACCGAATGACGGGTCAGTGCGCCTCGGGCTCGGGCCAGTTCATTGAGAACATCACCCGGTACCTGGGGGTGAGCCTCGGAGAAGTGGGCCGGCTATCTCTCCAGTCAACGCATCCCGAACAAGCTTCCTCCATATGCGCGGTTCTGGCGGAGACGGACGTGATCAACATGGTTTCCCGGGGCGTATCCACTCCCGACATCATAAAGGGCATCCACCAGTCTATCGCCCAGCGCTTGATTAAGCTCCTCTCCGCGCTCAAGGCCGAATCGCCCCTGGTTTTAACGGGCGGCTTGTCCCGCGATGAGGGCATAGTCGCCGTGATCCGGACGAAAGTGAAGGAAGACGGTCTGGGCCTGGACGTACTGACACACAAGGATGCCATATACGCCGGTGCCCTGGGAGCGGCGCTCTGGGCCGGCTGGCGCCACCATAAACTTGTTCGGGAGAATGAGGCTGCCAAGGCGGTTTAACCACGCTGTTGGAAGAAGCATGGGGTCATATCTTGCATTCCAGCATTTTCATTTCGCATTTTCTTCCGCCACTTTCTTGAAACGCCCCTGGAATAGATGCCCACAACTCCCGTGGCGCCGATGGAAACCTTGCGTGTAGGCTCCATTAATCCGCTGCATGCCCAACGACAGGTTGGCTTTCGGCGTCTCAATCACCAGATGGTAGTGGTTGTCCATCAGACAGTAGGCGTGAACAATGAAACCGTGCCTCGAGACCCCTGAAGCCACCTCTTCAAGAAAAGCTGCCCGGTCTTCGTCATCAAGAAACACCCGCCGGCGAGCATTCCCACGCGACGCCACGTGGTAAACCGCTCCGGGAAACTCTATCCTCAACGAGAGCGCCATTTTAGTTATTCTTCCCCTTTCCTCTACGTGCAAATAATAACAACTTGATTGCTGGAATGCAAGATATGACCCCATGCTTTTCTCGGTGATGAAAGGCTTTGCGGGAACACCGAATCGCCGCCGGGCGATGGCTCCTACAAAAGAAAATCCGGCCTTTGGCGAGCAAAGGCCGCTACATGGGAAAATTGGTCACGATTGCAGGTGCGGCGCCGTCGCGATTATGTCCAGCCCGCGGGCAGGCCCCTCTTCCGGCTCGTCGAAA
>CAZIBS010000028.1:20274-25400 GCA_964537405.1 uncultured Thermoanaerobaculia bacterium | reverse complement strand
GCGCGACCGGAATCGGACGGTTGGACCCCGGACCAACCGGCAGGGGGACATCATCCGCGGGAGCGGCATCCTGCCGCGAACCTCCATCAACCAATTCGGGGCTGTAAGCCCCTCCTACGGAAAATCCCTTGTACGAAGGAGGAGCAACACGGCCAAGCGGGATGGATCGGCGGGCAGCATATGGCAGTTGTTCCATGGCAGACCCTTAGTGTTTCTCCCTGGAAAAAAAGCATTTCCTGGAACGGGGAGGGAATGGCCCTCGCCGATAATCCCAACATGACCTTCCAAAATGCGGGGAGAAAAGGACTCAACTTGTTCGCGGTGGGACGGCTGCCTACCGCGTTTCGCGTCGGGCAGGCCCTTGGTTAAGTGGCAGATTCTGGTATACTAAAATTATGGAAAGGGGATTGCAGCTTTACGAAGAGCTTGAACCCGATGTTGAGAAAACGCTGAAGGAAGCCGAAATCCCGGAACTGTGGGCTTCGGCGCTGGAGTTGCCGGGGGGCAGGGGTTCGGCCAGGCGCCTTGAGATCGGCGGCTGTTCCTTTCTTCTGAAGCGGGAACTAAGGGGAGGGCTTTCGGGTAAGGTCCTGCCGGGCCTCTACTTCGCCAGGGCCGCTTTCGACCGGGAATGGTGGGTTGAAAACCACTTGGCGACGCTGGATTTGGCGCCCCGAATGGTTGCCAGGCTCTTCAAGCCAAGTGGCCTCTTGTTTTCGGTTTTTACGCTGGTGGAGTTTCTTCGCGACACGGTATCCCTATCGGAGCTGTTGTCGGCGGGGACCCTCACTTCTGATGAGCTGACGGTGGTTGGAGCGGCGGTCGGGAAGATGCACCTGGCCGGGATCATTCACGGCGATTTGAGCGCGGGCAATGTGTTGCTCACCAAGGGGGGCGATGCTATGCTACTGGACTTCCGCCACTCGCTCGTCTGCGAAACGTCGCCCTCCCAATCGCTCCGGCGCTCCAATCTCTCGCGCCTCGCTCGCTCGCTTCACAAGCTGAAAATAGTAAAGGGCCTTGGCCGTCTGGAGGAACCGTGGCGCCCGATCGCAAGAGGCTACGCGGAGGGTTGGGGCGAAGGGGAGAAATGGATCGAGGAGTGGTGCCTCGACGCTGCAAACCAGCCCGCTCTAAGGAGTTTGCTGTGGAGAAGACAGCGTGGATGAGGGCGCAAGCGGCCGCGCGAAGATTTTTCCATCGACGGCGGAATTGATTTCGACCTGCACGAAGGCGTTAGGCACCAACGCTTGCGTGAGTTCGACGTCCAGGTAATTTCCGGTGAGGGCACGCTTCGTCTTGGCCCCGGCACCCAGGGTAAGCGCCTTTAACTCCTTGCCCCGCTGGCTCCCGGCAAAGGTATTGTTCTTGAGTGCCCCCAGTTCGCGGAGTAAGCGGGTGCGCTCCGAGACTTCGCTCGGAGGAAGCGGCGGAAGTGCGGCCGCTATCGTACCCGGCCTTGGCGAATAGGAAAAAACGTGGAGAAAGGCCAGGGGGGCGCCCTCAATGAGTGCAAAGGTGCGGTCGAAGTCTTCGGTCCTTTCGGTTGGAAAGCCGGTCATTACGTCGGCGCCGATGCCTATTCCGGGCACTTCCTCGTATAGACGGTTCACAACTTCCTCGTAAAGGTCCGGGGAGTAGTTGCGCTTCATCGCCTTCAACACGTCGTCCGAACCGCTCTGGAGGGGAAGCTGCAGGTGGGCGGCAAGGGACTCTTCACTGCGGAGGAGAGTCACAAGGCCCGGCGTTACGGCTCTGGGTTCCACGGAGTTCAGGCGGATTCTAAAGGTTCCCTCGATTATCAAAAGCCTCTCGATGAGTCTCTCAAGACCGTGCGCGAAACCAAGGTCCTTGCCGTACTCGCCGGTGTTTACTCCCGTCAGGACGATTTCCTTGAAACCCGCTTCGACAAGAGCGCGGAAGGAGCGTGCGACATCCTCCATTTCGACTGAGCGGGACTTCCCACGCACGGTTGGAATGATGCAGTAGGAACAAGGGAAGTTGCATCCCTCCTGAATCTTTAGGAAGGCGCGCGTCGAGTTTCCGAAGTGGAGGGGAATGAAAGGCGCCCGGCTGCACCTGGTGCCCGCCGGGCCTTCGAGAAAGGACTCGAACGATTTATTGGAGGCGATCACACCGTCCACTTCGGTCATCCCGGCATAGTCTTCCCGAAAGAGCCTGGCCGAGCAGCCCGTCACCAACAGAAGCGCACCGGGGTTTCTCTTCTTGAAAGAACGGACGAGTCGTCTCGCCTCCCGGTCCGCCTTGTGGGTAACCGCGCAGGTATTTAGAACAATGAGGTCGGCCTCTTCCAGCTTTGAAGCTTTTGCCCCCGTGCTAACGAATATCCCAGCCGCTTCGGCCGAATCAAAGCGGTTCAGTTTACAGCCCATCGTGTGAATGAAGAAACGCATTAGTGCCCCCTGGATCCGCCATCCAACCGATGATCGAGGGCGGTATGGAAGGCCTGGATGTTAGGTGCCTGCCTGTCGCATCGGCGATGAGGGCAGGCCGCGCTTGCGCGTAACGCGGTAGGCGGGCGAATTCCGGTTTAACGGTGGATTCAGGCCCCGGCGCCCGGCTTCCCGGCTTTTGTCGGCGTCTTTTTTCCGCCGCTTTTAGCCGACACCTTTTTTTTCTTCTGCTTCAAGGCGAGTTTGGCTCGAAGGGCGTCTATCTCGTCTTGGCGTGTTTCGAAGCGCTCGGCAACGAGCAGCTCTTTTTTAGCTTCACTCACCTTGTCTTCAAGGATGTACAGTTTTGCCAACCCGATGTGGGCGTCCGGATTCTCAGAGGCATTCAGCGACCGCAAGAAAAGGGTGCGGGCCTCTTTGAGGCGGCCTTCGCGCATCCTCAACTGCCCCAGTGCATCAAGGGCCAGGTAGGCTGTTGTGAAGTGCTTATCTTCCAATCCTTTTAGTATGGAGGCGGCTTCAGAGTAATGGCCGGCCTGTTTGAGAACGAGTGCCAGACGACAGCGGGCGTTGTTGTAAGCCGGGGCCAGTTCAACGGCTTTCCTGAAGTAGACTTCCCGCACGAGCGAATCGGATGATATCCTCCCCCGGATGTAGCTTTCGAAGGCGGCGGGTGATACCTCTTCGCCCTTCTTCCAGGGCTTGCCGAAAACTGCGAAGAGGTGTTTGGCCAAGCTCTCGGTAAGACCCAGAAGCTGAGAAAGCTTGCTCTTTTCCTTCCAACTCCCCAGGGTCTTGAGGTCTCCGGAAAGGTCGTAGGCCGAAACTTCAACCGAAAGGTCGTCTCCGCTGATCCTGTAACTTCCCTGGACGAAATAGGCGGCGCCCAACTGCCGGGCCAGGGCGACTTGGGAGGGAAGCGAGAAGGAGGGGGAATTCACCAGGCCCTCCTGGTCGTAGACTCTTTGAAGCCCATCGAAGGGGATGAATGGTATCTTGCCCCTGGCCAGGGCTTCATTCAACCCCACGGCAAGACCCGTACCAATCCAGCCGCCGGAGGGCAAACTGTCCAACTGATCAAGGGGGAAAACAATTACGCGCTGCGCAGCGGCCTGGATGGCCACAACAAGAAAAAGGACAACGAAAGCCGGCCGGAGGCGTCTCATTCAGACCCGCCTTTCTTGTGTTGCTGTCCGGCCGCTCCTTTCCGGCGTCGCCATATTTCCATCCACCCGCCTATGGTCTTTTCAAAACCAGTGTCCTTTGGCGTATAGTAGATTCTTCCCTTCAACGGGGCGGGAAGGCAATCTAAATCGGCTATGCCTTCGGGCTCATCGTGGGCATAGGCGTAGCCGTCGCCGTATCCCGCCTTCTTCATCAGAGACGTTGGAGCGTTGCGTAAGGACAGGGGTACGGGATAACGACGGCCGTGGTTCAAGTCTCTCTTGACCGCCTTCTCGGCTGCGTACACACGGTTGGATTTTGGCGCCGCGCACAGGTAGAGGGTAGCCTGGGCCAGGGCGAGTGCCCCCTCCGGCATGCCAAGGAAATCCACGACTTCCTTGGCATCCAACGCCCTCCGAAGCGCTTTCGGGTCGGCGTTGCCGATGTCTTCAGAGGCGGCCCGGACAAGCCTCCGGGCGATGAAGAGTGGCTCCTCTCCGCCTTCGAGCATCCTGTAGAGCCAGTAAAGCGCCCCTTGGCCATCGCTGTTGCGGATGGACTTGTGGTAAGCGCTGATAAGGTTGTAGTGCTCCTCTCCGCCCCGGTCGTAGCGAACACGGCCGCTCGTCAACCATTTGCGCACCTCCTTCGGTTCCAGCGGCGCTTGCGGTGGGTACTGCAAGACCAGGGCTTCGAGGGCGTTGAGGGCGAAGCGTGCGTCGCCCGAGGCCAAGCGACAGAGTACTTCCAGTATCTCTATCGGTATGGTTCTCTCCGCCTCGTTCATGGTTGTGTCGGTGGTGAGCGCCCGCTGCAATATCCGGAGGATGTCGGCCTCTTGGAGCGCCGGAAAGACGAGGACCCTGCACCGGGAGAGAAGGGCGGAGTTCAGGTGAAAGGATGGATTCTCCGTCGTGGCGCCGAGCAAAGTAACGGATCCTTCCTCGATGTAGGGAAGAAAGGCGTCCTGCTGGGCTTTATTGAAACGGTGAATTTCGTCCATGAAGAGAATGGTGCCCTTGCCCTCTCCCTTCCAGAGAAGCCTCGCTTCTTCCATCACGGCCCTGACCTCCTTGAGGGTGGACATAACGGCGGAGAAACCCACGAAGGGCCTCCCGGTATTGCCCCTGATGATTCTTGAGAAGGAGGTCTTGCCGCTCCCCGGGGGACCCCAGAGGATAGTGCTTGAAAGGGTGTCGGTTGCTACTTGACGGCCGGTCGGAGTTTCGCTTCCCACCACTCCGGCCAAGCCGACAAGATCATCCCATTGTTTGGGTCGGACCCTGTTGGCAAGTGGCTGTGACGGCTCGGCACTGCAAAAGAGGGAGACCATGGATTGTCTCCTTGGCAGGCGTGCTTAGGCCTCGGGGGTCTTCTTTTCCCCGGCGGAGTTTTTGGAGGAGGCGGCGTCATTGTCTTCGACGCCTTCGCCCGCTGCCTCATTTCCTTCCTTCAGGTCGGCCTTCGCCTTGCTTTTACCCTTGCTTGCGATCTTCGGCTCCGCCGCTGTTTCCACATCGGCGGCTTCCGCCTTTACTTCCGCCCCGG
>CAZIBS010000028.1:0-20174 GCA_964537405.1 uncultured Thermoanaerobaculia bacterium | reverse complement strand
GCTGGAGCGTTGTTCTCGTTTCCGGCCTCTTCGTCCAACGGCGCTTTCTTGGCGGTGGCGTCATCTTTGTCTTCAACGCCTTCGCCCGCCGCCTCAGTTCCTTCCTTCAGGCCGGCCTTCGCCTTGGTTTTACCCTTGCTTTCGGTTTTCGGCTCCGCCGCTGTTTCCACATCGGCGGCTTCCGCCTTTACTTCCGCCCCGGCCTTGCTCTTCGCTACACCCTTTGCCGCTTTCTTCCTGGCTGGAGCGTTGTTCTCGTTTCCGGCCTCTTCGTCCAACGGCGCTTTCTTGGCGGACCTGGGCTTCTTCTTGCCCTTGGCCTCGGTACTCTCGAACTTGGGTTCCCGACCCACGAGTTCTATGATCGCTTCCTGGGCGCTGTCTCCACGGCGGAAGCCCAGCTTGAGAATTCTTGTATATCCACCGGAACGCGAGGCGTAGAGAGGTCCCAGAACGGAAAAGAGCTTCTTGAGAGCCTCGGGATCTTGAACGTGGCGCGCCGCGAGCCGACGGGCGTGGAGGGTGTCTTTCTTGGCAAGGCTAATGAGCTTTTCGACGAAACGCCGCAATTCTTTGGCCTTCGACAGGGTGGTCTTAATCCTATCATGTTGAACCAGGCTTACGGTCTGGTTGCGCAGCATCGCAATGCGGTGCTCGGTTGTTCTGCCAAGCTTTCTGTGGTCTACTCTATGGCGCATAATGGCCTCACACGTGCATATTCAGGGTCAGGTTCTTCGCGGCAAGGGCCTCAACTACGACTTTGAAGGACTTCTGGCCGAAGTTCTTTACGCTTTTGAGGTCCTTTTCGCTTACCCTTACAAGGTCTCTTACCGTCAAAAGGTCGTAGGCTTTCAACGTCTTGACTATTCTTGCCGAGAGCCCAAGATCATCAATGGGCAGGGCCAGGATATCTTCCAGATTCTCAACCGGCTTCGGCTGGCTTCCCTTTGGAACCACGGTAGCGTCAGGGCTGGTCAGCGAACAGAAAAACTCGAGGTGGGAAGCCAACAATTTGGCGGCCTGGGTAACGGCCTCCTGCGGCGTTATCGCTCCGTTAGTCCACACTTCCAGCTTGAGCTGTTCGTAGTCGGTAGCCTCGCCGACGCGCGTTTCGCCGATGTCGAAATTAACCTTGCGTACCGGTGAATGAATGGAGTCGATGGCTATGAACCTCGGATCCGGCACCTTGTTGGCCTCGGCCGGTACGTATCCACGCCCCTTGTCGAGGTAGAGTTCCATCTCAAGCGAACCCTCCTCGTTGAGTGTGGCGATGGGCGCCTCGGGGTTAAGGATGCGAACCGTTCCGTCGAGCTGGATATCCTTCGCCTTAACCTCGGCGGGGCCTTTTACCGAAAGGTGCAAGACCTTCATCTCGTCGGAGTGCATTATGAACTGTATGGCCTTCAGGTTAAGGATTAAGTCGGTAATATCTTCCTTTATACCCGAAACCGATGTGAACTCATGCACGACTCCCTCAATACGCACCGCGGTTATCGCCGCCCCTTCGATGGAGGCGAGAAGAACGCGCCGTAGCGAGTTTCCAAGGGTGATTCCCCACCCGACTTCAAGGGGCTGGGCTATGAATTCGCCGTATTGGCCCGTCAGTGAATCCATATTGAATTCGATAAAAGAAGGCATTTGAAAGGTTTTCATGGCCCTAAACGCTCCTTACAACCTTATTTGGAGTACAACTCTACGATGAGCTGCTCCTCTACAGGGTAGGTTATGTCCGTTCGCTTCGGTTCACGGGAAATCGTGCCCTTAAGTTTTTCACTGTCGAATTCCAGCCATTCCGGAACTCCACGTCCCGCTGAAGATTCCACGGCGTTAAGCAGAAAGGCGTTCTTGGCGAGCTTGGGTGAAATGGCGATTTCGTCGCCCTCTTTTACCTGGTAGTTGGAGACGTTCACGCGGCGCCCATTTACAAAAATCTGGCCGTGAGCAACCCACTGCCTGGCCTGGGGACGCGAAGAGGAGAAACCGAAACGGTAAACGACGTTATCGAGACGCTTTTCAAGAAGGCAGAGGAGATTCTCGCCCGTTACTCCTTTTTTTCGGTCGGAGGTTTTGAAGTACTTCCTGAATTGCTTCTCCAAGACTCCGTAAATTCTCTTTACCTTCTGCTTTTCTCTGAGTTGCAGGCCGTAATCCTTGGGCTTTCTACGGCGACGCGTGCGCGGTCCCGGAGGCGTGTTCCTCTTTTCTATGGCGCACTTTTCTTTGAAACAGCGGTCGCCCTTGAGGTAAAGTTTCATTCCCTCACGACGGCACAAACGACATACGGAAGCATTGTATCGTGCCAAGACGATCCTCCTTACACGCGCCGGCGCTTGGGCGGCCGGCATCCGTTATGGGGAACGGGGGTTACGTCCCTGATGGAGCGAATCTTCAGGCCCACTGCCTGGATGGAACGAATGACGGACTCGCGGCCCGACCCCGGCCCCTTGACCCTGACTTCCACCTCGCGCATCCCGTGTTCCATTGCCTTCTCGGCCACGTCCTTGGCGCAAACCTGGGCGGCAAAAGGAGTCCCCTTCCGCGTACCCTTGAAACCGGCCGCACCGGAGGTGCCCCAGACCACCGTGTTCCCTTCCATGTCGGTAATGGTAATAAGGGTATTGTTGAAGGTGGCGTTTACGTGGACTATGCCCATTGGGATGTTCTTTTTCTCCCGACGGGCAATCTTCTTCGAACGAATAGTTTTCACCATACCTGGACTCCTTGGGAAAGCCTACTTTCTGGGCGCCCGCTTCTTACCGGCAATGGCCCGGCGTGAGCCCTTGTGTGTTCTCGCGTTGGTGTGCGTTCGCTGGCCACGCACCGGAAGGCCGGTTCGGTGGCGGATGCCGCGGTAACAACCTATATCGATGAGGCGGCGGATATCCATCTGTACCTTCTTACGAAGGTCGCCTTCAACGTTGCCCTCTTCCTGGATAACCTTGCGGATACGCGAAACCTCGTCTTCCGTCAGGTCCTTGATGCGAATCTCAGCCTTGACGCCGGCCTTGTCAAGTATTCGCAGGGAAAGGGCCGGGCCGATGCCGTAAATGTAGGTCAGGGCGGTTTCAACTTGTTTGTTCATGGGGAGATCGATTCCCGCTATGCGTGCCACGGTCTTCCTCCTTACCCTTGTCTCTGTTTATGTTTCGGGTTGCTGCAGATGACCCGGATGACGCCTTTGCGCTTGACTATCCTGCACTTTACGCACATCTTCTTGACAGACGGTCTTACTTTCATTACCCTTCTCCGTTAATTCTTGAAGCGATAAACAATGCGTCCCCGGTCGAGGTCGTAGGGAGAGAGTTCCACCAAAACCTCGTCCCCTGGAAGAATTCGTATGAAGTGCTTCCTCATTTTACCCGAGATGTGCGCGAGCACCCTGTGGCCGCTCTCCAGTTCAATCTTGAACATGGCGTTAGGGAGCGCCTCTCTTACGGTGGCGTGCATTTGAATAACGTCGTCTTTGCTCATTCCCTTTCAACTCCCAGTATTCTTGGGTTCTCCTTTGTAACTACAAGGCTGTATTCAAAGTGGGCGGAGCGACGATGGTCCTTGGTGCGAACGGTCCAGCCGTCCGGATCAACCGTGACTTCGGCCCCGCCTTCGTTGACCATCGGCTCGATGGCTATTACCATTCCGGCCCTCAGCCTCGGTCCGTTTCCCGGTTGCCCGAAGTTGGGAATTTGCGGCTCCTCGTGCAGGGTCCGCCCTATGCCGTGTCCAACGTAATCCCTGACGACGGAGAAGCCAAAGGATTCCACGTAGCTTTGAACGGCATTGCCGAGATCGGAGACGCGGTTGCCGACCTTGGCCTTCTCTATGGCTTTAGCGAGGGACTCCCGCGTCACGTCCATGAGTTTGACGGCGTCGCTGTCAACCGATCCCACGGGGCAGGTCTTCGCTGCGTCCCCGTAAAAACCGTCCAGAACAACTCCATAGTCAAGCGAAACAATGTCCCCCTCTTTGACCTTCTGTTTAAGCGGTATACCGTGTACCACCTCGTCGTTGACGGAGATACAAACCGAGGCGGGATAACCGTTGTAGCCCTTAAACGCGGGTTTGCCGCCCATCTTGATAGTCATGGACTCGGCGAGGCGGTCCAGCTCTTCAAGAACAATGCCGGGTTTAAGCTCGGACGCAAGCCGATTGAGCACCGCGTGTACAATGCGGTTGGCCGCGTCCATTTTATTGATCTCGGCGCTGTTCTTGAGTTCTATCATCCTACGACCTTCGCCAGGGCTTCGAGAACATCCTTGGGAGACAGATTCCCCCGGACGGTCTTCAGTCTTTCCTGCTTACGGTAGTAGTCGGCGAGGGGAGCGGTCTTGTCGTGGTAGACGCGGAGCCTCTCACGAATTACCTCTTCCCTGTCGTCGTCTCTCCGCACCAGAGCTGCCGAACAGGCGTCGCAAAGCCCCTCCTTTGCCGGGGGAGAAGAGATCAAGTTGTAGACCGCGCCGCAAGCAGGACAGGAACGGCGGTTTCCGAGTCTTGCAACAATCGCGGAGTCGGGAACCTCCAGCTCAATGGCGACAACGTCCGTCTTTCCGAGTTCCTTGAGTATTCCTTCGAGAATGTCGGCCTGCGCCAGGTTGCGGGGATAGCCGTCCAGAATAAACCCTCCCTTGCAATCATTCTTGGCAAGTCGTTCCTTTACGATGCCGGTTAAAAGCTCGTCCGGGACGAGTTCACCGCGCTCCAGCACCGATTTGGCCATGATGCCAATGGAGGTGCGCTCCCTGACCGCGTCCCTCAGCATGTCACCCGTCGAGACGTGCGGGCAACGAATCCTTATGGACAACATCTTCGCCTGTGTGCCCTTTCCTGCGCCTGGAGGTCCTAACAGGGTCAGGTTTTTAGACTCCATTATCTCCTCCTGCTCTTAAACCTCGACCGGCTGGAAAACCCGTCGTAGTTGCGCATAACCAACTGCGACTCGACCTGCTGAATGGTGTCCATTGCTACGCCCACCACGATCAGCAGGGAGGTGCCGCCGAAGTAAAAGTTCAGACTAAAACCGCGGAGAATCCAGTCGATGTGCATCGTCTTGAAGAAAATTTCAAGAGAGGGTCCTATGCTCCATAGGTGTTGCAAAGGGAAGCCGCTGATGAGCATAACGGGAAGAATCGCTACCAGCACCAGGTATACGGAGCCGGCGAAGAGAAGGCGATTGAGCGAGCGGTAGAGAAAGTTGCTGGTGCTCTTGCCCGGCCTGATGCCGGGGATGAACCCACCGAACTTCTTTAGGTTGTCGGCCAGGTCTTCGGGGTTAAAGACGATGCTGACGTAGAAGTACGTGAAGAGAACAATGAGAAGTCCGTAAATGGTCAGGTAGGTCAGAGAACCGTAACCCAGGTAAGCTTTGAGGGTGGGAATCCACGAAAGTTTCGCTACTGCCGGCAGGTTCAGCACGGTTTGTGGAACGGCTAGAAGGGAGACGGCGAAGATGATTGGCATGACGCCGCCCGGGTTCAGCTTCAGGGGGAAGAAAACCGCTTGGCCGCCGACCATTTTCCTGCCAACCATCCTCTTGGCGTACTGGATGGGAATCTTCCGTTGAGCGCTCTCGAAGTAGACGATGAAGGCAACAACGGCGATCATGAAGACCAGGAGCATCAGAACCGCGAAGAAGGAAATGGTTCCCTGCTGTACCTGCTGTAAGGTCTGGATTGCGCCGGGGACGAGTCCAACAACGATGCCGGCGTAGATCATCAGTGAGATTCCGTTTCCAACGCCGCGGTCCGTTATCTGCTCGCCGAGCCACATAACAAAGGTCGCGCCGGCCGTCAGGATGATGATCGTCATAATGTGGTAACCGAAGGACGGATTCTGAACGATCTTGATTCCCTTGGGGCTGACCAGGGTTTTGAGCCAGAAGGAAATGCCCAGCGCCTGGATGACGCAGATGATTATCGTGAGGTAACGGGTGTATTGATTGATCTTCTTACGGCCCTCGGCGCCGCCCTCTTTCTGCAATTTCTCGATGTAGGGCCATACCACCGCAAGGAGCTGAAAGATAATCTGGGCCGTAATGTAGGGCATGATGCCCAGGGCGAAGATGGTGCATCGCGCGAGCGCTCCGCCCGAAAAGAGGTTTATAAATCCAAGAATTCCCGACTGGTACTGCTTAAAGAAATCCTGTAGGGCATTGGCGTTGATACCGGGAGTTGGAATCTGCGCCCCCACGCGGTAGACCGCCAGGAGAAGGAAGGTAAAGATAATCCTTTTGCGTAGATCGGGGATTTTGAAGAGGTTCTTAAAGGCTTCTAACACGGTTTCTTCACCTCAGCTTTTCCACCGGCCTCTTCAATGAGCTGCCTGGCCTTTTCGGAGAAGGCGTCCGCCACGATGGTCAGGGCACGGTCGATGGCGCCCTTTCCTAAAATCTTCACGGGAAGATCCGGCGACCGTATCAGCCCCACTTCCTTTAGGGACTTGGCGTCAATTGTCGCGCCGGCTTCGAAGCAATCCAGGCGGCCGACGTTTACGACCTCGAAGACGTGCTTGAACCGGTTCGTGAAGCCCCTCTTGGGAAGGCGCCTGTGGAGAGGCATCTGCCCCCCTTCGAAACCAGGATTCTGCTTGAAGCCCGAACGGGAACGCTGTCCTTTTTCGCCCTTGCCCGCCGTCTTTCCGTAGCCGGAACCGGGACCTCGACCAATTCGTTTAGTGTGTTTCTTGGAGCCTTTAGCCGGTTGCAATTCGGAGAGAAACATGGCAAACCCCTATTATTCCTCGGTTACTTCAACCAGATGCTTCACGGCAAAGATCATTCCCCGAATCTCCGGCCGGTCCGGGTAGGTTCTGGTTTTGTTCAGCCGCCTGAGCCCCATGCTCCAGGTTACCTTGCGGAGCTTTTCCGTACCGGGCTTCCTGACGAGCTTCACCGTGAGTTGCTTTTCATTAGCCGACGTCTTTTTCTTGGCGTTCATCGCTTACCCCAGGAGTTCTTCCACGGTCTTGCCGCGTTTCTTCGCCACACTTTCAGGAGTCTGTAGGTGTTCAAATCCGGAGAGCGCGGCCTTGACCACGTTCAACGGGTTGTTCGTTCCAATGCACTTGGTCAGGATGTCCTGCACGCCGGCCGCTTCCATAACGGCGCGGAGGGGACCACCGGCTATGACGCCCGTTCCCTTCGAAGCGGGCCTCAGCACAACGTGGCCCGCGCCGAAGTGTCCCTCAATGTAGTGCGGAATCGTCGTACCCTGCAGCGGTACCTGGAGCATGTTTCGCTTGGCCCTGTCCACGCCCTTGGAAATGGCGAGGGGAACCTCCCTTGCCTTGCCGAGGCCGCAACCTACCTTCCCGGCGCCGTCGCCGACGACGACCAGGGCGGAGAAGGAGAAGTTCTTGCCGCCCTTGACAACCTTGGTGACGCGCCGGATATCAACTACCTGTTCTGAAAAATCGGACCCGCCGGATGCTCTTTCAACCATGCCCATACTCCCTAAAACTGAAGTCCGCCCTTACGGGCGCCCTCTGCCAGGGCCTTCACCCTGCCGTGGTAAACGTAGCCTCCGCGGTCAAAGACCACACGTTCGATCCCCTTGCTCCTGAGGCGTTCGGAGACAAGTTGCCCTATCCGTCCAGCTACCTTGAGGTGCTTTCCGGAGGTTTTAAGAGCGCTCTTTACCCCGGGCTCCAAGGAGGAAGCGGCGGCGATGGTTTTACCGTTGGCGTCGTCTACGGCTTGCACGTAGATATACCGGGTGCTCTTGAAAACAACCAGCCTCGGCACATCAGGCGTGCCTGTCATTCGCTTCAGGATTCTTATCCGCCTTCGGCTCCGCTTCCGGCGGCGGTCAAGGTGTTGCAGCTTACCCATCGTGGAACTCCCTTATGTTGCCGATTTACCGGCTTTGCGCAGAATCGTCTCGTCCGAATAATGCACACCCTTGCCCTTGTAGGGTTCCGGTTTTCTCATAGATCGTATTTGGGCGGCTATCTGCCCGACCTTCTGCTTGTCATAGCCGGTTACTATTACGTGCGTGGCTTTTTGGATTTCAATCGCGATACCCTCGGGAATGACCATGTTTATTGGATGAGAGTACCCCAAGTTGAAGACGGCTTTATTGCCTTCGACGGAGGCCTTGTATCCCACGCCGACAATATCCAATTCCTTCTTGTATCCCTCCGTAACGCCGTGAACGGCGTTTGAGAGCAGCGACCGGACAAGACCGTGGTAGGCCTTCGCCTGCTTGGTATCGGAACCCCGTTCGACGAATATCCGCCCATCCTTCACCGAACAGGTGATTCCATTGGGCACGGCGGTGAGCAGCTTTCCCTTTGGACCGGAGACCTTGACCATTTTTGCTTCGACCGAGACCTTCACCGCATCGGGAAGGGAGATCGGCATTTTACCGATGCGAGACATGGCTTCCTCCTACCATACACGACAAAGAACTTCACCGCCGATTCCCTCACGCCGGGCCTTCTTATCCGTAACGACGCCCATCGAGGTGCTGATAATGTGGATACCAAGGCCGTTCATGACCGGTTTGACATCGTCCTTGCCGACGTAGAGCCTGCGGCCCGGACTCGATTCGCGCTGTATACCGTCGATAACCGGCAAGCCTTCGGGAGTGTACTTGAGGTCTATGCGGAGCACCCCTTGCTTGGAGTCTTCCGAGACCTTGAAGTTGAGTACGTAGCCCTCTTCCTTGAGTATCTTGGCAACCTCCACCTTCAACGAAGAGGATGGCATGTCCACGAAGGCTTTCTTGCTGGAAAGACCATTGCGAATGCGGGTCAGCATATCGGCAACCGGATCTGTCATAGTCATATTTTTACCTCACCACGAAGCCTTCACTACGCCGGGAAGCTGTCCCTTCGAGGCGAGTTCCCTGAGGCAGCAACGGCACAGGCCGAACTTTCGGTAGTAGCCGCGCGGACGTCCGCATCGCTGGCAACGGTTTCGTCGCCTGACACGGAATTTGGGTTCCTTCTTCATCTTTGCGAACATGCGAACACTAGCCATCCCTTGTCTCCTACCTTACCGGCGAAAAGGCATCCCGAAGCGTCGAAGGAGCGCCTTCGCCTCAGGGTCCGTCTTGGCCGTGGTGCAAATGGTGATGTTCATTCCCATTGCACGCGTGATCTTGCTGTAATCCACTTCCGGAAAGATTAGCTGGTCTTTAATGCCGATGGTGTAATTTCCACGGCCGTCGAAGGATTTGTCCGAAACGCCCCTGAAATCGCGGCTCCTTGGAAGTGCCAGCGCGATAAAACGATCCAGAAACTCGTACATGCGATCCCCGCGAAGGGTAACCTTGGTTCCGATGGGTTGTCCCTGGCGGAGTTTGAAGTTGGAGATGGATTTTTTGGCTCGCCTGGTAACCGCCCTTTGACCGGAGATAGCCGTCAGCGTCTTCGAGGCCTCTTCGAGCAATTTTATATCGACTTTGGCTTCTCCCATTCCTATGTTGATGGAGATCTTCGTCACCTTGGGAACGGCCATAATGTTGGGGTAGTCGAACTCCTCTCGAAGTTTCGGAGCTATCTCCGTCTTGTAGCGTTCTAACAACCGGGGTCTATTACTCATGGCTTCTTCCTCTAGTCCAGTTCTGCTTCGCACTTTTTGCAAACGCGAACCTTGCGGCCGTTTTCCAACTCTCTTGTAACCACTTTGGTGGGTTCCTGGCACTCCCCGCAAACAACCATGAGTGCGCTCAGGGACAGGGAAGCCTCGCGTTCCAGGATGCCGCCCTTGATGTTCTTCTGCGGGTTTGCCCTGGTGTGACGTTTGACGTAATTGAGATTTTCGACGACCGCACGGCCCTTGTTCGGAAAAACGCTGAGCACCTTCCCACGCCTTCCCCTATCCTTACCGGAAAGAACGACGACCTGATCGTCCGACTTGATTCTACTGGCCACCTTGAGCCCCTATTATTATATCACCTCGGGAGCCAGGGAAACGATCTTCATGAATCGTTTTTCCCTCAACTCCCTGGCGACCGGTCCAAAGACGCGCGTACCCACCGGCTCGCCCTTTTCGTCCACGAGTACGGCGGCGTTATTGTCAAAGCGAATGTAAGAACCGTCGCGCCTCCGGGTTTCCTTCACCGTACGGACGACGACGGCCTGAACCACGTTGCCCTTCTTGATGTTGGCCTGCGGCGTCGCCTCTTTAACGGAACAGGTAACGATGTCCCCGATACCCGCGTAGCGGCCGGCGATTCCACCGCCCCTCATCCGGATGCAGAAGAGCTTCTTTGCCCCCGAGTTGTCGGCAACCTTGAGAATTGTTCCCATCTGAATCATTGCTGTCTCCTACGGTCCCGGATCAACGGGCCTTCTCCAGGATTTGCTTCACCGCCCAGCGCTTGCGCCTGCTGAGCGGGCGGGTTTCAACAATCTCAATCCGGTCACCAATGGTGCACAGGTTGGTTTCGTCGTGCGCCATGAAGCGGTTTGTACGGTTGATAACCTTACGGTACCGCGGGTGGAATATCTTCCGCTCGACTTTTATTACTACGGTCTTGTCCATCTTATCGGAAACCACCACGCCGACTTTCGTATTCCGGTGACGCCTTTTCTGCTGAACATCCTTCTCTTCCATCCTCATTTCCCTTCCGCAGCCCGCCGCTTTTCGGCAAGGATGGTCTTAACCCGAGCCAAGCCATGGCGGTAAATTCGAATGGTTTGAGGATCTTCAATCTGGCCCGACGCCAACTGAAAGCGCAACTTCATCAGGTGCTCGGCCAACTCGTGGGTTTCGCCCTCGAGTTCTTCAATCGTCAGATCCCGAACCTTGACCGGATTTTTAATATCCTGTTTCTTTATCATTGGGAGAACTCCTGCTCTTTGCGGGTAACAAACCGCGTCTTGATGGGGAGTTTGTGGGCTGCCAGGCGAAAAGCCTCCTTGGCGGTCTCGATGGGCACGCCCTCCAGTTCGAAGAGAATGCGGCCGGGCTTGACTACCGCTACCCAACCTTCGAGGTTGCCTTTGCCTTTTCCCATGCGGGTTTCAAGCGGCTTCTTGGTGTAGGGCTTGTCGGGGAAGATGCGAATCCACATCTTCCCGCCCCTCTTCACATTCCGGTTGATGGCAATACGACCGGCTTCGATCTGTCGGTTGGTAATCCAGGCAGCTTCGAGAGCCATGAGACCGAAGTCTCCAAAGTTCACGCGGTTTCCACGTTGGGCCATGCCCGACCTTCGACCGCGCTGCTGTTTCCTGTATTTAACCTTCTTTGGCATTAACATGGCGCGTCTCCCGAGAACACCATTACTTACCTACCTTCTGGCCCTTGTAGATCCAAACCTTGATCCCTATGACCCCGTAGGTCGTGTGGGATTCGGCCAGGCCGTAGTCTATATCGCTTCTAAGGGTCTGCAACGGAAGCCGACCCTCGAGATACCATTCCGAGCGCGCTATTTCGGAGCCGTTCAACCGCCCGGCAACCCTGATCTTGATCCCAAGTGCACCGAACTTCATAGCCATTTCAATGGCTCGTTTCATGGCCCTGCGGAAAGCAACACGTTTGGTAAGTTGTAGGGCAATGGACTCCGCTACGAGTTGGGCTTCTATTTCAGGCCTGTTGATTTCATTGATCTTGATGTAGACGTCCCTACCGAGGCGCTTTTGGATGTCATCTTTAAGTCTATCCACTTCGGCGCCCTTTTTGCCGATGATGATCCCGGGGCGGCTGGTGGAGATGGTTATGGTCAGCTTTTTGCCGGCCCTCTCCAGGTCGATCCGCGATACTCCTCCACGACTGAGGCGCTTCAGTAGATCCGCTCGCAGTTTGAGATCCTCGTGGAGAAGCGTCCTGTACTGCTTCTTGGAAAACCAGCGCGACTCCCATTCCTTATTGAAGCCTACCCTAAAACCAACAGGGTTAACTTTTTGGCCCAATGCTCACCTCCTGCATCCTTCCCGACGGACATAGCCCGGGATGGGGTTCACTTCCCAACATCCAATCCGATAAGTACATGGCTCTGGCGCTTCAAAATACGGAAGGCCCTTCCCATCGGTGCGGGTAGGGTTCGCTTGCGTTGTCTGAGCGAAGCACCGTCCACCAGGATGGTGCTGACGTAGAGTTTATCCACGTCCACGTCCTGATCGGGTGCGCTCTCCGCGTTGGCTACCGCGTCCTTCAACAGCTTCTTCAAGTCTCCCGCCACGCGTTTCTTGCTGAAGCTCAGAAGGGAAAGAGCCTCGTTGACGGAGTGGCCGCGAATCATGTCGACCACCAACCGCGTTTTTTGGGGCGAGGTATTCAGATATTTGGCGACGGCTTTGGAAATCATGGGCGTTTTCTACCTCACTTTTCCTTGTTTCCGGTCTCCGGAGTGTCCCCTGAAGGTGCGCGTTGGGGCAAACTCGCCGAGGCGGTTGCCTACCATGTTCTCGGTTATGAAGACCGGCACGAACTTGCGACCGTTGTGGACGGCGATGGTAAGATTAAGCATTGCCGGCACGATCATGGAACGCCGACTCCACGTCTTGATGACGGATTTGCTGCCGGAGGCGTTCATCGCCTCCACCTTCTTCAAGAGATGGTCGTCGACGAAGGGTCCTTTTTTCAGAGAACGCGACATACTAGCTTCTCCTCTTCAAGATAAAGCGCCCCGTACGCTTGTTACGACGGGTTTTGTAGCCCTTCGTAGGAATGCCCCAGGGAGTTACGGGGTGACGGCCGCACTTGCTCTTGCCCTCGCCGCCGCCATGGGGGTGGTCGACCGGGTTCATGGCCGTGCCGCGAACCTTCGGCCGTTTGCCGAGCCAACGGGAGCGCCCCGCCTTTCCGATGGTGATGTTCTTGTGGTCCAGGTTGCCTACCTCGCCCACCGTGGCGTAACAGAAAATGTTTACCAGGCGCATCTCGCCGGAAGGCATCTTCAGCGTGGCCATGCGTCCCTCTTTTGCCATCAATTGGGCCGAACTTCCGGCCGCCCGTGCGATCTGTCCGCCTCCGCCCCGGTGAAGTTCTATGTTGTGGATGTGGGTTCCGACGGGGATGTTCTTCAGCGGCAAAGCGTTTCCGCTGGACACCTCGGCATCGTCTCCAGCCATTACCTTCACTCCGGGGGTTAAACCTTGGGGGGCGAGAATATAGCGCTTTTCCCCGTCTTCGTAATGGAGTAGTGCAATCCGGCACGTGCGGTTGGGGTCGTACTCAATGGCCGCCACCCGGGCCGGAATCCCGCGCTTGTCGCGTTTGAAGTCGATCACACGGTACCGCTTCTTGTGACCCCCACCGCGCCTCCTGAGTGTAATGTGCCCATGCACGTTTCTGCCGCTGATGCGCTTCTTCGGTCGCAGAAGGGCCTTTTCGGGCTGAGTCTTTGTTATCTCTTCAAAGGTCGATGTCGACATATAACGCCGACTCGGCGTGGTGGGTTTGTACGTTTTTATTCCCATTGCATTCCCCTACACGCCCTCGAAGTACTCGATGGGCTTGGCACCCTTAGCGAGTTTTACGTAAGCTTTCTTCCAATCCGGTCGTTTTCCCTCGGACCGGCCCATCCGCTTCACTTTTCCGTGGACGGTCAGAACGCGTACGCTCTCCACCGTGGTCTTGAAAGCCGTCTCGACCGCTCGGGCGATGTCAATCTTGTTCGCCCTGCGATCCACCTTGAAAGCCACGGTTCTGTACCGTTCCTTTCCGATGATGTTCTTTTCCGTCAACAGGGGGCGAATAATTATGGTGTATGGGTCATTCATGGCTGAAGAACCTCCGCCAGGTCAAGGAGTGCCGGTTCCGTGAATACGACCATGTCGTAGCGCGCCAGGTCGTAAACGTTCAAATTGTCCCTCCTGGTCACTTTGACTCCCTGGATGTTGCGGCTGGCCAGCCTGGCGTTCTTTTCAACCTCCCGGTCCACGAAGAGGATGGTTTTGTGGGCGTCAAGAATCGGTCCGTACTTGGTAACGAAGGCCTTGGTCTTCGGTTCGTCCACCGCGAATCCCTCAATTACCGCCAGCCCCTCTCTGCGTATGCGCTCCGAAAGGAGACTCCGCATCGCCCCGCGCCGCATCTTTTTTGGTATGGCATAGCTGTAATCCCTGGGTTTGGGACCGAAGGTTATTCCACCATGGTACCAGAGTGGGGACCTGATTTCGCCCATTCTGGCCCTCCCGGTGTGCTTCTGCTTCCATATCTTTCTTCCCGAACCCGACACTTCGTCGCGCCGTTTCGTGGAATGGGTGCCCAACCTCTGGTTGGCCGTATAGTTCCTGACGGCCTCGTAAATAAGATCCTTGCGATAGGCGACGCCGAAAACCTCCGCTGGAAGGTCCAGCTCCCGCTGAGCTTCATTCTTTTCATTGATCACATGGATATTCATTTGCCGCCCCTTACCTGATGCCATGGATGATCAGGAGGCCACCCCTGGCTCCGGGAACGGGACCCTTGACGAGCAGAAACCCGCTTTCGGAGTCAACCCGGACCAGATCCAGGTTCGTCACCGTCGTACGAGTGTGTCCCATTTGGCCTGCCATTCTCATTCCTTTGAAGACGCGGGAAGGATAGGAGGAAGCGCCGATGGAACCGGGGGCGCGGTGGGACATGGAACCGTGCGTCGCGCGTCCTCCAGCGAAGCCGTGGCGTTTGACCACACCCTGGAAGCCCTTCCCCTTGCTCATTCCGACTACTTCAACCGCCTTGACATCCTTGAACGCATCGACCGTAAGAGTGTTGCCGGGAACAAGGTCCGGATATTCGCCCCTCAATTCCCGTATGGCCCTGATGGAGGCGGCCCCTGCCTTTTTCAGGTGACCCGCCATCGGTCGGTTGACCACCGTGCGGCCCACTTTCTCCACGAGGCCTATTTGGATGGCGTCGTAGCCGTCGGTCTCCGGGGTTTTCTTCTGCAGAACAACGCATGGTCCTGCTTGAATAACCGTGACGGGAACGACCTGACGGTCCGTTTCCCTGAAGATCTGCGTCATTCCAACCTTGCGTCCAAGAATCCCGACCTTCATCTTTACTCTCCTCAGGCAGAGGTCGCCAAAGCGACGTGCCCGCAAGTCCCGGCTTGTGCCGGCCCTGACACGGCCTCCCAAAGCTACTTGGTAAAGGCCTTTATTTCTACGTCCACTCCGGGAGGCAGATTCAGTTTCATAAGCGCATCCACCGTCTGCGGCGTCGGATCGTATATGTCTAAAAGCCGCTTGTGGGTGCGCATCTCAAACTGCTCCCTGGATTTCTTGTCCACGTGGGGAGAACGGTTTACGGTCCAGACGGTACGGTCCGTGGGCAAGGGAATCGGTCCCTTGACCCGCGCGCCGGTACGCCTCGCCGTTTCCACAATCTCCTTCGTGGAACGGTCCAGAATACAGTAATCGTATGCTAAAAGGCGAATTCGGATCTTTTCGTTCAGCATCTACTATTACTCCACTATCTCCGAAATTGTGCCCGCACCAACGGTACGGCCACCTTCCCGGATGGCGAAACGTATTCCCTTCTCCATGGCGATAGGCGAAATAAGTTTGACTTCCATTGCAACGTTGTCGCCCGGCATGACCATTTCACGGTCAGCGGGAAGAGTTACGTCGCCGGTCACATCCGTGGTCCGGAAATAGAATTGGGGGCGATAACCCTTGAAGAACGGAGTGTGGCGTCCGCCCTCTTCCTTGGTGAGGATATACACTTCGCCTTTGAAGTTGGTGTGGGGCGTAATAGAGCCCGGCTTTGCGACGACCTGTCCACGTTCTACGTCATCCTTTTTTACACCCCGCAGCAACAGGCCCAGATTGTCTCCGGCCTGGCCCTGGTCAAGCAGCTTGCGGAACATCTCAACACCCGTGACCACCGTCTTGAAGGTGGGCTTGAGACCGACTATTTCCATCTCTTCGCCTATCTTGATGACGCCTCGTTCGACGCGCCCGGTCACTACGGTGCCGCGACCGGAGATGGAGAAGATGTCTTCTATGGGCATCAGGAAGGGCTTATCGATATCGCGCACCGGGTCCTTAATATAGCTGTCGCAGGCATCGAGGAGTTCTTTGATGCACTTGGCGTCTTCGGAGTCAGGATCTTCCGATTTGCTGGCCAGTAGCGCGGAACCGCGGATGATGGGAGTGTCGTCTCCGGGGAACTGGTATTCATTCAGGAGATCCCTCACCTCCAGCTCGACGAGGTCAAGAAGTTCGGGGTCGTCAACCCTGTCGCACTTGTTCAGGAAGACTATGATGTACGGCACGCCGACTTGCCTCGCGAGAAGAATATGTTCGCGGGTCTGGGGCATCGGCCCGTCTTCGGCCGAGACGACCAGAATTGCGCCGTCCATTTGTGCGGCGCCGGTAATCATGTTCTTGACGTAGTCCGCGTGTCCCGGGCAGTCGACGTGGGCGTAATGGCGCTTATCGGACTGGTACTCCACGTGAGCGGTGGCGATGGTCAGCACCTTGGTCGCATCGCGTCGCCCCTGGGACTCGGAGGCCTTGGATACCTCGTCGTAGGAGACGAACGTCGCCAAACCTTTGGCCGCCTGTATCTTTGTAATAGCCGCGGTCAGCGTGGTTTTACCATGGTCCACGTGACCGATGGTTCCTACGTTCACGTGCGGCTTGCTTCGATCAAACTTCTCCTTAGCCATTCTTAGCCTCCTTCTTTACCGACCCTGCACGCGGGCTATGATCTCTTCTGAGACCTGCCTGGGCGTGCGCTCGTAGCGTTCAAACTGCATTACGTAGTTTCCGCGGCCCTGCGTCAACGACCTCAAAGCCGTTGCATAGCCGAACATCTCCGACAGCGGGACGTAACATGAGATCACCTGTAGGTGTTCTCTTGACTCCATGGACTGGACCTTTCCCCTCCTGGAGTTGAGATCCCCTATAACGTCTCCCATGTAGTTTTCGGGAACGGTTACCTCCACCTTCATTATCGGCTCCATGAGGGCGGGAGCAGCCCGCAACGCGGCCTTTTTGAAAGCCATTGAGCCGGCGATCTTGAAGGCGATCTCGGAGGAATCAACCTCGTGGAAGGAGCCGTCGTAGAGCGTTACTCCGATGCCCTTTACCGGGTAGCCCGCCAAGACTCCCGTCTCCGTGGCCTCTTTGATGCCTTTCTCAACGGATGGGATAAACTCGCGTGGAATTGCTCCGCCGGTTATGGCGTTCTTAAAGACGAAATCGCCATCCTTGAGAGGCGCGACCCGGATTTTTACGTGGCCGTACTGGCCATGACCGCCCGTTTGCCTGACAAACTTGCCCTCGCCCTCGGCTTCCCGCGTGAGGGTTTCACGATAGGCCACCTGCGGTTTGCCGACCGAAGCGCGCACGTCAAACTCCCGGATCAGGCGGTCCACGATAATTTCGAGGTGGAGTTCACCCATTCCCGATATAAGCATCTGGCCGGTGTCGTGATCCACGCGCAGTTTGAAGGTGGGGTCTTCCTTGGCCAGCTTCAGGAGCGCCGCGGAGAGCTTTTCCTGGTCGGCCTTCGTCTTCGGCTCAATTGCGACCGAGATGACGGGCTCGGGGAAATCCATTGATTCCAGTATGATCGCATGGTCCTTATCGGTCAGGGTGTCGCCCGTGGCAACATCCCTGAGGCCCACGATACCGGCGATGTCGCCGCTACGTACGGCCTTGATCTCCTCGCGCTTATTGGCGTGCATCTTTAAAAGCCGCCCAACCCGCTCCTTGCGTTTTTTGTTGGCGTTCCATACATAGGAACCGGATGCCAGGGTTCCGGAGTAAACCCGTACGAAGGCCAGTTGCCCGACGAAGGTGTCGGTGACGATTTTGAAAACCAGGCCTGAGAAGGGGTCTTCGTCGTTATGGTGGCGTTCTTCCTCCTTACCTGAATCCGGGTTGATGCCTACTATGGGAGGTATGTCAAGTGGCGACGGCAGGTAGTCTACAACGGCGTCCATCAAAGGCTGAATGCCCTTGTTCTTGAAGGCCGAGCCGCAGAAAACCGGTGTGAAGTGCATCGCAATCGCACCCTTGCGAATTGCCTCGCGAAGAGCGGCGGTTGGAACCGGCTTGCCGTCAAAGTAGAGTTGCATGAGTTCGTCATCTTCCTCGCAGGCTATTTCTACAAGCTTTTCGCGCCACCTGGCTGCTTCCCCGGCAAATTCAGGCGGGATTTCCCTGGTCACGAACTTCGCCCCAAGCGCGTCGTCCAGCCAGAGGTAGGCCTTTTCTTCCACGAGGTCTATCACACCTAGAAACCCATCTTCCTTGCCCCACGGAAGCTGGAGAGCAACCGGGCGTGCGTGTAGCCGCTCGTCCATCATGGCGAGAGCCCGCTCGAAGTCCGCGCCCTGTCTGTCCATTTTGTTGACGAAGGCTATGCGCGGGACCTTGTACTTGTCCGCCTGGCGCCATACGGTCTCGGACTGCGGCTCCACCCCGGCCACCGCGCAAAAGACCCCGATCGCTCCGTCAAGAACCCTGAGAGAACGTTCCACCTCGGCCGTGAAGTCAACGTGGCCGGGAGTATCTATTATATTGACGCGGTAGTTCCTCCAGAAACACGTTGTTGCCGCCGAAGTGATGGTGATCCCTCGCTCCTGCTCCTGTATCATCCAGTCCATGGTGGCGGTTCCGTCGTGCACTTCGCCCATCTTGTAGTTCACACCCGTATAGAAAAGGATGCGCTCGGTCGTCGTCGTCTTGCCGGCGTCAATGTGGGCCATAATGCCTATGTTTCTTTGCTGCGCAATCGGAACCTGGCGAGTCGCCATATAATCCTAATCCATTACCAACGATAGTGGGCGAAGGCCTTGTTGGCCTCGGCCATTTTGTGGGTGTCCTCTTTCTTTTTGATGGAGGAACCCCGGCTGTTGTAAGCGTCCCGAAGCTCCCCCGCAAGGCACTCCGTCATGGTCTTTTCGCCCCTTTTGCGGGAGAAGTCGATGATCCAGCGTACGGCCAGCGAAAGACGACGATCAGGCCTGACCTCAATCGGGATCTGGTAGGTGGCGCCGCCGACCCTCCGGGATCTGACCTCGAGAATGGGCTTAACGTTTTCCAGCGCCCGTTGAAAAACCTTTAGAGGATCCTCTCCGGTCTTTGCCTTCAGGATATCCATCGCCCCATAAAAAATGGACTCAGCCACGGATTTCTTGCCGGCGTACATGATCTTGTTGATGAATGTACTGACAAGGACAGATCCGTAAACTGAGTCCGCCGGAATTTCTCTCTTTCTGATAAATGCTTTTCTCGGCATAACGTTAAGACTCCTTACCCTCGTTTTCCTTACCCTCGTTTTCAAAGAGCAACGGCCTCCATTGAGGCCCGATTAACGAAGGGATCTTACGACTTGGGTCGCTTTGCTCCGTATTTAGATCTTGACTGGCGCCGGGTGTCAACTCCCGTCGTATCCAACTTGCCGCGGACGACGTGGTAACGAACGCCGGGCAGGTCCTTGACGCGCCCCCCCCGGATCAGCACCACGGAGTGTTCCTGAAGGTTGTGGCCAATCCCCGGTATGTAAGACGTCACCTCCAACCCGCTCGTCAGGCGAACGCGGGCAACCTTACGCAGGGCGGAGTTAGGTTTCTTAGGGGTGGTGGTGTATACGCGCGTACACACGCCCCTCTTTTGGGGATTGTTGCGTAGAGCGGGACTCTTGGTTTTGTACTTAATGGCCTTGCGTCCCTTCCTGACAAGTTGGTTAATCGTCGGCACAATTCTCTCCTTGGCTTATCCTTTTCACCTTTCCATTTCCCCCAATAGGGAGAAACCGAGTTAGCATACTCTCGCAGATGGTAGCTGTCAACCCCCCGAATCGCGCCGACTGAAATCTTACCGAAGGAGGGATAAGACTGAAGATGGCTGAAAAGAGAGCGAAAGAGAGATGGAAGGAGTATTGGAAAGAGTACAAGGAAGGGAATCGGGCGAAGAAGGGGAAACTGCTTGATGAATTTTGCGGGAGGACGGGGTACAACCGGAAGTATGCGATTCAGTTGTTGGGGAGACCTGCGGGTAAAAAGGGAACGAAGAAGAGACGCAGGAATGAGGAAGTACCCGGCGGAAGCGATTTGGGTGCTTGAATCTGTTTGGAAAGCGGCGGGATACCCGTGGTCCGTACGGCTCAAGGCGCTGCTTCCCATATGGATTCCCTGGGCGAGACGACACTTGCCCTATGTTACTTCCGATGTGGAAGAAGCCGTTTTGTCAATCAGCCCGAGGCAGATAGACCGGTACTTGGCGCCTAACTCATCTTGAACAGTTGATCGCGTTTTCCACAGGCAAAATGAGGTAAACTGCCA
>CAZIBS010000027.1:0-25816 GCA_964537405.1 uncultured Thermoanaerobaculia bacterium | reverse complement strand
CGATTCCGGACGCGCTCCGCTTGCCGGAATGACAGGGAACGTTCGTCATTCCCGCTCCCCCGTTCATCATTCCGATTCCGGACGCGCTCCGCTTGCCGGAATGACAGGGAACGTTCGTCATTCCCATGCCGCTCTGACCGCTCGCAATCTCAACCAACCCCTTCGATTCCGCTTCCAATGCTCCGCCGAGGCACTTCTTTCACACCCATCGCGGAATTTGGGGGTTTCTTGACTATTGCTCGCGGCCTCTGTTCTTATAGAAAGGGAGGTAAAAGTGGCGAAAAAAAACAACAAGATTCTGTGGGTTACGCTCCTCTCCATTTTTACCCTGGCGGCTCTTCTTGTTTTCTGCATCCTCTCTATAGTTTGGCTCCCCTACTCCTTCTGGACGAAGGGAGGAGCGGCCGCCGAAGCAAAAAGCTTCCTGAGAGAAAGTCCCACGGTACAGAATGAAGTGGGAAAAGTGCTGTCATTCGACCGCCTGCCGAGCGGAAGCATCCAAGTGATTAACGGCAGCGGAAGGGCTCGGTTGGTTTTTTCGATACACGGCAGGCTGGGAGAAGCAAGGGCCGAGGTCAGACTGACGAAGGCGGCGCACGAAAAATGGGAGGTGATCTCGGCGGTCCTCTTTTTCCAAGGCAGGGAGATACCTTTGATGAAGGGAAAGGGCGGACTCCCGCCACCGCCGCTGGAAACGCCACGCGAAAGAAATAGTCCTGAAACAAGAGGCGGTTTAGCCGCTTAATCTGAGACGATTGATTAAGCATTGCAGCAACCGATTTTATAATTTATAGCTGATTAGTCGATGGGTTCTATTTGCAGCGTCAGCTTGAAACGCTTCCCCATGACTTCCACGGTCGTCTCAAACGGACTGCCGGGAGTTAAGGTAAGCTGGCTCGGCTGAGCGACGGCTTCGACCTTCGCGTCGGGAACGGGCGTGTCGTGCGCTACCTCTTCGGGAAACGCAGGTACGTCTTTTCCCGGCCCTTCCTCGTTAAATGACGTTTCACTCTCCACAAGAGCCGCTTCGTCGGGGTCGCTGAAAACCTCCTCGGGCGATTCGTCCGCCGTCAGGTCGCCGGCGGTGGATTCAAGCCCGGAGTTCTCGCCAAAGAGTTCTTCCCCACTTTCTTCGCTGCCCCAGAGGGAGGAGCTTTCTTCGGCCGAAACCTCGCTCAGCCCCTCTTCTTCCGGCGCGATTCCTTCACCCGCCAGTTCCTCAAGCGGACGCGAAAAGAGTTTGCGCAGTACGAGAGATGAAATGGCCTTAAAACTGTCTTCCACGCCGATCCCCTCGGTGGCCACGGCTTCGAAGAACGGGGTGTTCCCTGAATTCAGCATTTCGTCCATCTCTTCCAGGCTTAGAATGTTGCCAAGGTCACGTTTGTTGTACTGGAGGACCAGGGGCATATCTTCAAACTCGATGTTGTTTTGTAACAGGTGTTCCTTTAGCTGATTAAGGGAATCCAGGTTCGCGTCCGCTATATCTCTTTGGCTGTCTGCGACGAAGACAACGCCGTCGGCACCTTTGAGGACTTTTTTCCTCGTGCTTTCATAAAAGACCTGGCCGGGTACGGTATAGAGTTGAAGCCTGACGTTGACGCCCCGTGCTTTCCCCATTTCCAGGGGCATGAAGTCAAAGAGAATCGTTCTGTCGGACTCCGTGGATAGGGAAAGCATGCGGCCTCTCTCGCTTTCATCCATGTTCTCGTAGATGAAGGCAAGGTTCGACGTTTTGCCGCTTAAACCCGGACCGTAGTAGACAATTTTTGCGGTGAGTTCGTTGGTGGAAGCATTAAAGAGAGCCATGGCAAAACCCTTATCCTTACTTGAACATATCTTCCAGCGCTTCTTCCTCTGAGTTGTAAACCTTCACGAGTTCGTTGAGGCGCGTGAGCTGCATGAGTTTCGTTATGGTCCTGTTGGGCTTAACCAGGCGTAGGCGCTTGTCGTTTTCGCTGAAACGGGTGAGGTGGCCTACGAGTTCGCCGAGCCCGGTGGAATCCATGTAATCTATGTTTTCCATGTTGATAAGGACTCCTTCAATCTCCTTGTCGTCCAGTAGTGCAGAGAGTTCCGCGCTGAGTTGGTCGGCCGATTCCCCTAGAACAACCTGCCCTGTTATGTCAAGAATCACGACGCTGTTATCCAGTGTCTTCTTGACTACTTTCATTGGGCGCCTCCTTCCTGGGCGAGCACCAAGCTGAAGGGCCCCGTTATGGCTTTTCCGGAGCCGAGGTTGTAACTGTACCACGAGCCGTGCACCTCTCTGTCGCCTTTCGATACCGTTCCCTGCAGTCGTCCCATTTTGCCATAGCGTTGATCAATCCGCTCAACAACGAGGATCCGGTTGATAAGGGTTCCCCGGAAAGAACCGGCCTGACCGTTGGTAAGGTGGTAGTCGCCCTGGACCAGGGTTCCATTCTGCGTAAAGTAGACGTCGCCGGTCGTGTCTCCTGGCATGAGAGTCAATGTCCAGTGGCCTTCCATAACTTGCCTGTTGAGTCTCATTTCGGAGCGCAGCTTCTTGATTTCATTCCTTAAAGCGTCGCTTTCCGCGTACAGGTCGTTGAGTTCGCTTAGAATACGCTGTCTTTTCGCACTCAATTCGGCCCTCTGTTGCGCGTCTTTCAAGAGCGCCCGCGTGTCATTCGCCGTCCACCGGCGGTTCTGGGAAAGAAGGGCATCGTCGGCGGCCATGACGTCCTGGAGCACGGAGTCCGTTTCCTTAAGCGCCCTCCATTTTATGTGGGCCAACGCCTGCTTGGAGGAGAGCAGCGTTTGAAGTGAAACCAAGCGTATCTTTCGGGCGGCCCTGCCACCGTAAGCATCGCCGGCGCAGACGCCGACCGCAAGAAGCGGAAGAAGGAAGAAAGCCAGAAAAGAGATTCGCAATCTACTTCCCATGAACTAATGGTAGCATAAAATCTCCGTACCTTGCAAAGAGCCCGAATTTCCAAAATTTCGTGATGGATTCGGCCGGATTGCGGCGTAAGGGCATTTGAAAACAAAATCGGGGGTGTCGGACGGGAGGGCAGAAGCGCCTTTCCTAAGTTACTTGTACCCGGCCTGATGAGCGTAAGCGAAGGGATGGGCACTGTTGAAGTCGGGCAAGTAGCTGTCCCTGGAGGCAAGCGCCTGGACGTAGCCGTCGGTTATGCCGGAGGCGTCCAGTGCGGCCAGGGCTTCATCGTACTCTTTCTGAAGGAGACCTCTCCTCAGTACGGGGTGGGCATGCGCTGCGTTGGATGGATGATACTGGGCCATGAGGCTGACCGCGACGGTTTTACCGAGAGAGGATGCGAGAAAAAACAGGACCTCTTTTGCCTGGGAGAGACGGCCGGGAAGGACGAGGTGCCTGGTAAGGAGGCCGCGGCGGGCAAGACCGTCCTCGCCTACTTCGAGAGGGCCGACCTGGCGCCACATTTCCATGATAGCGCCCCGGGAGTTCGGGACGTAGCCTTCAGCCCCGGATAGTGCCTTCGCCACGTTGTTCCGGGCGTATTTAAGATCCGGAAGGTAAATATCGACGACGTCGTCAAGAAGCGTCAGCGTTTCAACGGAATCGTAGCCGTTGGAGTTGTAGACGACCGGGATCGAAAGCCCCCGCCGCGCCGCGATCAGGAGAGCTTCAACGGCCTGAGGCACCACGTGGCCGGGGCTGACCCAGTTCAGGTTGTGGGCACCCGCCGCCTGGAGGTCCAGGTATATTGCAGCAAGCTCCCCGGGCTTCTTCCGGCTTTGGCCCGGCGGCCACTGCCGGCTGATCTGGTGGTTCTGGCAAAATAGGCAGGAGAGGTTGCAGTGGGCGAAGAAGACGGTTCCCGAACCTCGCCCTCCGCTGATGCAGGGTTCTTCTCCGTGGTGAAGGCACCACGAAGCCACCTCGGCGTAGCGTCCGGTGTTGCAGTAACCACGTTTGTCGATGGACCGCCCGGCGCGGCAGTTCCTTGGACAGCTTCTACATTTGTCGAGGCCGTCAACCAGCTTCGCAACCCTTCGTTCCAGTTCACCGGAGTCGAGGAGGGCAAGGTAAGAGGGATATCTTGCTATCTTCATGGAGGGTTACCGCCAGGCAAGACCAAGAAAATTCCTCAAAGGACCGGGAACCCGCCGGGGGGAATTCTGTACCCACCTATCTCTACCATTGTCTGATTGAATTCCTCGGCCATTGTTTCGAGGATCGTCTTGACGGTGGCGCGACGTTTTACCAGCCCGGCAACCTCTCCCATCATCACCGAACCGTGGGTCACGTCGCCGTCCGTAACCGCCGTCTTCAACCGTCCGATTGCAAGTCCCTCTATCTCTTCCCATGGAGCACCGGCATATTCCAGAGCCATGAATTCGCGCGTCAGTGCGTTTTTGAGCGCCCTAACGGGCTTGTTTATGGTTCTACCGGTAACGCCGGTGGAACGGTCGTTGGCCTTGATGATCGCTTCCTTGTAGTTGTCGTGAACGTGGGACTCGTCCGCGACGACCAGGACCGTTCCCAGTTGAATTCCCCGAGCCCCCAGAGCGAATGCAGACGCCATTCCACGACCGTCGCCTATGCCACCCGCGGCAACAACGGGGATCTTCAGTGCATCCACCATTTGAGGAATCAGGGGCATTGTGCCCGTGTCGCCGATGTGTCCGCCTGCTTCCTCTCCCTCCGCCACGATGGCATCCGCACCGGCGCGTTCGAGGCGCCGGGCGAGGGCCACGGAGTTTACTACGGGGACAACAACTATACCGGCTTCTTTAAGACCCGGAATGTAAGGACCACTGTTGCCCGCTCCAATTGTAACTATGGGCACCTGTTCTTCTTTGACCACTTCCAGGCATTTCTTGAATTGGGGAGCGAGTATAATAAGGTTAACGGCGAAGTTCTTGTCGGTGAGGCCACGCAGTTTGCGGATTTCTTTACGAAGAAGCTCCGGAGGCATACTTCCCGCGGCAATGCAGCCGAGTCCTCCGGCCTCGCTGACGGAGGAGGCCAATACGGCCTCGGAGACCCAGGTCATTCCACCTTGCAAAATGGGTAAAGATATCTTTAATAGTTTGCATACGGCATTGTTTCGCATGGGGTTTCCTTTCATTTGCCGGTAGATCGCGGAGCCGCCTGTTTTACGGCTGAGGGGGTTTGCCAGCCTCCTTCGGCAATAGCCGAGGAGAAAGAGCGTAAAGCCGGGAGTTCCTTCTCGTCCGCGTAGCGGTTCCGGACGGGCAGAAAGCCAAGGAAGAGACAGAGACGCCACGCCAGGATCTCCACTTTGGGGTCTTCGATCTCTCCGCGGCAAGAGGCGAGCAGAATGTCCCGAAGGGGCATGAAAGCGACGGGCGGAGCGTCCGATTCGTTCACGGAGCCGTCGCCGGCGGCCCTTCCGCGGGAGATCGTTTCGATCCTGGCGGCGCAGAGATGAATCTTCTCCGACGACTGGCCGTGGGAGGGAAAAAAGCCTCCTCCGAGGCCGTGGATATCACCGGGATTGATTCTGAATCCGGCCTCCTCAAGGGCCTCGTCCGCGACGCGGTTCAAGAACCCTTCAATCCCTTTGTCCGTGGGTTCGAGACTGCCGGCCACCGCCTCGGGAATAAAGAGGTATTCGCGCGGATCAGCGACGGGCAGCGACAGTTCCTTGCGGAAGTAGACCGGCACGCGGATTCCCGGACGGACGGCCATGGAAGGAAACCCCTCCTCCTCGTGGTAGAGGGCTATCGCCACGGAGTCGAAACCCCTACGATGGATGTATTCGTAGAGGTAAGGCCTTGAGCGTCCACCGCCCGGGTAGACATTCCTGTACCTCAAGCGCACCAGCGTGAGGAAGCCCCTATCGCCCGGGGCGACCTCTCCCTCTACCTCGATCGCGACGACGGAGCCCGGGTCAACCACGGCTGAGATCCAAGGGCAGGAGCTTGAAGCGAAGCGGTTTAGTCTCTTCTATCCTGGCCGCCGGTGTTTCCGGGTCGTGCTGGAAAAAGAGGGTCCAACCCTCGCGGGCGGCCTTGGGAAGAATTCGCTTCTTTGTATCCAGCGTCACGGTTGGGTAGAGGTCGTAGGCCATTATCCACGGCAGGGCCACGTGGTGGCTGGTAGGAACACAGTCGGCAGGAAAGAGGCCGGTCTCTCCGCCCGACTCAACCATGAGCCCCTGCATACCCATCGTATGTCCGGGAAGGGGAAAGGCCCTCAACCCCTCCGCGATTTCGTACTCGCCGTCCAGGAGTTCCATTTGTCCGGAATCGTAGAGCGATTTGTAGTTATAGTCGAAGTACGAGGCTTTGTTGCGCTCGTTCGCGGCCATGGCGTCCTCGAACTCCCTGCGCTGGACGAGGTAGCGTGCGTTTGGGAAGGCGGCTTCGATTGAACCGTTCCCGGTGCGCAGGGTGTTGCCCCCGGCATGATCGAAGTGGAGGTGGGTGTTGAGAACAATGTCGATCTTCTCCGGCTGGAGGCCGTGTTCGGCCAGAGCGTTTTCAAGCAGCGAAGGCCCCATGGCGTAAAGATTCTTGAAGTGAGGGTCCTCTTTCTCTCCGGCGCCGGTGTCCACGAGAAGGTTGAGACCGCGGGAGCGGACGAGCAGCGTTCTCATGACCATGGGAATCCGGTTCTTTTCGTCGGAGGGGGTCTTCTTCTCCCACATTATCTTTGGGACCACGCCGTACATGCTCCCGCCGTCCAGCATGAAATTGCCGGCGTTAAGACTATCTACCGCGTAACTTCCGATTTTCATTGCCTGCACCTCATTTTAAGTAACCAGGAAAGTTCGGGATGGTTCAACCCCGACCGGTGGGAAGGACCAGCGTGAAGGCGGAGCCTTCCCCGGCGGTCGATTCTACGTAAATACGACCACCAAGAAGTGTTGCGAGGCTACCGGCTATGTGGAGACCGAGGCCGGTACCGGAAAAGCGCCTTATATCCGAGCCGTCGACCTGGTAGAACTCTTCAAAGATCCTGGCCGTTTCTCCGGGAGGAATACCTACGCCCGTGTCGGTAACCCTGAAGAAAACGGCTTCTTCTTCCGGACCCACGACAACACTGGTCCCTCCTTTAAGCGTAAACTTCCGCGCGTTGTCCAGTAGGTTCACCAGTATCTTCTTCAACAAGCCTGGGTCCACCGACAGGTATTCGGGCGTCTTCTCCATAACCTCCAGGGATAGATCGAGCTTCCCCCGGTGGAAGAGAGGCGTCATCTCCTCAATCAGGTCCTCCATGAAGTTGGAAATGTCCACCGGTTTTGCATGGACCCGAAAGCCCGCCTTCTTCAGCTTTGCAAGGTCCAGGAGGCCGTTGATGGTATCCAGCAAGGACCTGGAGTTCTTCAGAATGAGTACAAGCTTTCTCCGGCTTTCCGGGGGAAGCGTTCGCTGGGCATCGCGCAGGAGCACCTCCGTCGTAATCAGAATAGTTGTCAAGGGCGTACGTAATTCGTGGGTGATATTGGCCACGAACTCTTTCTCGTTGCGGTTGGCTCCTTTCAGGTTGGCAATGGTCTTTTTCATACGGCTGCGCTTTCTGGCCGCTTCCTCGCGGGTCCGGTAAAGTTCGGATTCGTCGTAGATGACTCCGAAGAGCAGCAGCCCGTTGTCAGGAACCCTTCGCGGAATGAGCGTCAGGCGCCCCCAGTAACGTTCACCGTTGTTTCCTATAAAACGAAAGACCTCCTTGTTGATTCCCTCCCTGAGCAAAACCCGCGAACGCACCATGGAACGAAGGCGCCGGATGTCAACCGGAGAGACGAACGAGGTGAGGGAGACGGGCTTATCCTTGAGTGCCTTCAAAGTGCAGCCGAAGGCTCGCTCGAAGGCCGGGTTTGCGTAAAGCAATTTCAGGCGGGCGCCCAGGATGAAGAAGGGGCTGGGTGAGATTTCGAAAAAGGTCTTCCACCAGTCGATGCCCCCCCCCCTGCTTTCGATTTTCCGGGCGGCGGACCGGCCGTCGTCGTTAAGGGTGGGTAAGAGAGAGGCCTCCCGGCCGGTAGGATGGTCGTTCATGGTTCACCCCTCCACCGTGCATTCGAGGCGGACGCCGGCCACCTCTACACCGATTGTGTCGCCGTCCTTCAGTTGGCCGACACCGGGCGGTGTGCCCGTTGCGATTACATCGTTTGCTTCAAGGGTCATAATGTTGGAGATGTAGGTGATAAGAGCGGGTATCGAAAAGGCCATCCCGGCCGCCTTGCCGTCCTGTACGAGTTTTCCGTTTAGAAAGGTTGCAACCGACAGGACGGCCGGATCGAAGGTGGAGGCTATCCAAGGACCCAGGGGGCAAAAAGTGTCGAATGACTTGGCGCGGGTGAACTGAACGTCCTTTCTCTGCAAGTCCCTTGCGGTAATGTCGAGCAGGGGCGTGACGCCCATGACGTAGTCCATGGGATCGTCCTTCCGTAACCTGGAGCAACTCCTCGCCATGACAACTCCTATCTCCCCCTCGTAGTCAACCCGGCTGGATTCCCCGGGCAGCCGGATGATTCCGCCCGACGCGAGAAGCGAGGATGGGGGTTTGAGAAAGAGCAGCGGCCGCTCCGGCACCGGGTTTCCCAATTCCTTCGCGTGGGCCGCGTAGTTCCGTCCAACGCAAACGATCTTTGTCGGCCTGACCGGGGTTAAAAAGACAACCTCGGAAGGCTGGATTTCCAGACCGCCCGGCCCGACAACGAAGCCGCCCTCGCCGCGCGTAACGGACAGCACGCGCCCGTGCCATAGAACGCGTCCTACGAACACCTTAGCGCCTCTTCCATGGATGAACCGGAGAGGGTCCCCCTGTAGACGACCCTGGCCTCACCGGCCAACCTGAAGAGCGGAGGTGGGGATGTGGGCGCGGCAATGGCGACGTGAAGTTCCTTGCGGGAGCGCATACCGAGAGTGACTGAACGGTCGGCCCTGCCAAGTTTGTAAAGAACCCACGCCACGGCCGTGGCACCCGTTCCGCACGCCAGACTCTCACGTTCCAGGCCTCTTTCGTACGTTCTCATGGGAAAAGGTTCTCCCGAAACCATGGAGACGAAGTCAATGTTCGCCCCCTCCGCTCCAAATTCCGGGGCGTTTCGCATCATACGGCCCAGTTTCTGAACCGGGATCGACTCGATATCCTTTACGATTACAACGAAATGAGGAACGCCGGTATGGACCAGGAGGCCGGGTATGCTTCTGCCTTCCAGGGCAATGGACAACCTGCGCGGCTCTTCCCTGTCTCCCGGCACCTCCACCGACGCACCTCCGTCGGGAAGCACCTCCGCCGAAATGACGCCGGCTTGCGTTTCAATGGTCATTCTGTGTCCCGCAATAACCTTCATGAAGGCGAACTTGGCCGCGCAGCGCGCGCCGTTTCCGCAGAATGGTGTTTCTCCACCATCGGGGTTGAATATCCTGATCCTGAAATGGGCTTTGTTGGAAGAGCAGAGGAGGATGAATCCATCCGAGCCCACCGAAAGCGCCCTCGTACACAATCCCTTCGCCAATCGGTTGAGAGGTAGGTCGCCAAACTGAGACGCTCGATTATCCGCAAGGATAAAATCATTGCCGGCGCCGCTCATCTTGTAAAATTCCAGTGCGTCAACCATTGTTGGCCCGATCGGCGGCCGGGGCGGAAGCTGAAGCGACGGGCGCCCCGGGATGGTGGATGTCGCGTCGCGGACTGGGGGCGCCCTTCTTCCCGCAGCCGGTAACCACCAGCATTATTGCAACAAATACGACGAGAACAACTTTACGCAAACGCCGAACCTCCTCTGGAGCAACTATACCACTTTTGAGAGAGGCGCCCCCAATCCCGCGCCGGTTGATGAGGATAGCCACAAAAAGTCCAACAGGCCAGGTGTCCGGGAGAGCAGCGTTTCACCAGACACGGGCATTTCAATTGCCGAATTGGGGATTACTGGAGACATTAGGTGGTGAATTCAGGGCCATAAGGCACTGTTGCCGACGGCCGGTTCTTGGTATCATGGCGCCATGGAGAGAGAAGCGAAGGGTTGGATAGTATCGGGCAGGGTGCAGGGGGTAGGCTTCAGGTACTTCGTGGTTATGAGGGCAAGAACCCTTGGTTTGTTGGGGTGGGCGGCCAACCTTCCCGACGGCTCGGTCGAAGTGCAGGCCTACGGCGACGGCAAAGGGCTTGATGCCCTGCACCGAGCCATATTAGATGGTCCATCCGGTGCCGGGGTCGATTCCGTTCGGGAGGTTGCTCCCGCCATGGACATTGAAAAGACGAGGGGGTTTGCTGTAAGATACGGTTCGGCCTACGGGCCGTTTGCATGATGTGCCTGTAGCTCAGATGGATAGAGCACCTGCCTCCTAAGCAGGGGGTCGTGGGTTCGAATCCCGCCAGGCACACCAGTTTTTTTCACTGCTGAAGGAAGGAGAACAAATGTCGAGGAAGAGACTTACAAAACAGGCCATGCGCGATGACCAGTTCCGGGACGCGCTCGAAACCATGGTCTTCGGTGCCCTGGAAAACATCGAAGCCCACCTGAAAACCTATATCGTCATCTTGATCGTCCTGGTGATAGCCATCGTTGGTACGCTGACTACGTTGCGGATTCGCAAACAGCACCGTGCCCAGGGTTCTTACCTGCTGTCCCGGGTGATGGAGGTCTACAATGCGCCTATAGACCAGGCAAAGCAGGCTAAAAAAACGAGGGCTCTTTCATTTCAGAGCGAGGCCCGGAGAAGCCGTGCCTTGAAGGAGGACGTCGCGAGGGTGGTGTCGAGTTCCTGGGCTGGCGAAAGCGCAAGGATAGGGCTTGTATACAAGGTTCTGGACGAAGCCGGGGCGGGAAAGCTCAAGGAAGCCTTGAAGAGCCTGGGTCCCCTTACGAAAGACGATAAAATAGGCCCACTGGCGTTGATGCTGAGAGCGAGATTATACGAATCTTCGGGACAGTGGAAGAAGGCGGAGGGAGATTGGAAGGCATTAGCCGCGGGCTCGCACCCTTCCCTCACCAAGAGTGAAGCGCTGTGGCAGTTGGGCCGTTTCTACGAGAGGTGGAATAAACCGGCCGAGGCGGTCAAAGCTTATAAAATGGTCGCAGCCGCCGAACCGGGGCATGAGGCGGGTCCCGGTCCCGGTGGGTTGGGCAAGAGAGCCAAGCAACGGATAAAAGCTCTAAAGGGCGTTGTGTGATGGGCGAACAGGAGTCGCCGACTTCGAGAGGCGATGGGGGCAACCTTCACAAAGAGCAAAACTTGGAAGCTCTCCTCGGCTTGGCGAATGTAATCCACTCCTTTACGGATTTTGAGCCGCTCCTTGAAAATATCCTGGACCTCGCCATTTCGCACCTGAACGCGGAACGCGGTGTGCTTTTCCTGATAAACCAGCAGGGAGAGCCCTACCCAACCGTGGCTAGGTCGTTCCACGGAGGGGACCTGGCCGACGCCAAAAAGGTCGCTTTCTCGGTTGTCAAAACGGCGATGGGGGAGAAAGAGGGCATCCTCAGCGCCGACGCCCAGACCGATCCCCGCTTTGAAAGTGAGAGCGCTATTCACTACAACATCCTTTCAGTTCTCTGTATGCCCATGGTGGCCGGGGGCGACCTAATCGGCGCGCTCTACCTGGACCACGGCAAGAAACAGGGCGCCTTTTCAGAGAGGGGCCACCACTTTCTACGTTCCTTCGTGGATCTGGCGTCGAACGCCATTCAAACGGCCAAGGAGCGCGAGAACTACAAGATGGAAAACGACTACCTCAGGCAGATGGCGGATGCCGAATCGGGTTTCCCGGAAATAGTTTCGAACTCTCCCAAGATAATCTCCATCCTGGAGACGGTGGAGCTGGTAGCCGCGAGCAACGTATCGGTTCTTATCATGGGTGAGAGCGGAACCGGGAAGGAACTCATCGCACGGGCCATCCACTTCAAGTCCGCCCGGCGGGACCAGAAGTTTATCGCCCAAAACTGCGCTTCTCTTCCCGAGAGCCTCCTCGAAAGCGAACTCTTCGGTTACAAGAAGGGCGCCTATACGGGCGCAACCCATGACAGGCCAGGCCTCTTTGAGGTGGCGGACGAAGGTACGCTCTTCCTTGATGAAATAGGGGATCTCTCGCTCTCCTCACAGGCCAAAATCCTAAGAACCCTCCAGGAGGGCGAGATACGACGCATCGGAGACAACGAAGTCCGCAAGGTGAACGTACGCATCCTTTCGGCGACGAACAAGGATCTCCAGGAGGAAATACGGAAAGGACTCTTCAGGGAAGATCTCTTCTATAGGTTGAACGTTGTTACGATCAAGCTGCCCAGCCTTCACGACCGCAAGGAAGACATCCCCCTGCTGTCAAGGCATTTTCTTTCCTTCTTTGCCGGGCGGCTTGGCCGACGGCAGGTGGGTTTTGAGCAGGAGGCACTGGATGTTCTTTCGGCCTATCCATGGCCGGGAAACGTACGCCAGTTAAAAAATGAAATGGAGAGGCTGGCCATACTCCTCGGTGACGGAGAGAGCGTGTCGGCGCAGCACCTTTCAGAGGTCATTCAGCAGGCTGCTCTACTGGAAAAGAATGTCGGTGGGTCAAGGATGAGGGATTCTCTGGACGCGATACAGAAGCAAATGCTCATCGACACGCTTCAAAAGTATAAGTGGAACAAGACCAGGGCCGCGGAGGACCTGGGGATAACCCGGCGGGGTTTGATCAAAATGGTCGATCGCTTCAAACTCGACAGAAGAAAACGCCAGAGGTGACCGGGGCGGTTCGAGCCTGGGCAAAACCGCCAAGCCGGGCCGGCGTCTCCCTAATGAGGAGAAAGCGGATATAGATGAAGCGCTCCTCCGTACTTAACTTACCTAACCTGCTTACGGCTTTCCGCATATTTCTCGTTCCACTTGTGGTCGTCGTACTCCTCACGGAGTTCCATTTCGAAAAGTGGTTCTTCTTCAATCGCGAAGAACTCGCCGTGTCCATATTCCTTCTCGCCTCGTTGACGGACCTTCTGGACGGTTACATTGCCCGCAAGAGAAACCAGGTGACAACTCTTGGCCAACTTCTTGATCCCATAGCAGACAAGCTGCTTATCGCTTCCGTACTGATTTCTCTCGTGGAAATGCAGCTGGTTCCGGCGTGGGTCGTGGTTGTAATCGTCGGGCGGGAATTCGGTGTGACCGGTATCCGCATGGTAGCGGCCATTCATCAGGTTGCAATCGCGGCCGGGATCCTCGGAAAGTGGAAGATGGTAGTGGAGGTCACATCCATAACCCTGATAATCTGGGGCAACCAGAGGGGATGGGGTTGGGTGAAGCTCACGGGCCAAGGATTGCTTTACTTTGTTGCCCTGATTGCCGTGGTTTCAATGGTGGAATACTTCGTGAAGTTCTCCCGTCTTATAGACCTCTTTCAGGAAGGGGAGGGTTAACGGTTGAGAGAAGCAGCGCTCCGGCGCATGGCGCTTTTATTCGCACACGGCTATCGGTGGGTTTTCTCCGGGTCGGCCCTGGTGGTGGTTGCCATACTGGTGATGTTCTCGCTCAATCCTCCCAAGATTCACACCAACATAATGGACCTTCTTCCCCAACACAGCAAGGTTGTTCAGAACTTTAAGAGCGTTACCACGGACTTCAAGAGTCTCGATTATCTCTTTGTCGTCCTGCATACAAAGGCGCCCAAGAAGTATCCGATGGCGGACTTTGAAGACTTTGCGGACACCATGGCCGACGGACTCAGAAAGAGCGGGATGGTGGAGAGCGTGGAGTACCGGCTACAGGATTACGAGAAAACGGCAAAGGAGATGTTGCCCTACACCCTTCTCTACCTTTCCCCCCAAGATTTGTCCTCCGTGGCGAAACGCTTCACCAATGAAGCTATACGGAAACAGGTTGAGAAAAACAAGCTGATCCTGGCAAACCCGGCTTCGCTCATCACAAAACAGATCATTCAGTACGACCCCTTCGGTCTCTTTCCCATCCTGAAAAAACACTTCATGGGAAAAACCGGAAGGCTCAACGTTGACCTCTCCGACGGTTACTACCTATCCAGGGACGACGAATCGCTTATCATGATCGTCAGGCCGACCAAACCCGCGCAGGATATTCCCTTCGGCAGAAAGTTGATAGCCACCGCCCGGCGCCTGGAGGGTAAGGCGCGTCGCCTCTGGGAAAAGGATAACGAAGAGTCGAGTAGCGCTCTCACCGTCTCTTTCGGAGGCGGATATCCAATCGCCCAGGACGACGCCAACCTCATCAAGCGCGACGCCATCGTAAATACCGTGACGTCCGTGATTCTGGTCATGTTCGTCTTCTGGTGGGCTTTCAGGAAACGGAGCGCAATCGTCTACGGATGGCTTCCTTTGCTTATGGGGTTGTTGCTCGCCTTCGCCGCCGCCCACCTCTTAGGCGTTACGTTGAACAGCGTAACCGCCGGTTTCGGCGCCCTGCTTGTAGGGCTCGGGATCGATTTCTCTATCGTGATCTACGGGCGCTTCATAGAGGAGAGAAACGGCGGCAGAGGCGTGGAAGAGAGTATAGCCAACGTCATGGGAAACACCGGCAAGGGTGTTATGGTAGGCGCAGCCACGACCGCCTGCACCTTCGGCGCCCTTCTGCTCACTCACTTCGAAGGCATAAGGGAGATAGGGATCTTTACGGGCCTGGGCATCCTTTTCTGCGCCCTGAGCGTCTTTACTCTGATGCCGGCCATGCTCTACTACCACCACCTGCACAAGACAAGAAAGGGCATAAATCCCACCTTCCAGATGCACGGTTTCGGCTTCAGGGGTCTCGCAAGGACGGCACACCGCTATCCTTGGTGGACTCTCCTTATAGCGGGCGTCGCAACCATCGCTCTCGGCGTTGCGGCGATGGGGCTCAAACTTGAGGACAACATTCAAAATCTGAGGAGTCCTGACAACCGCGGCGTAAAGGTAACCAAGCAAGTTGCAAAAACCTTCGGCACCTCCGATACCTACATGATGGTCGCCGTTGACGCGCCCGGCCCGGAAGGAGTGCTCGAAGAATCCCACAGGATCGTCGAGGCCCTGGAGCCCCTTATAAGGCGTAAGCAGGTGCTCTACACCAACAGCCTCTCCGCCTACCTTCCGCCCAGAAAAGCACAGGAGGCCGTTCTGGCCTCCCTGAAACCGGAGGAAGCGACAGTCTTCTCCTACAAGCGCATCCGTGCGAGTTTTGTCAGCGATTGCAAGAGCAACGGCTTCAATCCCAACTACTTTTCTTCATACCTGAATACCCTGAAGCGCATGCTGAATCCCAGTGGACCGCTTACCTACAAGGAACTCAGCCGGGGCTCGCTGGCCCCCATGCTTGACCGCTTCATCGTGAAAAAGGGCAGGAACCATTTCCGGGGCGTGGTCTATCTCCACGTCGGAGGTAAATACAAACGAAAGGCGCCCGATAATCTCGTCAGCGTCATTCACAAGGCGGTTCCATCGGCAAAGGTGGTCGGCATCAACATACTCAGCCGATCGCTCAGGGGCCAGATAAAAAAAGACGCGCTGCTTACCTTCGTGGTGGGTAACCTGCTCGTTTTTCTCCTTATCCTCCTGGATTTCAGAAACCTCAGGCTCACCATCTACGCGCTGCTTCCACTCGCTGTAGGTTTGGTCTGGATGCTTGGAACACTCAGGCTCATGGGCGAATCTCTAAACATGATGAACATCTTCGTGGCGACCCTCATCCTTGGAATAGGGTCCGATTACGGTATTCACTTCGTCCACCGCTACCTGGAGGAAGACGGCCACGACATGATTAGAGTCATCCAGGAAATAGGCGTTCCGATAGTCATCGCCGGCCTCACCACCATTGCAGGTTTCGGTTCCATGTCCCTCTCCTCCTATCCCGGCCTCCGCAGTATGGGCTACGTCTCGCTTCTGGGTACGCTCTACTGCATGGTTGCCACGCTTACCGTTCTCGTCGCCGTGCTCACGGTAGCAAAGAGGCATCCAAAACGATGGAAAGCCTCCGGAAAAGAGCCGCGGTTGAATTGCGATGTTAAACGGTGACGGTGGTAGAATTGAATCGTTTTCGGCTCGGGCGCCGGGCGCTCGTGGTAGCGGAGGATTGTAATGGGCTCTGTCGGTACTCCTGAAATCCTGCTGGTTCTTGCCATAGCCCTGCTTCTATTCGGTCCGTCAAAGCTGCCTGAGATGGGAAGAACCCTCGGTAAAGCCTTACGCGAATTCAAAAAAGCCAGCGCCGACCTCCGTGAGAACATAGAGAATGAGGTCGATGAGATCAAAAGCGATGTCAAAGACCTCGGTGGCCATGGTGCACCAAGAGTGCGGGGAGGTTTGCCGGCACCCCCGCGAGCGACCGCCGGGAAGCCTCCACCCGCCATGGAAGAAAAGGCTTCCAACTCTTCGACCTCAGAAAAGGATGCGGCGCCGGGATCCCCGCCCGGTGCAGACGACTGATGGCGCGAAAGCGCGATCAAAACATGGGCGACATGACCTTCCTCGAACACTTCGAGGAACTCAGAAAGCGAATTGTCCGGTGCTTCTGGGGTGTAGCGGTTGCGTTCGGGATTATTTACCTCTTCATCGACCGGTTGGTTGAACAATTGGAAGTCCCCTACTTTAAGTATCTGCCGAAAGCCCAACGGCACCTTGCCTACACAAAGGTCACCGAAGTCTTCTTCATCTACATGAAAATTGCGGCCGTTCTTGCAATAATCCTTGCCGCTCCCTGGATCTTCTACCAGCTCTGGGCATTTATCTCCCCGGGCCTCAAACACAATGAGAAGAAGTGGGCCGTGCCGTTCGTCATATCAACGTCGCTCTTTTTTCTTGGCGGGGCAGCCTTCTGCTACTTCGTCGTCCTGCCATTTACCTTCCGCTTCTTTTTCAACTACAATACGGGCTTTCAGAACGTTGTCACCGTTTCATACTTCTGGAACTTCGAACTCAAATTCCTGCTGGGCATAGGTCTGACCTTTGAAACCCCCATGCTGATCCTTCTCCTCACGAGGCTTGGATTGGTAACGGCGCGCTTTCTCCTGAAGCAGTACAAGTGGGCCATACTGATTGCCTTCGTCGTGGCGGCCATTATAACCCCCTCAGGAGATCCGGTAACACAAACGATCGTCGCCGTACCCATCATCATTCTCTACGCCATCGGCATCCTCGTGTCGTGGCTCTTCCGGAAGAAGCCGACGGAGGCGAAGAAAGAAGTGTAACGTCCTGGTTATTGAAGGTTCTTGGCTTTAGTGGACATTCTTAAAGAGTGTTGACGGTATCGGGACACCTCGAAGATCCCGTGGTAAAATCATCCTGGAGGCCAAGCGCTCCCTACAAAGGAGGAAAACCATGGCTGATTATCCAGAAGCGTTGTTGAACGAGGAGGAGGCCCGGCTGAGGGGGGAAGTCCGAGCTTTCGTTAAGTGGGTGCCCAGGAGCTTGATCCTGGACATGGACGCCGAGAAGATTCGTTACCCCAAGGAGTACATCGAGGAAGCCGGAAGGCGGAACCTGCTCGGATTACGCTTTCCAAAGGAGTTCGGAGGACGGGGACTGCCCTGGAGCAGCGAACTCCTGGCCCTCGAAGAGGTCGGCGTGCTGGGCACCTCTCTCGGTTGCCTTTACTCTCTCGTGAGCATAGTGGGGGAAGCCATATCACTCTTCGGAACACAAGAGCAGAAGGAGCGTTACCTCAGGCCGCTCATCAGCGGCAAACTTACCGCCGCGGAGGCACTCACCGAGCCGCGCGGCGGGTCGGACTTCTTCGGCCTTACCACCACTGCCGTCCGAGATGGAGATTACTTCCTCCTGAACGGCCAAAAGCGCTTCGTGGTGGGTGCGGAAGGCGCCGATTTCTTTCTCGTGTACGCAAAAACCGCGGAAGGCGGCGATCCCGGACATTCCTTGACTACTTTTCTGGTTGATCGAAACGAAGACGTGATCGTCGAGCACGTATATGGTCTCATGGGCACCAGGGGTGGCGGAACGGGCCGTATTCGCTTTAAGAACGTCCGCGTACCCGTTGAAAACGTAGTGGGCGGCGAGGAGGGAATCGGCAAGGGCGCGGCAATCTTCAACCGTATGATGATTCCTGAGAGGATGACCTCCGCCTGCTGCGCGCTGGGGATGACCAGGGCGGCCCTTGAGGTGGCGGCGCTCTATGCCTCCCGCCGCAAGGCCTTCGGCAGAGAAATACGCAGGTTCGAAGCAGTCAGCTTCAAGGTGGCGGATTCGCTGACGCTCCTCGACTCGGCCAGGGCGCTCTGCCGTGACACCTGTCGAGCGGTAGACGCAGCCATAGAGCCGGGCAGGATACGGAGGCTGGTTTCCGAATCCAAGAAGGCGGCCACCGAGACGGCGTGGACGGTCGTCAATCACGCCATGCAGATCCTCGGAGGCATAGGCTACACCAACGTCTATCCCGTGGAACGACTACTGAGAGACGTGCGTCTTATTATGATATGGACCGGAACCAACGAGATCATGGACCTGGTCATTCAACACGAATACTACGCATCTTTACCCGCGGCTCCCTCCACCGGCAGGAACGTAGAAGCCGACGCCGAGAACTGTGACGCCGCGGGAGAAAAGGTTTACGAATAAATTGCGGCCGGAATTCACCACCCGCACCGTAATCTGCTTGCCTGCGCGGACAGTCATCCTGAGAGTTCGTTCAAACACGTCTTCGACGTCGGCGTTGCCTGTCGGCTTGTTTCGTCCGAAACATGCGGCGGGTATCGATGTAATCATCGGTACCCGAAAATCATCGCGTACAGAATGAGGAAGATCAGGGTTAAGCCGATGCCAAGAGCCGTGAACCCGAACGCCCGGATCCAGCGGAGCTTGGCGCGCGGCATCGCTCCTGCAATCCGCTTCTCCGGCTCCTCCATCGCCGTCAACTGCTCGTATTCCCCTGGCTTGTCGTGCTTGAGTTCCTCAATAGATACCCTACCCGTGAAGATCACCGGGTCCATCGGGAACTTGTCCGGACGGAAGTGGGTGTTAAAGAAGTGGATCGTAAAGATAAAGGCAACCGCAAGCAATGCCTCGTCGCTGTGGATAATCGTCGCGATGTTGATTATCCGCCCCGGCAAAAAGCGGGTGAAGAACGTTGGGAACCAAAGCATCAACCCGCTACCGCCGATAATGCAAACCCCCCAGAAAACGGCGAAATAATCAAACTTTTCCCAGTAGGTGAAACGTCCATACTTCGGTCGTTCCCCCGCACCGAAAAACCATTTGACCTGTTGCCGGAACTGCTTGACATCGTTCAGGTTGAACATCATTGAGTCTTTGCCGAAGATGAACCGTAGCCAGCTCTGCCCGGACATTCGCCTAGACTTGGCCAGTTGCCATAGGTGGAAGATAAAGGCCCCTATCAGCGTCGTCGCCGCCATTCGATGGAACACGCCGGTCACTGCAAAGCCACCGAGAAGGTGTGAGATAAGCACCGCCCAACCCATGTAGGAAAACTTCAGCGTCATTCCCGTGATCGCCAATGTTAAGAAGCAGAGGAGCACTATTAGGTGCATGATGCGCTGTGTCATACTGAACCGGATGTAAAAGCGGTCGTGCGTCCGGTTCTTGATCGGACGCCAGATTGAACGGTCTTTCCACAGGCGTAACAACCAGAACAAAGTGTGCAGCAGGAAAAAGGCCAGCGTGCCGATCAAGAGTGTCGTCATGAAAACGTAGGTGTAGTACATGTACGGATACTTCTTCGGGTTATGGTGCGTTGCGTGTGTCAGGTAGCCGGCAAAATCCCTGTGAGCGCCGGGATGGCACTGTTTGCACGTATGAATAATGTTCCGGTAGCTCAGCGTCGACCGCGGATCATCCGGCGGCAGGATGTTATGGGTGCCGTGGCAATCGTAGCACTTGGCGGCGCCCACGTCGCCGAGATGGGAGGCCTCGCCGTGGACCGTATTGAAGTAACTCCTGGCCTCGACCTGATGACACTTGCCGCACTGGTTCATCATCCGGGTTCGGAAGCCCTTGGCGGTGATGCGGCTGATCGTGTGCGAGGTGTGACAAGTCTCGCAGGTTGGCAGCTTTTTCTTCGTCTTGGCATTACCCGGCCAGTGGATGCTGGTTTTAAAATCCCGCTCGATTCCCTTATGGCAAGCCCCGCAGGTATCCGCCAAGTGAGCCGGATTGACCGACGAATTGGGGTCGCTCTTGGGGAGTTCATGGTGGGCCGTATGGCACGATGCGCAATTGGCCGCAACCACAAGCCCGGCCTTGAGCAAACCCTGGCCGTGAACGCTGTCGATATAGCTATTGACGATATTCTTCGCCTGGGGAATCTTTTTCTCGATAACCTCGGCGACGGGCTTCCCCTGCGCGTGACATTTTCCACAGAGTTTCGGGACGTTCATGGCAAAGGTAGGCGATGTCGGACTAAGATGACCCTGGGTCGTGTGGGCGCTGTGGCACGTAAGGCAGGTCGGGGCGTTAGGGTCGCCGGCCGCGGCCCGCTTGCCGTGGATCCCGGTCTGATATCGCTGAACGACGTGGGCGTGACAGATGCTGCAATCGACCTTATGGTTGATCGCCGCACAGGGCCGCTTGAGTAGCGTGCTGACTTCGTTGTGGCACTGGGCGCAAGCGACGGAGCGATGCATTGATGCTTTGAAGAGCTTCTGGTTCACGAACAACGACACCTTCTTGCCGTCGCGCTCCATTGAGAGGCTCCTGTTCGAGTGGCAACGCATACACTCTTTGTTTGCGACGTTCTTCAGGTTGACGGGGGTCTGCCGGATCTTATGCGGCGGATGGCAATCAACACACGAAGGAATCTCGTGTGGCGCCTGCTCCCACAGCTTTCCGCTAATGACTTTCACGTGAACCTGCTCAATCCTGGAATGGCATTTCATGCAGGTCTTAGCCACGTTATTCGGATTGATGCTGGAGTCGGGGTTGCCCTGAGCGAGTATAAGGTGGGAATTGTGACAGGATGTGCACACCGCCGTAACGCGCAACCCCATCTTGAACAGGCCCTGACCGTGGATACTAAGTGAGTAGTTTTTGAGAATATCCTTCTCAGGAATATTCCGCTCCAGGGAAACCTTTGAACCCTCGTGGTGGCAATGCCCGCAGAGCAGGGGCACGTTGAGCTTGGCCGTTGGAGACTTCGGGTCGGAACTCGGGATAATATCGTGGTGGTTGTGGCAGGTGATACAGCTCGGGGCGAGAGGGTCTCCCCTCAGAGCGGCGCGGGCATGGACGCTCCTCGCCTGTCGCTTCGCCTCCTTGGGATGACAGCGACCGCAGGTTTTAAGCTCGATCTCCTCTGTCTTCGGCTGCACCATACCGTGACCGCTATGGCAGTCCGTGCAGGCCGCGTTGGGCCTCGCACCGTTCAATACGGCGTGGATGCTGCGTCCGTAAACTTTCTTTTCCTTGCCGTGGCAGCGGCCGCAGAGCTTATCAACGTTGGCCGGGTTCACCGGTGATTTCGCGTTGCCCGGCCCCAAAACGTCATGGGTTCCGTGGCACGTGATACAACTGGCAGAAGGGTATCCAGGTATCTTCTTCCACTTCCCGTGGGGACCTTTCCGCAGGCCTTTCGCCTCGTCCCCGTGGCACTCGGAGCACTTTACCTGCTGGAGGTTCTCCTTGTGCGGGAAGTCCGCCCCCTCGAGGTCAGAATGACAGGTGACGCACTGGAGGTCTCCGTGCACCGAACTCCGGTACGCCTTGACGTTTATATACGCCGAGACCTCCCGTCCACCGATCGTGGCGGTCAGAGTCCGGTCTTCGTGGCAGGCCATGCAGTCGGTGTTCTTCTGCGCCGCCACCGCCACCGGTCCCGACAGGATGAGAACCGCCAGGAGAGCGGCGCCCAGCCCAACCCCCGCCTTCTTTTTTAGCCCGGCTTTTCGGTGGTCCCCCACAGTGCGCACGCTTGTAATCATCAATTCCTTAATCCCTTCACACCTTCGTAGTTCCCAGGGCTTAGGAGCGTCCTCATCCACTCTTTATTTAGTTTTCGTCCGTGAAACTACCCTTTGCCGTAATCCCTGTGTTAACCCGCGGGCTTCATTGTGCGACGTACAAACACACGCCTCCGCGTAAGTCCTGGCTTTCCCTGACTTCGCGAAAACTCCTCGTTCCCGAACTGGAAACCCCACTTCTCTCCATCCAGCATTTCCGGATGGGCACTAACTATATCCCCATATAAGAAAAACATCAAGCAGGATCGGTGTTGTACCCGGAACGACGGACGAGGTTGTGCGAGGTTTCAGGATGAGGTTCCCCTTTTGGTTAAGGTAATGTGCTGTCCAAGAACATTGTAAAAGGTCGGGTTGCTTGAAAACGTCTTCTTTGGCCTTTGACTCAACCATAATCCACCGCCTAACCGAGGACCGAGGGCGGCGGGGAAGGCTTGGATGCAAGGCGCCGAGACGATTTGAGCGCAGGCGTAGTAGCGCTACGTTGAGCATCAAATCGGCGAAAGCAACACCGCAGATGAGCCTTATCCCGCAGTACGAATCCCGGTGCAGGTGGTGAATTATGGTCAACCGGCGGCCTTGTCGAATTCGGCGGCGAGGCGTTCGGCTTCAAAGGTCTCGATGAGTGGGTCCAGGAGCATGTCCATGTCGCCTTCGATAATATCGCCGAGGCGGTGGAGAGTAAGGGAAATGCGGTGGTCGGTAAGGCGGTTCTGGGGAAAGTTGTAGGTCCGAATCTTCTCCGACCGGTCTCCGGAGTGAACCATTGACTTGCGCGTGACGGAGAGTTCGGCCATGCGCTTTTCCTCCTCCAGCCTGAGAAGGCGGGAACGGAGGATTTTAAGAGCCTTTGCCCTGTTCTTTATCTGGCTCTTTTCGTCCTGGCAGGAAACGACAAGGCCCGTTGGCAGGTGCGTTATGCGAATCGCGCTGTAGGTGGTATTGACGCTCTGGCCACCGGGACCGGAGGAGCAGAAGCGATCTATACGGAGATCGTTTTCGTCAACCTGAATGTCGATCTCCTCGGCCTCGGGAAGCATCGCCACGGTTACGGCGGAGGTATGAATGCGCCCTGAAGCCTCGGTAGACGGAACGCGCTGTACGCGGTGAACGCCGGCCTCGTACTTCAAGCGGGAATAAACCTTCTTGCCGGAGAGTCCCGCTATCACTTCCTTGAATCCGCCCAATTCCGTACGGTTTTCACTAAGGATTTCCATCTTCCAACCGCGCCGTTCCGCGTAACGGGAGTACATCCTGAAGAGGTCTCCCGCAAAGAGGGCCGCTTCATTGCCCCCCGTGCCGGCCCGGATTTCGAGGATGGCGTTCTTGGCGTCGTTGGGATCCGTGGGCAGAAGACAGCGCTTCAGGTCCCGTTCGATCCCGTTGAGTTTCTCTTCAAGGTCCGCAGACTCTTCGCGGCCCATTTCGGCCATCTCGGGGTCTTCGTCGGCGGCGAGTTGTTTTGCCTCCTCGTAATCGGATGAAAGCTTCTTGTATCTTTCATAAATGGCCGCGGTTTCGGAGATGCCTGAGAAGGCCTTCGAGAGTTCGCGGTAGCGGGTTTGGTCGGCCAGGACGTTGGGACGACTCAGTTGCTCCGAGAGTTCGGCGCACCTTGCAACGATTTTATCGAGGCTGGAAAGAATGGCCGGGTCCATGCAATTTCACCTTAACCGGGGGGAACGATGGTTTACCGCCGTACCCGAAAGGACTCAAGCCACAAGCGGTTCCGAAGCCAAGTCGCGTGCCGCTTCGATGGCCTTGATAGCCACGGCCAGCATTGCATCGTCGGGCTCGCGCGTGGTGAGCCGCTGAAGAGCCAGCCCCGGCCACAGCAATGGTTTTACGAAGGGCGACTTGGGAAACCTGGCGGTGAACCTGATAATTTCGTAAGAGATGCCCGCGATGACCGGCAGGAAAACAATGCGTGACAATGCTTTCGTCCAGAATGGGAAGTCCTGGGGTACGATTGAAAAGACGGCGATGGAAACCACCATGACAAAGAGAAGAAAGGATGTCCCACACCGTGGGTGAAGGCGCGGATGCTTGCGGGCGTTTTCAACCGTCAATTCCTCCTTCGCCTCCCAGGTGTAAACCGTTTTGTGTTCGGCCCCGTGGTAGGCGAAAACCCTCCTTATATCCTTTGCGGCCGAGATCGCAATGATGTATCCAAGGAAGAGGACGATTCGAATGGCGCCGTCGATCAGGTTGAAACCGAGTGAGTGGCGGGCCATCGCGAAGTAGTGCGAGAGAAACTGCGTGAGCAGGAGGGGCACGTAGAAGAAGACCGCCACGGCGAGGGCCATGGAGATGATTACGGTCAGACCCAGCGCCCAGGAAAAGAGCGGCTTGGCCTTCCCACCATCGTTCTCTCCTTCCTCTTCTTGCTCCGCATCCTCGTTGGAAGCGACTTTAGCGGAAAAGTTCAACGCTGCAATGCCAAGTAGAAGGGCTTTAAAGAGAATAACGGTGCCGCGAACGAATGGAAGGTTTCCAAAGCGCCCCTTCGCCGTCTCCGGAAGCCGTTCCCGCTTGACGCTTACCTTCCCGGCGGGATTCCTGACCGCCACGGCGTAAGTCTGCGGAAGCCGCATCAGTACACCTTCGAGGACGGCCTGCCCGCCGACGAGCACGCTCCCCTCCGAGAGCAGGGGAAGCAGGAACCGAACCATTCGACCGGGCAACCCGGTGAGCTTTATCGCCATCTATTGAGCGGCTGCGCCCCTGGCCTTCTCCCCGTATTTCCTGGTGAACTTCTCAATGCGTCCGGCCGTGTCCAGGAACTTCTGCTTGCCGGTAAAGAAGGGATGGCAGGCTGAGCAGATCTCAACCTTCAGGTTCTTCTTTGTGGAGCGGGTCTTGAAAGAGTTACCACAAGCGCAGGTTACCGTAACTTCGTGGTAAGCGGGATGGATGTCTTTCTTCATTGCAATAAAACCTCCTTGCTAAAGGACTAATATACTCCAAAGCTCCTTTTTTTTCAAGACGTCGAATCGCCCTAAATCCACCGCCTGAGTTTTCCGGGGTTGGAGGGAAGCGTCTTTTGGGCGATTTTTGCGCTAATTCCCGGGCGGTGGACAAGGTCAGGTCATTGGAGGCTCCTTTTTTTTGATGGTTTCGGGCTCTTTTCGTGCGTTTCGGACCCTTTTTTTGGCAGGCTTTTCCCGGGTGCGTTTCATGGGGTCATCCTTGTACTCCCGCGGCGCTGATGGTTCATGCCGGCGCCGGGGGGCCGGGGCTCGCGATGCGCCCGCGGATTTCCTGAAGCCAGGCAAGCAACGGCGAGTGTTTTGCCAGCCGGATCCACAACCGGCCTCCGCGCTCCATGACGCTCCCGGCTATATGAATCAAGGAGAATCGAACGGCCTTCATGCGACGGCTTCCCCACTCCTTCCCCAGCACCAGGCCCTTCATGGCCTCATTGAGGTTCAGCGATAAGAGTACGATTGTCCACCAGGCCGCATTAACATAATCCACCGCCTAACCGAGGACCGAGGGCGGCGGCGGATACCACGACTGCCCTTTCGAAGTATTTCGCAGCCGAGGACGACAGAGAACCGAAAGTTCCTCTATTCCTCAACTCTTCGAACCTTCCGAGAGCAGCAATCATGCGCTGGACGGCCTTGCCGTTAACCCAGTTGTTTTCTCTACTTACATGTATTGTCCCGATCCGGACTTCTTAATTCGCATGAACACAGGGCGTCCCCTCTCAGGACACCGCTAATATGAGTCTTTAGATATTAGTGTAAAGTAGTATCTTTTAGCATCGTGGCACCAATTCTCGCACTCGACAAAAACCTGTTTCCTTATTTGTTATGGCAGCTTACCTCGTTTTACCTGTGGAAAAGGTGACTAACTGTTCAAGATTAGTTTTACCACTGTTTCCCCTTTCTTCGAGACCTCGGCTTTTTTAGCATCTTGTCTCATTTTCGGGGTCCACTATACTCTTGTCCGGGTCCGCGGTAGTAACTCGCTCTCCCCATGTCCAGCAACTCACAC
>CAZIBS010000026.1:0-25898 GCA_964537405.1 uncultured Thermoanaerobaculia bacterium | reverse complement strand
TCTATTCTTATGGCGAGGGCGATGGCGTCCGAGGGGCGGGCATCCACGCACAGCTCCTTACCGCCGTGGAGAAAAATAATGTCCGCGAAGTAGGTGTTGTCGCGGAGTTCGCGGATACGAATCTCCTTGATAGCGCTCTTCGTGGTTTTCAGGATGCGGCATAGGAGGTCATGGGTCATCGGCCTGGGGGCTTCAATGTGTTCCAGCCTAAGGGCTATGGCGTCGGCCTCGGAGGCGCCGATCCATATCGGTAGAATCCGCTCCACGCCCATCTCTTTCAGCACGAGAATCGGTCGCTCGGTAATCGGGTCAAGCAACAAACCGTGTATGCGAACTCTTTGATACATAGCTCTATCCCCTTCCTTAAAGAAATATAGGCGTAATACTTGATTTCGTCAAGTGGCTGATGGTCCCCGAATTCCGCTATTGAGACGCCCGCGCCTTCAAATCGCTGGTATTTCTCCCGGGAAAAGAAGCATCTCTTGAAACGGGGAGGGCCATTCCCTTCCCGCCCGCACAGGCAGGCGGGCAAAACCCGTTGGGATTCCACCCCGCCCTGGGCGTCTTCCGGACCTTCGGCCCGAAGGCCCCCAATCCATTGATGAGTGAAACGTCATTCTCCCGGACACCCGGCTTGTCGGACCTTTAGCGGCTATCCGCATCAACCATCGCGGGATTGGGGTGGTCGGGGAAAGCCTCCGCCTTTTGCCCTTCCCGCCTCGGTTGATGATCCCACTCCCGCGCCCTCTATTTTTCCGAACAAAAGCGGTAGGTCGAATACTTCCACCAGCCGTTATCCCCCCGTGTTAACGGGAACAATGTTTTGTCGAAGGGAAACTTCTGTGTCCATGAGAACGGGCACTAGGTTCACACGGGTACTGTGAACGGGGTATCATCTTTCTTACTGCATGAATACAAAGCGGTTACGTTACCATGTAGCCAGGATTCTCTGCATTACGTAACCGGGTATGCTTTTCAGTTACACCCCTGTTTTGGCAAAGGGTATTACTTTATAAAGCTATTGCGAACCTAGGCGCCGGATGGCACGCAAATTGCTATAGAATGGGGGTGGAGGCGGGGACGTGAATGAGTCTCCCATAACTTTGAGGAGTTTAGAAATGCAGCGAACAAGAACTCTTATCGTCGTAATCGCCGTTCTGGCACTGACTTTTGCCCTGTCCATTTCGGCGCAGGTAAAGAGTGGGCGGTGCGGGCTCACTCTTCCCGTGAACAACAACGATACCGTTGTTCTTAGAGGTAACGTTCCTAACCTGGCACAGCCTGCTTACGACTACGGGGCGACTGACCCCGCTTTGCCGATGGAGCAAATGATCCTGGCGCTGAAGCTGCGCCCGAACAAGAAAGCCAAGCTGGACCATCTGCTCGCCATGCAGCAGGATCCGTCTTCACCCAAATATCACCACTGGTTGACACCGCGGCAGTTCGGCAAACGATTCGGTCCGTCACGCGCGGATCTTACGGTCATCATTCGCTGGTTGAAATCGCAAGGGTTCTCCATCGATCAGGTAGCGAATGGCCGTATGTGGATCAATTTCTCGGGTAGGGTCTCGAATGTTGAGCGCGCCTTCCACACCGAGATTCACAACTACCTCGTGAAAGGGATAATGCGCGACGCCAACGCCACGGACATTTCCATTCCAAGAGCCCTGGCGCCCGTGGTGGCGGGGGTTGTTTCATTGAATAGCTTCCCGCTCCAGCCCATGAACGCGGGCTTCCATAAACTGTCGGCCGCGGACGCCGCCGCCGTGGCCGCGAAGGGCGGAGGCATCCATCCCTATTGGCCGGGCTCCGCCAACGGGACATCGGGCGTTTATACCAGCCCAACCGATTGGGCCACTATCTATGACGCCAATGCGTCCTATACCGCAAACGGTACCGGTACGGGCGTGACCATCGGCATCGTGGGCCGTACGAACCCGGGAACCTCCAACTGGGCCACCTTCCGCAGTACTCTGGGCCTGCCCGTAAATACCCCTGTTATCATCGTCAACGGCACGAATCCCGGAGATTTAGGCGCCGGCGAGGACGGCGAGGCCGACCTCGACGCCGAATGGTCCGGCGGTACGGCGCCGGGTGCAACGGTCAAGTTCGTGGTTTCCAAGTCCACGTCTTCCACGGACGGCATCGATCTGTCGGCCCAGTACATCGTCAACAACAACCTTGCGGATGTCATGAGCACCAGCTTTGGCCAGTGCGAATCCGCGATGAGTTCCACCGAGAACACTTTCTACAACAACCTTTGGTCCCAAGCGGCTTCGCAGGGCATCACCTCGTGCGTTTCCACCGGTGACAGCGGTCCCGCCGGGTGCGCCGGAGGCAACGCCTCCAGCGGTTCGGGAGAGTCCGGCGTCAATGGGCTCGCTTCCACGCCTTACAACATCGCGGTCGGCGCCACCGAGCTGAGCACATCCGGCAGTTACTGGAACGCCTCCGGCGCGGCGACCAGCTACATTCCCGAGACTCCGTGGAACGAGAGCGGCACGGTGAGTGGCGGCTCGGGTCTTTGGTCCACCAGCAGCGGCGCATCCAGTACCTACGCCAAGCCCTCCTGGCAGGTGGCGCCCGGCGTGCCCAGCGCCAGCCACCGATACATGCCCGACGTTTGCCTGGACGGGTCGGACATGTTCTGGGGAAATTACGGTATGCTCGTGTACACGCAGGGAGCCATGGCAACCACGGGCGGCACATCGGCAGCCTCGCCATCCTTCGCAGGGGTCATGGCTCTTGTGGTGGAGAAGTACGGCCGGCAAGGCAACGCCAACGTCAAACTCTACACGCTCGGCAACGCTCAGTACGGCGGAAGCGGCCCCGCCGTTTTCCATGACATCACCTCCGGCAATAACGACGTCCCCGGTCTCACCGGCTTTACCGCCGCCACGGGGTGGGACGAGGTCACGGGGCTCGGCACTCCGGATGTGGACGCCCTCGTGAACAACTGGTCAGCAAGCTCGGGCTCCACCTATAGCATCTCGGGAACGATCACATTGAGCGGCTCGGGTCTTTCGGGCGTGGCGGTGGCGGCAGGCTCCGCTACGGCCACCACCAACAGCGCCGGCGCCTATACGATCGCCGGTTTGGCCGACGGCTCTTACGCGGTGACACCGAGCAAGAGCGGTTACAGCTTCAGTCCCACGAGCCTCTCGGTCACGGTTAATGGTGCAAACGTCAGCGGTAAAAACTTCACGGCAACGGCCTCCAGCGGCGACGTTGCCTTAACAAGCGGCGCGGGACTGAACGGCACCATCAGCGGCTCCTCCGCAAACGCATCGTGGAACTACTACACCATAAACGTTCCCTCCGGAGCTACGAACCTGACGGTCACGCTTACGAACCTGACGAACGACGCGGACCTGTATGACAGCAGCACCGGCACGCATCCGACAACCTCCACCTATACCGGCCGTTCCTGGAACAGCGGGACGACCAGCGAGTCGCTCTCGCAGTCGAACCCGGCGGCGGGCACGTGGTCCATCGGCGTCACCAACTACGCGACCGGCTCCATCAACTACACCGTCAAGGCTACCGTAACGGGTGGAAGTGGGGGGACGACCTACAGCATTTCCGGAACGGTTTCAGGTGCCACGGCGAGCGGCGTGGCGATGAGCCTTTCGGGCGCTGCAAGTGGGAACGCCACGACCGACGCATCGGGCAACTACACCTTCAGCGGCGTCCCCGACGGTTCCTACACGGTGATTCCGAGCAAGAGCGGGTACACCTTCACGCCCGCGAGCATAAGCGTCACCATCAGCGGCGCGAACCAGACGGGCAAGAACTTCACGGCAACGGCCTCCGGCGGTGACATTGCCCTGACAAACGGCGTGGGACTGAACGGCACCATCAGCGGCTCCTCCGCGAATGCATCGTGGGACTACTACACGATCGCCGTCCCAAGCGGCGCGACGAACCTGTCGATCACGCTTACCAACCTGACGGACGACGTGGACCTTTATGACAGCAGCACCGGCACGCATCCGACAACCTCCACTTACACAGGCCGTTCCTGGAACAGCGGGACGACCAGCGAATCGCTCTCACACTCGAACCCGGCGGCGGGCACGTGGTCCATCGGCGTTACCAACTACGCAACGGGCTCCATCAACTACACCATCACGGCTACCGTAACGGGTGGAGGCGGGGGAACAACCTACAGCATCTCCGGAACGGTTTCCGGCGACACGGCCAGCGGCGTGACGATGACCCTTTCCAGCGACGCCTCGGCCACAACGACCACCAACTCATCCGGCAACTACACCTTCTCGGGTCTCGCCGACGGCTCCTACAGGGTGACGCCCTCCAAGAGCGGCTACACCTTCAGTCCCTCCTACCATTCGGTGACGATCAGCGGCGCGAGCCAGACGGGCAAAGGCTTCACTGCAACGGCCTCCGGCGGCGACACTGCCCTGACAAGCGGCGTGGGACTGAACGGCACCATCAGCGGCTCCTCAGCGAACGCGTCGTGGAACTACTACACCATCGACGTTCCTACCGGAGCGACGAACCTGTCGGTCACGCTTACCAATCTGACGGGCGACGCGGACCTGTATGACAGCAGTACCGGTACGCATCCGACAACCTCCACCTATACCGGCCGTTCCTGGAACAGTGGGACGACCAGCGAGTCGCTCTCGCACTCGAACCCGGCGGCGGGCACGTGGTCCATCGGCGTCACCAACTACGCGATCGGCTCAATCAATTACACCATCAAGGCTACCGTAACGGGTGGAAGCGGGGGGACGACCTACAGCATCTCCGGAACGATTACCTCCGGCGGCGGCGGTCTTACCGGTGTAACGGTGACGGCGGGCTCCGAATCGGCCACGACGACCTCCAACGGCGCGTACACCATCAGCGGATTGGCCGACGGAACCTATACGGTAACACCCAGTATGTCCGGCTATGGCTTTACGCCCGCAAGTACGAGCGTCACCATCAGCGGCGCGAATCGGACCGGTAAGAACTTCACCGCTACGGCCTCGGGCGGTGGAGTAACAGAGCATATTCAGGACGGCGACTTTGAAAGCGGGGACAACGGCGTTCAGGCGGCAACCTCCGGTGTCGCCTATGGATGGAACTGGACGTCAACGGGAAGCAACAATCCAATTAGCAGTACCACCAACGCTTACGCCGGCAGTTGGTGCGCCTGGCTCAACGGGTACAACAGTACCGAAACCGACACCGTTCAGCAGACCGTCACCATTCCTGCTGCCGCGACCACGGCTACGCTGAGCTTCTACCTGAAGATTACCACCAACGAAACCACAACCAGCTCGGCCTACGACAAGCTCAAGGTGAGCCTGATTGACGGCAGCGGAACCAGTCACACTATTGCCACCTACAGCAATCTAAATGCTTCGGCCAGTTATGCCCATAAGAGTTTCAACCTGCTCGGCTACAAGGGGCAGACGGTGAAGATCAAGTTCTATGGCACTAACGATGCAAGCTTGGCCACCAACTTCTTTGTTGACAACGTTTCGCTCATGGCGAACTAGAGCTGCATCAAGGCGTGACTTTGGAGGGGGCGCTTCACGCGCCCCCTTTTTCTTGAAGCTTAAGGAAGTTGATAGTTTAAGGAGGTTCCCGGCAATGGATGCAAATGGCCTGATCGGCGGCCCATGTAAAAAAGAGATCTTAGCGTCGGTCTTCCTTGTTTGTGTTTTGCTTGTGGCACAAGCCGCATTAGCCGAAGGTCCGGTTTTAAGGCGAAGGAACCCTGGTCACGCCACTGCCGCCTTGGCTATGGAGGCGGCAAAGGCGGCAAAGGCGCCAAAGCTTTTGAGGGATGTAGCCGCCGGCGGCACGGTCGATTCTAACGCGCCAAAGCCGTTCGATGTTGGAAGGGCCGAGCTGCTGGTGAGACGCATTCAAGCAATGACCCCGGCGCGCGTCAAAGGCCCCGCTGCTTTCAACGAAGCGCTTGGTTTGTTGCAGGAGTTCCAGGGAAGGCTTTACTCCTACAAGCTGGGAGGCGTCTCCCCGGATGACACGGCAGCGCTGGAAGCGCTTGAGACGAAACTTGAGAATCTGGAAGGTGTCGCCCTCAAGGGTGAGCACCACACAGCGTTTTTGGGGTTTAAGCCGGGTGCGGTCTCGCTCACGGCGGCCGAAGAAAAATCGCTTGCGCCTACTGAAGAAGCGTTGCCCGGCCCGCAGGCCGTCACCACCAAAGTCAACACGGGTTGGATTCTCGACCAGAGGATTTACGACGAGAAGGCCAAAGGCAGCTACCCGACAATTCTGAACGATTGGCAAAGCTACGATGAAACCTCGTCGGACATTCAAATTGGCGGCGCCCAAAACGGCGCGAGCTGGGTTTGGGAGGTTCACGCTTTCACCTGGACGGACACAACGAGCGTCACCGACCATCCTAACGCATCTTCTTGCCTGGCCATAATGGTCTCCGGCGACGGCGGCGCTACGTGGTTCCTTTACGGTCTCTTGTACGATCCCAGCGCGACGGCTTCTCACGACCTTCTGGATCCCAAGCTGGCGGTGGACACCACTGTAGTGCCCAACCGCCTCTTCATCGCCTATGAGTACGCCTATTCCTCTACCGACCACGACGTCTACGTCTACAGCGAAAACAACACCATCGGGGGAGCCCCCGCCAATTCTCAGGATGTTGGCATCGCCACGACGACGCTAATGGAGCGGAACCCCGTCATCGCCTCGGATTACATCACCGGTCAGGCCTCCTACCGGGTCGTTGCGTATGAAACGGAGTACGTGGCAGGGACAAAAGACTATGATATATGGGCTTCGCAATCCACCGGCGCCGGTGCCGCCGCGGACTGGTCGGTGGCCGTACCCGTGGCGAATACCGCCGATACGGAAACCAACCCCGCTCTTTTTTGCGGCGCTTCGGGGGGAACTACTTTTACCCAGTACGTGCACCTTGCCTACAACGATGACGTGTACGACTATTCGCAACTCCTCCTGAACCCTGGTTTTGAATTGGGAAACGACGGAAGCTGGACGGTAAACTCTTCGGGCGACATCAACTGCTCCGGAAACTATTCGAGAACGGGTTCCTGTGACGCGTGGCTGGGGGGATTCGTCAGCTACACCGACTACATCTATCAAGATGTTACTATTCCGGCGGACGCCATGACGGCGGGGCTCGTTTTCTACCTGCAGATCACAAGCAGCGACTCACCGACTACGCCTTATGATTACCTTCACGTCCAGATTTACAATACGTCGAACAATGCTCTTACGACGCTTGGCACTTTCAGCAACGCCGACGTTGCGAACTATGGAAGCTATACGGTGGTCCGGTACAATCTTGCGGCCTACAAGGGACAAACGATTCGCCTGCGCTTTTACTCGACTAACGACAGCACTGACGTGACTAGCTTTTTTATCGACGACACGGCGGTAAATGTGACAACGGCGGCAACCGCCGTCAGCCATGTGGTAGACTACGCTAGAGCCGCGCACCCGGGTTCGACGTCTTACCCCGATGGTCTCGCGGCCGCCACAAAACTCACCGTGCTTGATGACTGGACGGTTTGGGGCGCCTCGGCGGCATACGGCCCACCCACGGTGGCCGCCAGCCACGGAGGAAGCGCCACGATAACCGGCTCGCGGGTGGTTGTCGCCGCCGGACGCCTGGCGCCGGCGGATGAACCGAACACGGGAGACCCCCAGCGCTACCAGGTGTTCCTGGCCTGGAACATGTGCAACGGTGGAACCGGCTGCGGAACGATCACGTGCAGCCCGAGCAACCTGACGCTGGACTGGCAGAAAGCCTATTTTTACGATTCAAAGTCCGACCAGCGATTCCCCTCGCTCGTCGTGGACGGCATGGGCTGGGTTCAGGGTTCAACCACTATTCCACAGAACGGAGTCGCCTACCACCCTTACATTTGGATGGCCTACTACACCAGGGACCAGTCATCTCTCAATACTTACGGCGAGGTTCAGATGATCCTCACCGACGCCTCGGACGAAAGCTGCACCGGATTTGCCTCGGGGGCGTGGTACTATTTCACCTATTCCGCCACGGCCAGCGACGGAGACGGCCTCGTCTACCCCGCCCCGAGAACCATTACCGCGGTGGACTATTGGGACGGCTATCCTGGTGTCGGTTTCCACAAGATGGTGTATCACCCGAACGCCGGCACGAATCTGGACCCCTACTTCACGACCCTTGGGGACAACTACACATTCGATACGCTCGCCGACACGGTTTCGACAACCGGCCATATTGACGCCCCGATAATCTATGCCTACGACGGGCAAAGCTACATAGGCCCCTGGACATTCCCCTGGGTTTCGGGCTATAAGATGACCGTGACGGCGGCGAAGGACACCGTCTATAACAACCGCTATTTCTCGTTTAACTCATGGTCCAGCGGAAGCACGAGCCCCGGCCTGACGGTTGCTACAGATTTTTGCGACGCTTCGGGGACGAATTGCCCCGTGACCACCTATAACGCTTTCTACGACATGGGTTGCCTGGCCATTCCGCCCAAGGTTTCCCAAGGTGTGACGGCGGTCAAGTCCGGCAGCGATATCGCCCTTTCCTGGCCGGCCGCCGGCGTCGATGGCGATGTTGGCGGATATTCGGTTTACCGCGCCACCGATCCCAGCGCGGCACTGAACTTCACGGCTGTTGGGGCAACCTCCGGGACAACTTATACCGACGCGACGGCGACCGCCAACCCCGTCTACTATTACCTCATCGTGGCTACGTGTGGGCCATACAGCGGGTCATGGGGGCACTTCGGAGAGTAGTACCATACAGACCGGCAACACAATACCCGTGCAAGGGAAAAAACTAAGGGATAGCGTTCTCGCGCTCCTCCGCGAACAGGGTTTTCCTCTGGTGGGAAGCTGCTCCTCCCACGCGGATGCCGCCGCCACGGAGATGCTCGGCTGTTGGCTTATGGATGGTCTTCACGCCGATATGGACTACATGGCCCGCACCGTGGCTCAGAGGTTGGAGCTTCGCACCTTCCTTCCATGGGCCAAGGGCGCCTTCGTCGTAGCGCTGCCCTACAACACTTCGCGGGAGTCTTCCGAGGAGTGGATAGAAAGGGGAAGGGGGTGGGTTTCGCGCTACGCGTGGGGCAGGGATTACCACAAGGTTCTCAAGGGCAGGTTGGCCAAGGCGGCGGCACTTCTTGAATCGGCCGGTTACAAGGCGAGGGTGTGCGTCGATACGGCGCCGGTCCGGGAAAGGGCGCTGGCTGTTAGAGCGGGACTCGGATTTATCGGGAAGAATGGAATGCTCATCAACCGGGAATTCGGCTCCTACCTATTCCTGGGAGAGGTGATAACCGACCTTGCCCTCGACAACGCCGGCTCGGCAAAAGGTGGTTGCGGCGGCTGCACGCTTTGCCTTAAAGCCTGCCCGACCGAAGCCATAGTTGAGCCGCGAATCGTGGACTCCCGCCGTTGCCTCTCCTACTGGACCATCGAGCATAGGAGGGCTTTTTCTGAATCGACGCCTTTGTTGGTGGGACATCTCTTCGGCTGCGACGGGTGCCAGGAGGCCTGCCCCTACAACAAAAAGTCGCCCCTTTCGGGCGAAGGGGAATTCCAACCCAGGGATGGTCTCTTCGCACCGTTCCCTGAAGCCATCACGGGACTGGGAAGAGAGGCCTGGGACGAACTCACGCGCACCACCGCCCTCAGACGCGCGCGCTACGAAGGGCTTCTAAGGAATGCCTGTAGAATCATCGAAGAAGCAAAAGGGGAGTGACTTTTTAGATGCTTCTTCCTGGATTTAGCCGCCAACCTAAACTAGACGAAGAGCGAGGAAACGGAAGTTTCGTTGTGGATGCGTTGGATCGCTTCGCCGAGAAGGGATGCTATGGAGAGCACCTCTATCTTTGGACACCTCTCGCATTTGTCACCGATGGGGATAGTGTCGGTAACGATTACCTTTACGATCTTCGATGCGCTGATGCGATCCACCGCCGGCCCCGAAAGAACCGGATGGGAACAGGCCGCGTAGACCGAATCGGCACCCTTGGAAAGCAGGGCTTTCACCGCTTCGCACAGCGTCCCGGCGGTGTCGATGATGTCATCCACGATGACGCAGTTGCGGCCCCTTACGTCTCCAATGACGTTCATTACCTCGGCCACGTTCGCGACCTCCCTACGCTTGTCAACGATGGCAAGCTTGGCATTGAGGCGCTTTGCGTAGGCTCTGGCCCTTTCAACTCCTCCGGCATCGGGCGAAACGACGGAGAGGTTGGGCAAGCTCAACGCCAGGAGGTGCTCTACGAGTACCGGCGCGGCGAAGAGGTGATCTACCGGAACGCTGAAAAAGCCCTGTATCTGGGCCGCGTGCAGGTCGACGCAGATTATCCTGGCGATTCCAACCGCTTCCAGCAGGTCGGCCACCAGCCTTGATGTAATAGGGACCCTGGGCTTGTCCTTTCTATCCTGACGCGCATAGCCGTAGTAGGGAATCACCGCGTTTACACGCCGGGCGGAGGAACGCTTGAGCGCGTCCATGATAATAAGAAGTTCCATGAGGTTGTCATTCACCGGGTTGCAGGTAGGCTGGATAACGAAGGCGTCCCTGCCCCTTACATTTTCGAGAATCTGGCAGTAATTCTCGCCGTCGGAGAAGTTCATCAGCTTGATGTTTCCCAGCGAGATCCCAAGGTAAGTCGCTATCTTGGCGGCAAGGGGTCTATTGCTCCGTCCCGAGAAAACAACCGTTTTTTCGTCCATTCTTTTACCGTCCTCACTTGTAACAACTTCACCGTGGTTTGGCTGGGGAGGGTGGATTCGAACCACCGGTGGCCGGTTCCAAAGACCGGTGCCTTACCACTTGGCTACTCCCCAGCACTAACGGGCTGCTAATGAACCTTGCGCCCGGCGATAAGAATACCAACACTCAACCCGCGCCGCAAGGGATGTGTCTCCCCAAAATTCCGCGACGGTTGATACGGATAATCGCGGAAGGCCCACCAGGCCGGAGTCCAGGGAAAACCGCTCGTCTATGATTCCATGGCAGGCGAAATGAAGATACGCGACGCCTGCCGGGAGGTTCTTCACCCTCGCCTCCGTCGCCGCCTTTCCCAGGTAGATTGAGGCCGGCTTCGGATAGAGAGCCCCTATCGTCTCCACCTCCTTTCTCGTTGCCGGCAGGGGAGTCAGGGCGTTCAGACGTATCGCTGATCGTGCGACGGCGTCGACCCTTGCTCCCCGCGCCTTCGGGTAGACCGGATCGCCGAAGGCCACGATCATGGGGATGGTTCGCTCCGCCTGCTTCTCTCTCCGGAGTTCCTTTAGCACCGTCGCCGAAGTGACGGTTGAGATCGCTTTGTCTTCTATCACGTAGCGCCCTTTACCGTTTACGAGGGCGCCAAAGGGGAGATAGTGCAAAGGGCCGTCGGGGCAGACCAGGAGACGGTTGGCTCTCTTGATGAGCTTTGCCGCAGGGCCTGAAATCTCGCTGTAGAGCGTGCGGCTGGCCCTGTCAATGCCCCTTGAAGGCATCGCGGGATGGGTCAAGAAGGCGGTATCCACGAATTGCTTTCTCCAGGTCTTTCCGCTTCACGTGGATGTCAAAAACCTTGAGTTCTCCACCGAGCAGGGCAAAGAGTTCCGTCTTTTCCTCCCCCACACTGAACGACGGGAACAGCGTTCCGGGATCAAACAAACGCTTTGCTTCCTCCAGGTTGACGGGCTTGGGATATTCCAGGGATGCTGGTTTGGAGGAGGCTTTCCTGAGCTTTTCACGTATTGCGCTCCGTTTCACCTTCAGCTCTCCCAGCCCGTCCAAGAGAGCTTTGCCGTTTCCCACACCTACCACAGCCCCTGCTGCTATTTAGAAAAGAGGACATTTCTAAAGAGTGTTGACAAGGCAGGCTGGCGGGCGGAGGATGAAAGGGGACAGGTCATGTATCCCAGGAACTCACCCGGAACTCACAATAAAGAGCCCCGTCTGGTAAGATAGAAAACCGAGGAACGGGAGATGCTGAAAGACATCAGGGTTCACGGTTCTATTACGGACTCAATCGACTACTACGCGACCCTTGCGGGCGAGAAGTTGATTACCGCTCCCTTCTACGAGGTTAAGGAGAATCGGGACGGGATGGAGGTTTCATTCTTCCTGGCGGGGATGTACTTTAACCTCGATGAGCTGGGCCTGACCTTCTCCGGCACGGGAGGCGCGGTATCGGAGTACATGTTCGGTTCGCCGATGCCCCTACAGGACTTGGGTCATAAGCTGGTCAAGAACCGGCTCGTCTTCTTCGGGACCTTTATGAACGAAGAAGGGCTCACCTTCACCTCCAAGGTTTCCGGCTCGCGGTCCTACGAAAACCTCTTCCTCGACGGCAACGCCCTTTCCAACTCCTTCTTCCTCATACAGGTTCCCTGGCCCTACTCGGCCCGCAGGACCCAGGAGGTTCTCCTGAAGACGCTGGGCAGAGTCCTGAAGAGGAGCGAGCATCCGGGAAGCGGGGATGACAGCGCCCTGAGGGAGGAGATATTGAGGGAACTGGCGGAACCGGAGGCTACCCTGCTTCTTCTGCGTCTTGTTCATCGCCCACACCGGAGCTTTTACCAGTTTCTGCGGGGCTACCACAAGAAGGGCGGTGGTTGGGGTGATAAGCAGGAGCGTTTTGTGGCACAACTCGCCGAAGAGGTCGGAGTACAACAGTACCAGCGTGAACGGATTGCCGTGGATATCCTCTACAAGGCCGAGGACAGCCGCTTGGTCGTGGATGAGTACAAAGACGTCCTGCTCTCTTTGATGACGGGAAAAGAGGGGACGACTTCGGCGCTGGCCCGCCTTAATTCTCTTAGGACCCTCGCCATGCGCCACGGCCTGCCGCCGACACTGTTTGATACTCTTGACGGCCTGATTCCCTACGCGAAGTCAGCCGCCCGGGAGGAAGCCGTGCAGCCCGACTATCTTAAAGCCACGCGAGAACTCTTCGAGGGCCTTTTCCTTTCGAGCAAGCCACCATCCGAGGTGGTGGGAAAGCCGGAAATAGCCGTACTTTTAAAGTATAAATGCATGGCACGGGAAAAAAGGGACAACGGTTTTGAACAAATTCTTCTCGACGCCGGGCGGATGCTGGACGAACGCGCGGCCGAAGGTGGAACCATGGAGGCCTTTGAGATCTTCTCGGAGGTGATAACCTACTTTGACAGGTTGGACAACGCCGAGGCCCTTGTCACCCAACTCGCCTTCATGGAGCATTCCACTATAGATGAAAGCAAGGTTCGCTCCGTCCTGGGCAACAAGCGGGCCCTCGACCAAGTGGAGGGTGGGCTCTTCAAGCGGCTGGTCATAGGCCCCATCCTGGACAACAACTACGTTTTGAAGATGGGGCGAAGGAAGGTAACGGCGCTGGCCGAAGGCCTCAACGAGATCGAAGAGGGCGAAAAGACGCTGGCGCAGATAGTCAGTGATATCAAGATGCTTGCAACGAGAGAAACCGCGGAAACGCGGTTGTACGAAGGAATCAAAGCCCACCTGAAGCAGTTCTACTTCAACCTTTCCAACCCGGTTCACGTTCGACTATTGCAACGAGAAGTGGAAGGAGAGCTGAAAAAGCGCGGCAAGTGGGCGGGCAAGATTCCCGAAGGCGCCTTCCACGTTGCGCTGGAAACCGTTAAAGCGGAGAGCGAGTACGTCAACAACGTCCTCCCCAAGGTTATGGAAGGAGATAATACTTCGCTGCGTGAGGAGTTCCAAAAACAGTCAAAACTGGACCTCTTCCGTATTGAAGAGCTGGAACGCGAATACCGGCAGACCCACGCTTTGGACGAAGGCGGAAAGAGCCTTTAAATGGACGGGAGGGTAGGGTCGTTACCCTGTCGAATCGTGGTGTGATTGGTTTTCGTAGACAATATGATGTGGGTGGCCCACCGTGGCCGCCAGGATTCAGGAAGAACCATACGCACAAAGAGCTTGTACAGGTTGTAGGCCGAAATGCCAATGGCGAAGAATAGGACGTTCGCTTCAGATTGACCGCAGGGTATACACTCCATTGCGAAATCGATCTTCGATTCCTTTCTCGCTATGTTTTCCCCGCCGGTGATGCCAATTCATCGTCTCTTCCGAGGCTTTATCCGCTTCAATGCCTGTCGCATCAACCGTCGCGGGAGTGGGGGATCAGTTCTGGCGAATCCTCTTCCGGCTGACCACTTTGGCATTGGCATCATGGAAGAAGGCGGGCATTGTCGAGAGGGCTTTCTCGGCCGATGGACGGTTGGAATAAAGCCCCCAGAGGAGACGAAAACAGGAACGGTTCCTGAAACTGTAAGGAAGGATGATCAAGGCCGAAGAGGAACCGGGAGCGCCCATTGCCTTTTTAATGGTATCACGCTGACAGGCGATCTCGATCTCTACGGTGAAACGCTTATGGTGGGATTTCAGCGCTCGGTTGAAGACCACGGCGGCTTCGTGGTACTTCCCGGCGGCGAGCAGTCTCCTGGCGTCCGCCATCGCAGCCCTTTTTGGCGGGGCCGACGGTCTCGAAGCGGCAGTCGCCGATGGGAGGGGAATGTGCAGGACGTGGTTGACCGGCGCAACCCGCACGGGAGCCGCTTCAGGGGGCTTGGGCGTAGCCGCCGTGGAAGCTCCGGGGGACGGGTGCGCCGGAGTCACCGGCGCGATGCCGTGGCGAACCGAGACGGCCCCCTGCTTCCGCACTGTTGCTGCGGCGCCCCCATTCTTCCCTGTTTCCCTGAAATAGAAAAGCCAGACCACGCTTATTGCAACGGCTGCCAACACAACGATTGCAACGGCGATAAAAAGCGTTCTCGTGACGGCCCGGCCGGTCTTGTCTTTCTTCACCTCCGTGGGGGAGCCCTGCGGGGGCTTGACCGGCGTCGCACCGGCGCCGGGCGCGTCATAGGATGGCAAGACCGGTAGAACCGGGGCTTTCCGTTCCTCCTGCCGGGCCGGAATGTTCTGCTTCGGGGCGGAAGGCGGCGCCTGCTCTTCGATGGGGGAAGCGGTTTTTTTCTCTTCCACCGTAACCGGAGTCCCCGGCTCTTTCTCCTCTTCTTCTTGTTCGTCAATGGGTTTCCTGGCTTTTACCTTGGCGCCGGGTTTAAGAAAGTCCACGTCTATTTTTTTCTTGTAAGTGCCGTGGTGCCTGGCGGGCACGGGGGTAAAGGTTTGCTGCACCCTGCATAGTCCAAGCGTACTCAGGCCAATGAGAAGGCGCGCACCGTCGAAGGTCTCTACCTTCGCGATTACGCAAAGCTGACGGCTGTTGCGCTTGTTATCGATTGATTCCACCACCCGTATTTCCTCGGGCGCCAGAGGAAGGGCCGTGACGGCTTCCCTTTCGGCCCTGGACATGACGATGGGCGCTTCGAGACCGCCGAGAGCCGACGCCGTCCACTCTCTGGCGTCTACGCCGAGGGCCGTGTCAAGGATAAATCGTGGCGTGGAGATGGGCAGCTTGGCCACGTTCTTCGGCAGAATGCCGGTCTTGAAAACCGAACGTCCCGATTCCCATGCGGCTACGGACGAGGCGATTCTCTTCATCTGGTCCAGGAGCGCGTCCAAAAGATCGCCGGAGGTCAGGAAACCCATTTCTACGAGGGTGCGCCCGATGGTCCTTCCGTCCTTTTTTTCCTGGGCGATGACGAGTTGTTCCCTGGTGAGCTTCCCCTTTTCTATCAGGATCTCGGTAAACTTATCCTCTACCGCGTTAGAGGCCGCAAAGATAAACTGGCCCTCCTGCGCGTAGAGAAACTTGCTGGTTGTTCCCTGCTGCATGACCAGTGTTCCGGTCTCCTGCTTTCTATAGATTTCACCGAGAATGGCAAGCAGGTCTCCACGCCTCAACGTTCGGTTTCTCAGAACCATATCCGCCTCCGATTGTAATTATTGGGCCATGAAGCGGAGGGTGTCAAGGAGCGCCGGCTCCCCAATTTCCGCGATTGAAACGCCCGCGCCTTCGAATCGCTGGGGCCTGCCACGGAATAGGTGTCGCAGAAACGACCGTCGCGGAATTGGACTGCTTTGTGATGGATAACGATCAAGAAGCGACCGGCCGGGGAGTCGTGTGTTATCCTCTACCGATGGTGGGCTCGCGACCGGAGTCGGTGCTGGTTATAAGGTTGTCGTCCCTGGGGGACATCGCAAGGCTGCTCCCGGCGTTGCGCGCACTGAAGGCCTCGGGGCTTTCACGGGTGGACCTGACCGTCGAAGATCGCTTCCTTCTCCTGGCGGAACTCTTTCCGATAGCCGACAGGGTTATTCCCTACCCCCGCAGATCGGTTGGATCGCCGATCCGCCATCCGGCGGGTTGGGTCAAAGCCTTTACGGGCTATATCGAGAGATTGAGGAAGGAACACTACGACCTGGCCCTCGACCTGCACGGGATACTTCGTTCGGCATTGGTTCTGTCCCTGTGCGGAGCGAAAGAGACGGCCGGCTACGGCCCCGGCTTCGGAAGGGAATTTTGCCATCTTTTCTATGAAAAGACGCTCAATCCGGCGCCTTCGACGAAAATCTCGCGCTACGAACGCTACGCGGGAGCGCTTATCGCGTCGGGCTTCCCGCCCCCCTCTCCGGCCTACTTCCATCCACGAATCCCCCTTGACGCCCGGGACCACGTCTCCGCTTTCCTGGAAGAAGAGGGATTGAAAACGGGAGAGTACATATTTGCCTTCATAGGCGCCAGCAAGGCGCAGGCGGCCAAGAGGTGGCCTCTTTTCCGTTTCGCCGAACTGGCCCGAATGGCCTGGGCGAGGCTTGGATTGCCAACGGTAGTCGCCTGGGGGCCGGAGGAGAGCGAATCGGCAACATCCTTGAGGAAAGAGGCCTATCTGCACCCGGCGCCGGTGTGGAAGCTCCCTTCCCTTCTGGAAGCCATCTCCGGGGCCCGGGCCTTCGTGGGCGCCGACACGGGGCCCACCCACCTGGCGGCCCTCATGGGAATACCGGTGGTGGCTCTCTTCGGAATGACGGACCCCGTTGTAAATCGTCCCTTCGGCAACAGGCTCCGAATTGTAGCAAAGGGGCGCATAGACCGACCATGCCGGGGAGAGGATTGCCCGCACGACCGTTGCATGGGAGCGCTGGCGGCCGATGAGGTCTTCAAGGCGCTATCGCTCCTATTGGAGAAACCGTAAAAATGCAAGAGAAATGCAACTCCCGCGAAAGGTGGACCGATTCCCACAACCACCTCGCCATGGAGGAGTTTGAGGGCGACCGTAAAGCCGTCGTTGAGAGAGCCGGAGCCGAAGGCGTCTTCCGCATGGTAATTGTCGGAACCAATGCAGCGGACTGGTCGGCTTGCGGTGCATTGTCGGCGGCGTTCGGTTTTGCATGCACCGCCGGGCTGCACCCCCACGAGGCTTCCAAATGGAACAGGAAGTTGTGCGCGACCCTTGAGAGAACTCTTAAGACCGAAGGTGCGATCGCCGTAGGAGAGATCGGACTGGATTACCACTACGACCTTTCACCCAGGAAGGAACAACTGCGCGCCTTCGAGGAACAGTGCTCCCTGGCGGTCGAGCACGACCTACCGGTAATCGTGCACTCCAGGGAGGCCTTTGAAGAAACCTTGGCCGTCCTTGCCTCCATCGGTCCGGCTTTGAAGGGCGTCATCCACTGCTTCACCTACGGTCCGCGCGAGGCGGAGGCATTCCTGGCTCTCGGTTGCCACCTCTCCTTTTCCGGCATAGCCACCTTTCCCAATGCGCCATCCGTCAGGGAAGCGGCGGCCTTGACGCCAATCAACCGCGTACTGGTGGAAACGGACGCCCCATACCTTGCCCCGGTTCCTTACCGGGGAAAACGGTGCGAACCCTTTCACGTCGCCGTTGTCGGCCGCTACATCGCCGATTTCCTGGGAATCGACAGGGAAGAAATGGCCGAAACCACGACGGCAAATGCCGCCGCTCTCTTTGGTTGGCCCTTGGCTTGAAAAAAGAAACAGCGTCCCGGCTGGCTCCGAACAAAAAAAGGACGGCCGGAATGGGGGGGTATTCCGGACCGTCCCGGGTGCTCGGCAGAGTCTTTTAGGAGAGAGCCACCGAGTATATCTACTATAGCGCCTTTTTTCGGATATGTCCACCCCGCGGAAAAGAGCCCGCCAAAAACGTCGGTTGCCCCGGATTCACCATCAAAAAGGTTTTAATCATGGTTGATAGTTATATTATACAGTGTTATAATGGAGGTGTGAGGGTTACTGAACCGTCACCAAAGATGAGGAGAAAAGATGGTGCCCGAACTGCTCAAGTTGGCCATCACGAAAGAAACGTTGGCCCCTTTCTCCGGACCAATTGTTCGTCATTCACACACCCCTCTTCGTCATTCCCGCGAAAGCGGGAATCCACACTGGATCCCCGATGTCTCGGGGATGACGGGAAAGCGGGTTCGTCGTTCCCATGCCGCTCTAACTGCTCGTAACCTCAACCAACCCCTTCGATTCCGCTTCCGATACCCCGCCGGGGCACTTCTTTCACACCCATCGCGGAATTAGGGTGTTCCTCCGCTGTTTATTCCGTTTGCCACGATGTAGTATGCTGACGACGTAAGGAGGTTCCGTTGGCTGACAGGACCGAGGCGCTCATCGCCCTGCTTTCCGATGAGATCGTAATAATGGATGGCGCCATGGGGACCATGGTCCAGGCCCACAGCCCTTCCGTAGAGGACTTCGGGGGTTCTTCTTTCGAAGGATGCAACGAAGTCCTCGTCCTATCCCGTCCCGACCTGGTTCGATCCATCCACCAATCCTTTCTTGAGGCCGGCGCACATATCGTGGAAACCGACACATTCGGAGCCACATCCGTCGTGCTTTCCGACTATGGGTTGGAGGAGCGGGCCTTCGAGATCAACCGAAGGGCCGCAGCCCTCGCCCGCGAACTCTGCGATCAATGGTCCACGGTGGACTCCCCGCGCTTCGCCGCGGGCTCCATGGGACCCACTACACGCTCCCTGTCCGTCACCGGTGGAATCAGCTTCGCCGAGCTGAAAGCGAGCTATAGGGTTCAGGCGGCCGGCCTCATCAAGGGTGGTGCGGATCTCCTGATCCTGGAGACGGCCCAGGATACGCGGAACGTGAAGGCGGGGCTGCTGGGAATACAAGAAACCATGGAGGAGGCCGGCCGGGAGCTTCCCATTGTAGTTTCCGCCACGTTGGATCCCTCGGGAACCATGCTCGCGGGGCAAACCATCGAGGCCTTTTACGCTTCCGTGATGCACGCGCCTCTTCTGGCCGTGGGCATCAACTGTTCCACCGGCCCGGAACTTATCGGGAGTCCCTTAAGGAGCCTCTCCGCCCTGGCAAAGACGAGAGTCGCTTCCTATCCCAACGCCGGCCTGCCTACGCCGGAGGGACAATACACTCTGTCCCCAACAGATTTCGCCGCCGCCATGGGACGCTTTGCCAAGGCGGGTTGGCTCAACATGGCCGGGGGTTGCTGCGGGACCACGCCCGACCACATCCGGGCCCTGGCGGAACGGTGCCAGGGCTTGAAGCCGAGGCGGGTTCCCGAGTACCAACGGACCTTTCTTTCCGGAATTGATTTCCTGGAGGTGGAGGAACAGAACCGTCCCGTGTTGGTGGGAGAGCGGACTAACGTCCTCGGCAGCAGGTCCTTCAAGAGGCTTATAGAGGGCGGCCGGGTAGACGAAGCCGCCGAAATCGCCCGAAGGCAGGTAAAGGCGGGTGCCCAAGTCGTGGATGTCTGCCTTCAGAACACCGATCGGGACGAGCTATCCGACGTTACGGTTTTTCTGGAAAAGGCCGTTAAAATAACACGGGCGCCCATCATGATCGACACCACCGATCCGGCCGTGGTGGAACGCGCCCTCTCCATCCTCCAGGGCAAGGCCGTGGTCAACTCAGTGAACCTGGAAGACGGAGGCGACCGTCTGGCCGAAGTCATCCCCTTACTCCGGCGCTTCGGGGCGTCCCTCGTGGTCCAGCCCATCGATGAGGATCCCGAGGTAGGCATGGCGTTGACCCGGGAGAGAAAGCTCGCCGTCTGTCGTCGGCTTTTCGACTTGATCACCCGGCAACACCTCTTCCCGCCGGAGGACATCATCTTCGATCCTCTTGTTTTTCCCTGCGGAAGTGGAGACGCCCGCTTTTCGAACGGCGCCCGGGAAACCATTGCGGCGATCCCTCTCCTCAAGGCCGAGTTCCCCGTTTCCAAGACCCTGGCCGGCATCTCCAATGTGAGTTTCGGGCTCCCACCGGCCGGACGGTTCGTGCTCAATTCCGTGTTTCTACACCACTGCACGAAGGCCGGGTTAGACCTCGCTATCGTGAACACCGAGACGATCCGAAGGTATGCCTCCATACCGGAGGAGGAGAGGCGGTTGGCGGAGGACCTGATATTCTTCCGGGGACAAGATCCCCTGGCCGCCTTCGTCGCCCGCTTCCGGGACCGGGTGGTTAAGAGTCCCGTTACTCCAGGGATCGAGGACCCCGGTCGGCGATTGTCCCGGCATATCGTGGAAGGTGCGCGAACGGGGTTGCAGGAAGATTTGGACGCCATGATGAAGGCCGGGAGTTCTCCCCTCGAGATCATCAACGGACCCTTAATGGAAGGCATGGCCGAGGTGGGCCGGCTCTTCGCCCGAAACGAACTCATCGTTACGGAGGTTCTGCAGTCCGCGGAGGTCATGAAGGCCGCGGTAACCTACCTGGAAGACCGCATGGAGGGACCCGGCGGGGGCGGAAAGGGAACGCTTCTCCTGGCCACGGTAAAAGGGGACGTGCATGACATAGGGAAGAACCTCGTGGAGATGATCCTCTCCAACAACGGGTACCGCGTGATCAACCTGGGCATCAAGGTACCTTCCGAAGTCATCATTAGAGCCTGCCGAGAGCACCACCCCGACTTCATCGGCCTCTCGGGCTTGTTGGTCAAAAGCGCCCACCAGATGGTATCCACCGCCGAGGACCTCAGGTCGGCCGGGGTGACGCTGCCTCTCATGGTGGGGGGCGCGGCCCTGAGCCGACGCTTCACGGTTTCGAAGATCGGTCCGGCGTACGGAGCTTACGCGGTCTATGCAACAAGCGCCATGGACGGCCTCGCCATCCTGAATCGTCTAACGGACCGAGGCGCCCCCCCACCGACCGACGTCGCCCCGGAGGGACCGAAATCTCCGGAGGACAAGTCCGTACTTACCGCGGCGAGCGAGTCAGGGTCGCCGGCCGGAACCGTGCCCATGGAAGACGCCTTGCCTCCACCGGACGAGGAGGAACACTGTCTTGATTCCCTGGACCCGCGGAAGGTGTTTTCGTACGTCAATCTCCAGATGCTTTATGCCAAGCACCTGGGGCTGCGAGGTCATTTCCGGAAGCTCAGGGAAGCCGACGACGCCGAGGCCCTGAAACTGGAGGAGATCGTTCACCATGTTTTGGATGAAGGGTGGATCCGGCCGAAGGCAATCTACCGGTTCTACCGGGCGGAAGCGGAGGGCGACGCCCTGTACCTTCTCGTGGACGGCCATAGGACGGCGAGCTTCCCCTTTCCCCGCCAGCGTACCGGTGAGCGGCTCTCCATCGCGGATTACGTCCGGCCGGCATCGGCTGGGGGCGGCGATTCGGTGGCCCTCTTCGTAGCCACGGCCGGCGAGGGCGTGCGGGATCGCGCCAACCGACTCAAGAACGGCGGTGAATATCTACTCTGCCACGTACTACAGGCACTGGCTCTGGAAATGGCGGAGGCCGCGGCGGAGCAGGTCCATAGGACCATTCGGCGGGCTTGGGGCCTGGACGAGCCGGGGGAACTCTCCATGCCCCACCTCTTTCAGGCAAGATACCCGGGCAAGCGGTACAGTTTCGGCTACCCCGCCTGCCCGGACCTGGCGGGCCAGGCGACGCTCTTTCGTCTGCTCGCGCCGGAATGTATCGGTGTCCGGCTTACGGAGGAATTCATGATGGACCCGGAAGCCTCGGTCTCCGCCCTGGTCGTTCATCATCCCCGGGCCAAGTACTTCGCCGTGTGAGGCTTGGCCGACCCGGGAGATAGGGCGCCAGGCGGTGCGCGCGGGAAAGATGTCAAGGAGTGGCGGTTCTCTTACGGCGCGGCCCTGAACTCAAAATGATGGAGGTTTCGCATGTCCGGACGCAAGGCATTCATGGAGTGGCTTTCCGAATCGATCGTGGTGGCCGACGGCGCCGTCGGGACCGCCCTCATCTCCCGCGGGGTTTCCCCGTTCCGCTGCATGGAAGAGCTGAATATCAGCCATCCGGACACGATCTTCGCCTTGCACCGGGAATACGTTCACGCCGGTGCGCGCATCCTCACAACCAACACCTTCAAGGCCAATCGTCTCCACCTCCGTTCCTTTAAGTTGGAGAGCAAGGTTGCCGAGATCAACGCCCGTGGAGTGGAGATCGCGCGCCGGGCCGCCCACGGCGCGCCCGTATGGATCGGCGCCTCCATGGGCCCCCTGAAGGTCATGTTGAAACCGTACGGGGATTTCGAAGAGGAAGAGGCACGGGATATCTGCCGGGAACAGGTGCTGGCCCTGGCGGAGGCCGAACCCGATTGCTTTCTCCTCGAAACGCAGCAGTCGGTGCTCGAAGCCACTTTCTTCCTGGATGCCTGCAAGAAAACGGCTCCCGACATCCCCGTCCTGGCCTCGCTGACCTTCGGCCAGGACGGGAAGACCTTTTTCGGCGACACTCCCGTGGAGGGGTGCCGGAGTCTCGCGCAAAACGGGGCTGACGTGGTCGGTCTCAACTGCTCCCTGGGACCCGCGGACGCCCTTCCCCTCGTGGAGGAGATCGCCAAGCACGTGAACCATCCCCTCGTGGTCATGCCCAACGGCGGCTATCCCACGGAGGTGGACGGCGCCATTCTTTACCTGTCCAACCCGGACTACGTGGCGGACTACGCCAGGCGCTTCGTGGATCTCGGCGTGAACATCGTCGGCGGGTGTTGCGGAACCACTCCCGAAACCATCAGGGCTATCGCAACACGGGTAAAGGGGTGTCGCCCGCTGTCCAGGAACGTGGTAGACGGGGGAAGACTGGTAGTGGAAGAACCGCCCGTCCCGAAAGTTGCCCGGCGGCAACCCGCCGGGGGTTTTTTTCAGAAACTCGGAAACAGCTTCGTCGTGACCTGTGAAATAGATCCGCCCAAGGGTCCCGATGCGGGTCCCTCCGTGGAGATGGCCCGCACCCTCAAGCACGCCGGCGCCGACGCGGTGAACATCGCGGACAATCCCATGGCCCGGGTCAGGGTTGCTCCCCTGGCGCTGGCTCATTTCATCCAGGAAGAGACCGGGCTCTCGACCATCCTGCACATGACCTGCCGGGACAGAAACCTCCTTGGTCTCCAGTCCGAGCTTCTCGGGGCGGGGCTCCTCGGCATGGAAGGTATCCTGGCTTTGGGAGGGGATCCCGCATCCCTGGGGGATATTCCCGCGGCCACGTCGGTCAACGACGTTAATGCGGAAGGACTTGTCCGGGTGATCGCCTCGCTGAATCGAGGATTGGATTTCTCGGACAACGCCACGGGAACACCGACCCACTTCGTGATCGGGGTCGGGGTGAACCTCGACCCCGAGAACCTGGACCGGGAGGTGGACAAGCTAAAGGCGAAGCTGGACGCCGGCGCCACTTTCGCCCTCACTCAACCGATCTTCGACCCGTCCGTGGCGGAGCGCTTTTTGGATAGGGTGGCGGACCTCGCCGTGTTCATCCTACCCGGAATTTTGCCCCTCTCCAGCTTGAAGCAGGCCCTCTACCTAAAGCACGAAGTGCCGGGCATGACGATTCCGGACCCTTTAATCAAGGGCCTCCAGGGTTTTGAACGTCGCGAGGATCAATCGGCGTACGGGATTGAGAGGGCCATGGAAGTGCTTATCGGCTTGAGAATCATTGCCCCCGGGGCTTACCTCACGTCCGGAGGACGAAAAAGGTCCATGCTCGACCAGGTTCTTCGGGCACTGAGCGGTTAGTAAGGAATCCTATTTGTTTTATACCCGGCCTGCCGAGCGTAAGCGAAGGCAGGTGCGTCCCGCCGATTGGCTACGGGGGTGTTCCTATACTCCCAGCCGGGCTGCAACGTCCTTGTAGCGGGGAACCATGCCATAAAGTTTCTCGAGATCGTTCCGTGCCTTCTTCTTCTGGCCCAGGTCTTCATAGGCCATGGCGCGTTCGTACCTCAGGGCGTGCATCAATTCCTCCGAACGCCCCTTCCTGTAACGCAGGGCCATTGTGATGCCGGTCTTCGCGGCCTCAGCCAGACCCAGTCCCCTCAAGGCTCTGGCCTTGTAAAGAAGTAGAGCCGTGTGAACCGGCGTCTCGTTCTTCACGTCTCCGGCAAGGCGCACCACCCGCTGTAGGAGCTTCCTGTTGTCGCCTTTTGATTCCAGCAGTAATTCGCACAGGGACAACTTCACAACAATATCGTCGGGGGCGAGCTTGCGAAGACGCTCCAGGTAAGCCATTGCCTCCTGCCATCGTTCCCGGCGCTGGCAGACCTCAACCAGTCCAAGCAGTACCCCCCGGAGCGTGGGCCCGACGTGGGCGGTTACGTCGTCGGTAATAGGCAGGCTCATCACCGCGGAAACGCCGTACTTTTGGAAGTAACGGCCGAGGCGGTTAAACTTCAGCGAAGCCGCTTGCAAGTAATCCGCCGCTTCATTCAGCCGCCCCGTCTTCAGGGCCAGAAAGCCTGCCAGGTAGGCGCCGTCGGCCAGGTAAAGCGCCTCCTTTAACCTATTGAAGGCTCTGTCTCCTTCACCGAGCGCCAATTCGCGGCAACCGTCGACCAGCGCCCGTTCCCCATCCGGAGTTATAAGCCGCCGGAAGAAGCCGATCGTCAGCTTATCCCCGGGTTGGACTGATGGCGTATAGGGGCCGGCACCGCCGGCCTTGTGAGTGTAGAAGAGACCGGTTCCCGGGATACCGGTCGTCACCCTCTTGCCGCTTGGGCCCAGTGTGTAGTGCGCCCCTCGCGGCCCGAATGAAAGAGACGCTCCCGACTTGCTCAGGTTTATGGTAAGCTCCGGCGCGATCCTTACCCGCCTCCAGAAACGGTACCCCATCGGTCCTCCCCGCTCGCTGCCCGGTGGTGGAACGCTGTCGCCCCTGCCACCGCTTATTAAGAAAAATATTATAGCACTATTGAGCCTGTTGCACGAATTCCCCGAATCGCGCCGTCTGAAATCTTACCCAAGGAGGGACAAGACGAAGATGGTTGGAAAGAGAGTGAAAGAGATATGGCAGAAGTATTGGAAAGAGTACAAGGAAGGGAGTCGCATACTGTCCCCCCTCAGGAAGTGAGACCAACGCCCTTTGCCGTCATCCCCGAGGCATCGGGGAGCCAGTGTGGATTCCCGCTTTCGCTGGAATGACGAAGGGAGGGGGGTGGGAATGACGAAGAGGGCTGCCCTCGGGCAGCCCTCTTCTCGGGTTTTGCCTTTTCACGGGAATCCCCCAAAAGAAACGACAAATGGCATCCTCGTCCGGTTAAGAAAATAAATGGCGCGACGATACGTCCTTCGGTTAGAAAGTTAAATGGCTTGACAGGTTCCCGAGTTGCGACGGTTTTCTCCGATTTGACTCATCTTGAACAGTTCATTTTAGTAAGTCCTTAAGAATCAGTATGATACGAAGATAGAAAGCAGACGTGGCACCACATTGGGGTGGTATCATTTAATATGCAAAAAGGGTGCGTTATCTATCTGGTGGATCTTGCTGTATCTCCCATCGGGCTTAGGGTTGGGGGTAGTTTGACCCCGGCGGCGCGGAGCAGGATCGAAGCGTTCGATCGCACGTCTGAACGCAATTGATAGCCTTTGTTATTATGGCGAATCTCGGTGAGAGTGATTTCGTCGAGTTCCCGCACGGCTCTCATCCACTCCACCTTTTTGCCTATTTCGGCCACCTTGTTTCGCAGAAGGACCATCATCCTCAGGGCAAGAAAGGAGCAGAAAACGTGGCCCTTGATGGCCTCTT
>CAZIBS010000025.1:0-25994 GCA_964537405.1 uncultured Thermoanaerobaculia bacterium | reverse complement strand
TGGCAGTTTACCTCATTTTGCCTGTGGAAAACGCGATCAACTGTTCAAGATGAGCGTCGCCTTTCTTCCTGCCTTTTGGGTTGGTTTTGCAGAAACAACCATTCGGGGCAAGATGCCCCTCCTATCGGTTTGATGGTTGATTTTGCAGAAACAACCATTCGGGGCAAGATGCCCCTCCTACGGTTTGATGGTTGGTTTTGCAGAAACAACCATTCGGGGCAAGATGCCCCTCCTATCGGTTTGATGGTTGATTTTCGTAGTAGAAGGCGCCCCTGCCCTTAGTATTTTCGCGGATTTTTCACCTATACGATTATCTTCTTTCCGGCGGCGGCAAGGGCGCGTTCAATCCGCCGGCGGTCCCTGGGAGCGTCGGAGAGCCGGCGCGCACCGTCCCCGGTAATTACGACATCGTCTTCGATTCGAATCCCTATCTCCTCGCGCGCTATGTATACGCCGGGCTCTATGGTAAGAACCGAACCCTCTTCCAACGGTGCGTCCACGGTGCCCACGTCGTGGGGCTCCAACCCCGGGTAGTGGCTGGTGCCGTGGAAAAAGAAGGAGGCAAACCCAGCCTTTTTCGGGCTATCGTAAGCCGCCTTATGGATATCGCTGAGCCTGACCCCCGGACGTGGCGGCCTGGGCGAGCAGTCCTGGTCCAGCTGAACTAACCGGCCCGGCATTATTCTATAGGTTGCGACAAGTAGAACCTTGGCTTGAGCTGGTTCTGGCGCAAACGTTAGAGCGAGAAGTTGGGCGTGGACCAAAAGGAAAGCGTATTAGGGCGGTAGATGCCACCGTAATTACCGGGCCTGACTCCAAGGGAACGGACTGGCGAGCGCACGTTCTTATCAGCCCGGAGACAGGAGCTTTTGAATCAGTAGAATTGACTGACGGAAAAGGTGGAGAGGGTTATGCCCGGCACCCCATAGAGGCGGGGGATATTGTACCTGGAGACCGGGTATACGCAACGGCGCGGGGCATTCACGCGGTTAGAAAAGCTCGCGCCCATGTTGTCGTGCGCCTTAATCCTTATGCAGTACGTATTTGCGATACCGCGGGCCAGGTGATTTCTCTTCTAAAGGACAAAGATAAAATCCCCAAAGTCGGGGCTGTCGATAAAGACATACTCATCCCTGTGCCCCCGGAAAAGCGCACTAAAAGCCACAAACGATGGAAGTTGGAACAAGCGATAGCATGGATTCCAGGGCGTGTTATCGCTAGTTGCACACGCAAGAAAAAAACAATTTGGCTTTTCACTACGTTACCCGGGAAGGAGTTATCCACTGTTCAGACACTGGCCCTCTACAGATTTCGGTGGCAGATTGAATTGGTCTTCAAAAGGTTGAAGTCAATCCTCCATTTGGATACCTTGCCCACTCGTAATGGACCCACGGCAAGAAGCCGGCTGTTAACCCGTTTCCTTGCCGCGGCACCGGCCCAAAAACTCCTTGAGCCGTCAGGTGCTTTTTCCCCCTGGGGATACGAACTGCGGGAGGCCCAGATATACCAATAGTGCGTGGTCACCTTTCAGGATGTCTATTTGGGCCATTAGGACGGCTGTTCTTGGATCTGGTCCATGGAATCTAATACGCTGTCCGGGAAAATCGGATCGCCTGAAGAATTCGCCCCGTAAGAGAAAATCGCTTTCGCTCCCCATCAACCTTTAACCAGCTCACTTATTTTAACGCCTATGGGGAATGGCCCTCCCCATTCCAGGCAATGCTTCTTTTCCCGGGAGAAACACCCGCGATTCGAAGGCACGGGCGTTTCAATCGCGGAATCAGGGGTTCAGGATACCGAGGTTAACGCGCTGCATGACTCGGGGTTATCGGCGTCTCTACGTTGGAATGGTTTGTCCCGGAGGCCGTTGAGGATGGCTGCCGGTCCCATTAGAATTATTCCCGACGCCGCGTTGATGTTTGGGTTTGCCGTAACCGGGATTAGGCTCAATCAAAGAGCAGGGGTATCAGGTCGGCGGGAACTTTCAGCAGATAACGGGCGCCGGCCGCACTCAGCTCCTCTTTATCCCTGAATCCCCATAGGACGCCCACCGGGACCATCCCGGCGGCGAGGGCGGTTTCCATGTCCGAACCGCAATCGCCGAGGAAGAGACACGCCGATGGATCAACGCCTAGTTTTTCGGCTGCTTCCAGCGAAGTTGTCGGGTCGGGTTTCTTCGGCCTGCCGTCGACTGCTCCCACGATAACTTTAAAGGTCCATCCGGAGAGAAATCGCTCAACGGCCATGCGCGTAAAGGCTGCGGGCTTGTTCGAAACGATCGCGAGAGGAACGGAGCGTTCGGCGAGACCATTGAGCAACTCCGGAATACCGGGATAGGGTCGGGTGTACAGGCACCACCTGAGGGCGTACTCCTTCGTGAATGCCGAAATACACTCTTCCAGGTCAGCCGGGGCGCAATGGCCTGGAGGCAGAGCGCGGCTGAGAAGCTGCTCCATGCCGGCGCCGACGAAGTCCCGGTAGGCCTCGACGTTGTGAATAGCAAAACCCATACGTGCAAGGACGGCGTTCAGTGAATCGGCGATATCCCGTAGGGAGTTGAGAAGAGTTCCGTCCAAATCGAATAGCACCGCTCCCATGGCCATGGCGACCTCCTGACGGAAACCAGTTTAGCGCCTTGGGTTTCTAACGTCGAGGTGTTGACCCGCCCTAAATCCACCACCTGAACCGGGATTCGCCTGCCTACCGCGTTGCGCGCAGGCAGGTGCGGCTGGATAAGGTTCATCTGCAGGGTAGGTGGTTAGGTAGACAATGGCTGAGGCTCGGGGTAAAAAACAGAGAGGGGTGTATAATTATCACCGAGGAGGGTGACTATCATAATGTCCACCTGGAAATGCCGGGTGGAAACTATCATAATGGGAAGAGTGAGAACGAAATGGACGGCTTGCTTTTTAGAAAGGGAGGTTGACATGAAACTTGACATAAGGGCTTTTGCATTCACGGCGGGTATTCTATGGGGTCTCTGCATCTTCGTATGCACCCTTTGGCTCCTCGCGTGGGGCTATGACGGGCACCTGATCGTGACCCTCAACCACTTTTACTTCGGCTATACCTACTCGGTAACGGGAGCCTTCGTGGGCCTTGCCTGGGGCTTCCTTGACGGCGCCTTCTGCGCGACGCTCTTTGCCTGGCTGTACAACAAGTTAGCCAAGTCTGAATCCGCCAGCTAACCGGGGACCAATGGCTGGGTGGCCCCTCAACGGGTTTTGACCACGTGCAGACAGGTAAGGCGGGGAGGGAATGACCCTCCCCGTTCCGGGAGATGCTTCTTTCCCCGTGAGAAGTACTAACGATTCTAAGGCGCAGACGTTTCAATCATGGAGATTGGGCCTCGCCGCCCTGCTGCTTTTTTTGGATCTTGGCCCACGTATCGCGGAGGGTTGCGGTACGGTTGAAGACGGGGTGATCGGGTGTGGATTCGATGTCGGTGCAGAAGTAGCCGAGGCGTTCAAACTGGCATCGGAAGCCGGGGGCGGCTTCCTTGAGGGAAGGTTCGACCCTGCAACCGGAGAGAACTTCGAGGGAACGGGGATTGAGGTCTTCCCGCCATTCTCCGCCGCTCCTTCCGGGTTCGGGGGAGAGAAAGAGGTGGTTGTAGAGGCGAACTTCGGCTTCAGCGGCGTGGGCGGCCGAAACCCAGTGCAGGGTTCCCTTGACCCTGCGGCCGTCGGGCGCCGAGCCCCCGCGTGTTACCGGGTCATAGGTGCAGCGAAGTTCGGTTATCGCGCCCGTGCCGGGGTCCTTGATCACTCCGGTGCACCTTATGAAGTAGGCCGAACGTAGGCGTACCTCCCTGCCCGGCGCCAGGCGGAAAAACTTGCGAATCGGCTCCTCCATAAAATCGTTCCGTTCGATGTAGAGTTCACGCGAGAAGGGGAGCTTTCTCGTTCCGGCTTCGCGGTCCTCGGGGTTGTTGGGAATCTCCATCTCCTCAACACGCCCTTCGGGGAAGTTTTCTATAACCACCTTTAGGGGACGAAGAACGGCCATGCGCCTTGGCGCCTCGCGGTTCAACTCTTCCCGCAGGCAATTTTCCAATTGGGCGATCTCCACCGTGCTGTTGGCCTTGGCCACGCCGATCCGGTCGCAGAAGGTTCGAACTGAGCCAGGAGTGTAGCCTCGGCGTCTCAACCCCGACAGGGTAGGCATTCGAGGATCGTCCCATCCCTCCACCCGGCCCTCGTTTACCAGTTGCAGCAGTTTGCGCTTACTCAGAACCGTGTGGGTGATGTTAAGACGGGCGAACTCAATCTGCCTTGGACGGCAGGGCACGCTCAGGTGTTCGATAAACCAGTCATAGAGTGGCCGGTGGTCTTCGAACTCCAGGGTGCAGAGGGAGTGCGTCACTCCCTCTATGGCGTCGGACTGTCCATGGGTAAAATCGTACATCGGGTAGACGCACCAGTTGTCTCCGGTTCGGTGGTGAGTTGCGTGGAGAATGCGGTAGATGACGGGATCCCGCATGTTCAGGTTGGGCGAAGCCATGTTTATCCTGGCTCTCAAGGTTCGTGAGCCGTCGGAGAATTCGCCCTTGCACATCCGTTCAAAGAGGTCAAGGTTTTCCTCGAAGGAGCGGTTGCGGTAAGGGCTGTCCTTGCCCGGCCGGGTGAGCGTCCCCCTGTAGGCGCGCACTTCCTCGGCGCTAAGATCGCAGACGTAGGCCAGGCCTTTCCGGATTAACTCCACCGCCCACGCGTGAAGCCGGTCGAAATAGTCGGAGGCGTAGTACTCCCTGTTTCCCCAGTCGAAGCCGAGCCAATGGAGGTCTTCCTTAATGGAATCGACGTATTCCTGCTCCTCCTTCGACGGGTTTGTGTCGTCGAAGCGCAAGTTGCAGAGACCGCCGAACTCTTCGGCGATGCCGAAGTTCAGGCAGATGGATTTTGCGTGTCCGATGTGAAGGTATCCGTTGGGTTCGGGGGGGAAGCGCGTGTGGACATGTCCGCCGTTATTATTTGAGCGAATGTCTTCGTCCACGATGGTCCTGATGAAATCCAGGGACTTTGAACCCTCCCGGGTATTTGCCCGGACGTCACCTTCCCCGGTGTTTTTCGCAGCTTTTTTGTCCATCTCAAGACTCCTCAGCCCAATTGGGCGCCTCTATCCGACGGCGTATTCTAGCACAGGTTGCGACAATTGACGGGAAACGGCCATCAACCACCACGCGCGATGTGGTATAAATAAAAAGTTACTAAAGGGGAGCGGCCATGGATTTTGACCTTCAAACGGAGTTCGACAACCAGTCGCTTATACTCGACCAACTCACCGAGATGAGCATCGCCCTCTCCACGCAGAGAGACTACAAAAAGCTCCTGGACCTCATCCTCTCGCGCGCAATGCTGCTCTCCCGGTGTGACGCCGGCTCTCTCTACATCCTGCCGCCGCGTGAGGAAGAACAACACCGCGCGCTTCGTTTCGTGGCGGCCCGCAACGACTCGGTTGTTCTCAGCTTCCGGGAGGCGGAACTACCCATCACCACGCAAAGCCTTGCGGGCTTCGTTGCCGCGACGGGAGAAGCCATCAACGTTGAAGACGCCTACGCCATCCCCGACGATGCTCCCTACGCCTTCAACAGGGGCTTCGACAAAGAAACGGGGTACAGGACGAAATCGCTCCTCGTCCTGCCCATGACCAACCACAGGGGCGAAATAACCGGCGTTGTGCAACTCATCAACAGGAAACGCGACCCTTCCGCCATCCTTAAAACACCCGCGGCGGTTGAGGAGCAGGTTGTTCCATTCGACGACGCCGCCACCCGCCTCATGCGGGCCGCGGGCAGCCTCGCGGCCGTTGCAATAGATAATAACCGTCTCTACGGCAGCATTGAACGCCTCTTCGAGGGTTTCGTGAAGGCCTCCGTTACGGCCATTGAGCAAAGAGACCCCGCGACTTCGGGCCACTCTTTGAGGGTCTCAGTCCTGGCGGTGGGGTTGGCGGAAGAGGTCAACGCGGCAAAAAGCGGGACGTTCGGAGATATCACCTTCACAGGTGAGCAACTCCGCGAACTGCGCTACGCCTCTCTGCTTCACGACTTCGGCAAGGTGGGCGTGCGCGAGCGGGTTCTCGTAAAGGGAAAGAAGCTTTATCCCCGGGAACTTGAACGAATCATGGCGAGGCTGGAACTCGCGCGCCTCTACAGGGAACGTGACTGCCTTCGCCGGAAGGTCGCGCTCCTGGGCGAAGGGGGTTCCGACCTCTCGCGGCGGCTGGCGGAGTTGGACAAGGAACTTCATTCCAATTTCGATACGTTGGACCGCTTCAGGGAAACCATAATCAGGGACAATGAACCGACGGTATTGCCGGAGGGGGAGTTCTCCGCCCTACAGGCAATAGCAGCGACCACCTTTGTCGACCGGGCAGGCAAACGCCGTCCCCTTCTCGAACCCGGTGAAGCCGGAGTTCTTTCCATACGGAAGGGAAGTCTAAGCGAATCGGAGCGCCTCGAAATTGAGAGCCACGTTACGCACACCTACAATTTCCTCCGCCGGATTCCGTGGACCTCAGAACTCAAGGAGATACCATTCATCGCCTACAGGCACCACGAGAAGTTGAACGGCGGGGGCTATCCGGAGGGCGCCGGGGCGGAGGAGATTCCAATCCAGTCCCGCATCATGACCGTGGCCGACATATACGACGCGCTCTCCGCCTCGGACCGGTCCTACAAGAAGGCTCTTCCCACGGAAAAGGCCCTTGACATCCTGAGAATGGAGGCCGATGGCGGATTCCTGCAGAAATCACTGGTGGACCTTTTTATCGAAGCTAAGGTTTACGAACGTACCGCCGATTGGAAGGCGCGTGGAGAATTGCTCAATAGACCATGATTACCTTGAAGCGAATGGACAGGGTGGCCGGTTTGGAGACGATAGTCCCGCTCAACGCGCCCCGGGGCGTTTTTCCGCCTCTCTTAAAAAAACAAAGGGCGCGGAGCGGATAGTCTCCCGGCAGGAGATCACGGCGGCCGGGGCGTAGCGTGACAACGCGGACGTAACGGCTTCCCGGAGCCAGCGTTACAAAGGCGTTCCGATCGGCGGAACCAAGCGAAGCGCCTTTTTCCCGCTGTGGAAAGAGGCGCCACTTCCCATCAACCTTGACTTCAACGATCAATTTGGCCCGGCGCGCGATGACGAGAGTCCTCTTACCCCCGTTCAGGAAAGTGATATAGACCCTGACCGGGTGGCCCGGACCATAATCGGCGTAGGGGAGGGTGGCGTGAATGAAGAGACCTTCAAGCGAGGACTCGGCGCTCCTGAACGGGGTTCCCGGCTGGGCGGCCCGAAGAAGAGGCGACGCACAAAGCGTCAGCAGCGCCGCGCAGACGGTCCCGCGGAGCAGGCGCCCGTAGTTGCGGCGCTTAATCACTCGGGAAATCATGGCGCACTTCTTCAAGACCGCTGCTCCTCTCCGCTTCGGACGTATCCCCTGATTGCCTCGGCCATGGTTTTGCTGCCCCCCGCGATGATGTTCCTGCCGAAGAGAAAATCCTCTCCACCCGAGAAGTCGGTAACCGTTCCTCCCGCGCCGCGCAAAATAGCGGTTGCCGCCGCAACGTCCCACGGCCAGAGGCCCCACTCCCAAAAACCGTCGAAGCGGCCGCAGGCCGTCCACGCAAGGTCGAGAGCCGCCGCACCGCACCGCCTGATGCCTCCCGTAGATCTGCACGCGGCCTTGAACCCCTCTACGTAGCGGTCCAGATTGGCCATCTCCTTGAATGGAAAGCCCGTGGCAACAAAGGCCCTGGAAAGGTCCTCCTTTTTCGAGGTCGCTATGGGTTTCGCGTTCATGGTGGCTCCCATCCCCTCGCCGCCGGCGAAGAGTTCGTCGTGAACGGGATCGTAGACGGCACCCATACAGGGTTTGTTCCCTTCGATCAATCCAACCGATACGCAAAAGATCGGTACGCCATGGACGAAGTTGTTTGTTCCATCAAGGGGATCAACGCAGAAGAGACGCTCCTCCCCGCCTTTTGCCGCGCCCGATCCCTCTTCGGCCAAAAGTGGTATGGAAGGATACTCGTTGTTGAGAACCTTCTGGACAACCGCTTCAGATGCCTCATCCGCCGCGGTTACGAAGTCGTTTTTCCCCTTTTCCCGTATCCACTCGGGACCATTTTCGTAGGCTTCCCTGAGAATGGCGCCGCCGGCGCGTGCGGCGCGCACCAAGGTCTTTAACATCTCTCCCATGGTCTACTCCTCGTTTTTTTCAGCCGGTGTTCCTTTGCGTTTAGCGCGCGGATGGGTCGAATCGTAAACGGCTTTGAGTTGCGCCATCGCCACGTGCGTGTACTTCTGCGTAGTGGAGAGGCTTGCGTGGCCCAACAATTCCTGGATGGTCCTTAAATCGGCGCCCCTGCTCAAGAGGTGGGTGGCGAAGGAGTGGCGTAGCGTATGGGGAGAGACGTCCTTGTCGAAGGGAGTAAACGGAAGGTAGCGCTTTACTACCCGCTGCAAGGAACGAGTCGTAAGTCTTCCACCCTTGAGATTGATAAAAACCGGGGCGCCGGGACCGCCCGGAAAAGCCTCCGTGCGTTTTGCGATGTACGCCCTCAAAGCGCGCTCCGCCGGGTGTCCAAAGGGGACGATTCGCTCCTTCTTCCCCTTTCCCACCACCCTGACAATGTACTCGTCAAGGTACAAGCCTTGAAAATCCAGGCCCACGACCTCTGAAGCCCTCAACCCCGTCGCGTAGAGAACTTCGAGCAGCGCCCGGTCCCTCAAAACAGCCAGGGGTTTTGCGCCTGGAGCCGGAGGCGACTCGACCAACTCCTTGGCCTCCTCCTCGGTAAGCACCCTGGGAACCTTTTTTAGCTGCCTGGGAGTGTAAAGGACGCGCGCGGGGTTGGCCTTGACCCTGCCCTCACGGTGGAGAAAACGGAAGAAACTTCTCAGCGTGGCGAGCTTTCTCATGACCGTGGACTTGCTGAGTCCCTTATTATAGAGGTGGCCGAGGTATGCCCTCAACACCATGACGTCGATTGCTCCCAGTTCAATCCCCTCCGGGAAGAGTGCCTCCAGGAAGGCCGTGAACTGCCTTAGGTCTGAGAGATAGTTCCTCAGGGTGTGGGCTGAAACCCTCTTCTCGTCCCTCAGGTAGATTTCAAAGGCGGCAACGGCTTTCTTCAAGGCGTCATCCTACCGGTAAGGTATGTTTTGAGCGCGCGTAGCGCTTTGCCCCGGTGGCTGTATCCGGCTTTCCGGGCGCTCGAAAGGCAACCGAAGGTGGTCCCCAATTCGGGATGGAAGAAGAGCGGATCGTAGCCGAAGCCACCGTGGCCCATGGGCGCATCGGTCAGGTAGCCGTGTACGCGACCGGAGAAGAAGCTCTCGGTGCCGCCCGGCTCTATGAGCGCGACTACCGCCTCGTAGTACACGGCGCGGTCCTCGCCCGAAAAGCCCTTCATGCGTTCAATAAGGAGCCTGTTTCTCTCAACAGACCCATCAAGCCCGCCGAAGCGGGCGGAGTAGACGCCCGGTTCTCCACCCAAAGCTGGCGCCACCAGGCCGGAATCCTCGGCGGCGATGAAGCCGCCCGGCAACAGTGGCGCGTATCCCCTCGCCTTGAGCAACGCATTTTCCTTGAAGGTCGAACCGGTCTCCTCGACACAGGGAGGGTTGCCGACGTCCGTAAGGAAGAGGAGTTTCAACGGAAGATCGTGCAACAGGCCCAGGATTTCCCGCTTTTTGCCGGGGTTGCTCGTACCGAAGAGTAGGGCGGAGGGTTGTTTCGCTCTTTTGTCCGCGGCCGGTCCCATAGCGCTGCCTAATCCCCGGCGCGTTCCACGCGTGCGCCCAGTGCCGATAGCCTCTCTTCAAGCCGCTCGTAGCCCCGGTCAAGGTGGTAGATGCGCCTGACCTCCGTAACGCCTCTCGCGCAGAGGCCCGCCAGCACCAGGCAGGCGGAAGCCCTCAGGTCGCTCGCCATAACCGGCGCCCCGGTAAGACGCCTTGGTCCGGAAACCAGGGCCAACCGACCTTCCACCCTTATATCGGCGCCCATTCGTTGAAGCTCCGAAACGTGCATGAAACGGTTTTCGAAGATCGTTTCCTTTACCGTACCGGTTCCTTCGGCCTGCGTCAGTAGGGCCATGAACTGCGCCTGAAGGTCCGTGGGAAAGCCGGGATACGGTGTGGTCACTACGTCGGTTGCGCGGAGCGGCCCGTCGGCGGAAACCCTGGCCCAGTCCCGGCCGACTTCCACCTTGGCGCCCATCTCCTCCAATTTGACGAAGAGGCTTTCAAGGTGCTCGGGCACGACGGAATCGCAGGTAACGTCTCCCTTCGTGATCGCCCCCGCGATGAGCAGTGTTCCCGCGACTATACGGTCGGGTATGCAACCATGGCTTGCCCCGCCAAGGTTACTCACTCCTTCTACCGTTATCGCGTCGGTTCCGGCGCCTTCGATCCGCGCGCCCATCTTTGAGAGCAGCGTGGCAAGATCAATGATTTCGGGTTCTTTCGCCGCGTTCTTGAGGACGGTCGTTCCCCCGGCAAGGGAAGCCGCCATGAGGAGGTTTTCCGTGCCTCCAACCGTTACTTTGTCGAAGACGACCTCGGCGCCCTTCAGTCCCCCCGCCGTTGCTTCCACGTATCCGTGTTCCAGCTTGATGGTTGCCCCCAGGGCGGCCAATCCCTTGAGGTGCTGTTCGATGGGACGGGTGCCGATCGCACAGCCTCCCGGCAGGGAAACCCTGGCGTGTCCGTGGCGGGCGAGGATCGGTCCCAGCACGAGTACACTCGCACGCATCTTCCGGACGAGGTCGTAGGGCGCTTCCAGGTGTCCACCCCCATCCGCCGCCTTCACGACCAGCGGTCCTCCGGGCTTTCCCTTCACCCGGGCCCCCAGGTGCGACAAGAGCTTTACCATGGTTGCAATGTCCGCGTGGACGGAGGAACTCTCGAAACGAACGGGCCGGTCGGTAAGAAGCGTGGCGGCGAGACAGGGAAGGAGGGCATTTTTCGATGGTTTGAGCGTCGTCCTTCCCCTCAGCGGCACGCCGCCCCTGATGATGAACTTGTCCATGGCGAGCCTCCAGTCAACAGTATAACGCTTCTTATATTATTGAAGCAGATGTAGGTCACTCTTCGGCGGAAGCGGGCTCCTCAGGCCGGACATCGGCCGGAGGCTTGATTATCTCGGTCTTGTAGACGTGAAAAACCTCCATTGCCACCGTGAAAATGAGGGGACCCAGAATGATACCCAGAAAGCCCATCGTGGCCAGGCCACCCAGTGCGCCCAGGAGAATCACCACCAGCGGTATCCGGGACTTGCCGCTGATGAAATAGGGCCTGACGAAATTGTCTACGCTCGATACGATCGTGACGCACCAGATTGCCAGAAAGAGCGCCATGCCGTAGTGACCCGTCAGGACCAGGTATGCGGCGGCGGGAACCCAAACAAGGGCCGTTCCGACGACGGGAATAAAGGCGCAAATTATCATGACCGCGCCAAAAAAGACGGATGACGGCAAGCCGGCGATGGCAAAGCCGATGCCGCCCAGGATACCCTGCGCCACGCAGGTGAGAACAACGCCGTAAAGAACCGCGTTGATTACGCGCTTTATGGCGCTTATGATGACGACCTTGTCGCTTTCCTTAATGGGAATGCTCTCCCACAGAGACGCCGCCGCCGCCTCCCCGTCCCTGAAGATGAAGAAAAGAACCGCACACATGATGAAAAACTTGATGACGGCCTCTATTGCGTTTTTAAAGAAGGCCTTGGAAACGATGACGGCAAAAGTGCTGGCACTCTTCATCGCGGTCAGGAGCATGGGCTTGAAATCGATGTTTTTAATATAGGCGGGGAGGTGTGCGAGAACTTTTTTTACCGTCGGATTGGCGAGAATCTCCTCGCGCCCCGGGATGTGGCCCGAGGAGGCGTAGTGCTGCAGGACGCCCACAAGGTTTATAGCCTGGTCCGTGAAGAGAACCGCAAGAATAACGAGCGGAATCACTATGATGAGCACCACAACGGTGGTCGCCAGAAAAGCGGCCAGGTTTTTTCTGCCCTTGCAGAACCTGAGCAAGAACCTGTACATCGGGTATGCCGCCAGCCCAAGGACTCCCGACCAAGCCAGGGCGGAGAGGAAGGGAGAGAGAAGAACGACCATCAGGACCGCAACCACGGCAAGCCCCGCGAAGTAGAGAAGAGCAAGAAAAACGCCTTTGTTCATGTCGCCTCCAGGAATTGATTATACACGTACCCGGGCCGCCCGCGCCACGCCGTTCGTGGAACCTGAATACACCTTTCGCGGGAATGACGAAATGAGGAGCGGGAATGACGGCTTTTCCCTCTTGTCATTCCGGCAAGCGAAGCGCGTCCGGAATCGTGGTTTTGCCTTTTCCTTCGCCCTTCCCTCCCGTCCTCTTTTCCTCCCTGTGAATGGTTTGGTTGGTTTTCTCCGCGCCTCCGCGGTTAAGCGCGACCGGAATCGAATTACCGTCTGATTCCCGACAAGCGAGAATGACGGCTGGGGGACTGGTTGGTTTTGCTTTTCCTTCGCCCTTCCCTCCCGTCCTCTTTTCCTCCCTGTAAATGAATTTGATTTTCCGTCCGATTCCGGACAAGCCGGAATGACGGCTTAAAGAATCGCGCCGGGGGCGACGCTCCTACGGTTCAACGACACGCGACGTCCACAGGGTCATTCCGGCAAGCGCAGCGCGTCCGGAATCGGAATGATGGTTGCGGGATGTCGGCGTTGGGTTCCGGACAAGCCCTGCCTGTGCCTGCCTGTGCGATGCCCGACCGCGATCGTCCTAGCTCAGGCGGGCACGCAGACAGGCCGCGTTGCAACGCGACGCGGCAGGCAGGCGAAATGACGGTTTGAGGGTGGGCAGCGAGGCCGAAGCCGCGATTGTTGTCGGGGCCGGTTTCGTGACGACAAGGAAAGATGTTGTGGCCGCACGAATCCTGGGTTTTACTTGTTAAGCCGGTGTACGCTGATGATTCCCTGGAGGTGGGCGAAGCGGTTTAGAACCTCGTTGAGGTGGGCTTTATCCCGAACAAGGAGTGAAATGCGAATCCGGCCTTCATCCTTGGCATTCACGGAAGCATCAATGCGCCTGAGCGGCGACTTGAGGTCTGCTACGACCCGTGTAATGGCCGCCACCATTCCGGTCTTGTCCTCGGTAACGATCTGCAGGTGAACTTCGCTCTCCGCCTGTGATAAGGCGGGTTTGGTCCATTCAACCTCCATGAAGCGATCCGGGTTGTAATCCCGCTTTCGAACGTTCGTGCAGTCTCTCCTGTGGATAATGAGCCCCCGCCCTGGAGAGATGAACCCAACGACTTCATCTCCCGGAATCGGCTTGCAACACCTGGCCAGAGTCGTTAAGAGATCCGTGGCGCCGCGTACGACTACGGCCGGTTCCCTGGCGGCCTCCCTGGATGTGAGCACCACCTTTTGGTGATCGGGAGATGTCCGTTTTACTAATTGCGTAGCGAAGGCCTTCGCGGACAACTTACCGTATCCTATAGCCGCGTAGAGTGAATCCAGATCGGGCAATGAAACCTTTTTGAGAGAGGCTTCGACCACCCCTTCCTCCAGGGCGGCCTTGAAGTTTGCCTTGAGGCGCTTGCACTCCCGCTCCAGGCTGGCCTTGCCTATCTCCACCGCGCGGGTCTTCTCCTTGGCGTTTAGCCAGCTCCTGATCTTGTTGAGTGCCCGGCCGGTTACGGCGGCCTGGAGCCAGTCCCTTGAAGGATGGCCGGCGGGACTCGTAACAATCTCTACGCGGTCCCCGCTTGTAAGCGGTGTTTTCAGCGCCACCTGCCTCTCATTGATCTTCGCGCCTATGCAGTGGTGGCCCACGTCTGTGTGGATGGCGTAGGCGAAATCAATGGGAGTCGCTCCATGCGGGAAGGAGAGCACCTTGCCCTTCGGGGTGAACACGAAGACCTTCCTGGGGCGGAGGTCTACTCGAAGTTTATTGACAAACTCGGTGTCATTCGCCTCTTCCTGCTTCAATTCCAGGAGCTTCCGCATCCAGCGGTTCGATTCGGCCTTGTCCCCTTTGGAAAGCTGTCCATCCTTGTAGCACCAGTGTGCCGCTATGCCGTTTTCGGCCTCGTCGTGCATTTCGTAGGTTCTGATCTGAATCTCGAAGGGACTGCCGTTTGGACCGATTACCGAATTATGAAGAGAACGGTAGTTGTTTTCCTTCGGAATCGCGATAAAGTCTTTGAACCGTCCGGGCACGGGTTTCCATTTACCGTGAATTCCTCCAAGAACCGCGTAGCAGTCCCTTACAGAGTTTACGAGTACGCGGAAGGCCATGTAGTCGTAGACCTTCTCCACGTCTATTCCCTGCCGTTCAAGCTTCTGCTGGATGCTGAAGATGTGCTTTACGCGACCGGAAACCGTACCCTTGATATCGTTTTCCTCGAGTATGACCCTCAATTCCTTCGAAGTCTTCTCTATAAAATCTTCGCTGTAGTCTCTCTTGTTTTTCAGCGCCGCGGAAAGGCGGTCGTACTGTTCCGGATAGGCGTACTTGAAGCCGAGGACTTCGAGTTCGGTTCTTATCCTCCCCAACCCGAGGCGGCCGGCTATGGGAGCGTATATCTGGAGCGTTTCCAGCGCCTTGAAGGGTCTTCTTTCTTTGGGCATCGCGTCCATGGTGCGCAGGTTGTGCAAGCGGTCGGATAGCTTTACGAGGATGACCCTGACGTCATCCACCATGGCCAGGACGACCTTTCTGAGCGATGCCCACTCCCGCTCTTCGCGACTCTTGACGGGTATCTTTTCTTCTATCTTCGTAACGCCTTCTACGACGTGGGCCACCTGGGCGCCGAACTTTTCGGCGATCTCGGGGAGTTTTACGGCGTGGTTGTCCTCAACGACGTCGTGGAGCAAACCGGCGACAAGGGCTGTATTGTCGGCCTTGAGATCGGCAAGAATGTCCGCAACCCCGACCGGGTGAATCAGGTAAGGCTCTCCGGAGAACCTCACCTGGCCCTCGTGGGCCCAAGCCGAAAAGAGGTAAGCCCGCTTCAGTAATTCTTCGTCGAAGACCGGGTTGTACTTTCTTACCTTCTCAATGACGCCGTCTATTCTTGGAAGCATCCCACTTCCCCCGGGCGGTGCGGATTCACCCGAACCCGCCTCCGTATTCTCATAAAAATAAGGCTTTTGACTCGATTATGCAACGGTTGCAAGCATCCCGGGCACCCTGAATCCGCCGTTTGCGTTGACACCCCGTAATCTCTATCGATATGATGGATGGGTCGGGTGGAGGGTGCATTGCGGAAGAGACTGGTTTTCAAAGCGCTCATAATCGGGGTTCTTGCGGTTGCCGTCCTTGTGCTTCTTGCAGCGCTCATTCTCCCACAGGGTTCCTTCTCACGAAGTTTCTGGGCTTTTCTACTGGTTTCCGGAATAGCCTCCGGTGGTGCTTCCTACTTTATGGAAGTCGGCAAGAAGGGCGATACCCAGGACTACCTTGACGAACTGCTCCAGAACATGGCGAGGGGAGACCTGGCCATGGGAACCAGTGAGCGCTCCCGCGAAATTATTGCTCTATTCCCCGGTTTTCTTCGCGTTCTCAGGTCGTTCCAGGGCGTCATAGGCTACCTCCAGGATACGGCGGACGGCGTTTCCAAGGCTTCCCGCCTCATATCGGAAAAGGCCCGCAGGCTCTTCGGAGAAACCGGAAACCAGGTTGAACAGATCGGGCAGGTTAGGGATTCCATCTCCCAGCTCGAAAACGAGATCGATACGGTGGTTTCCGGCGTCGATATTTTGTCAGGCTTTACCGAGAAGACCAGTAGCGCCATTCTTCAGATGCGGGCTTCCATTGATGAAGTGGTTTCAGCCACCCACAGCCTCAACGTCTTTGTTGACGAAATAAGCGCTTCCATCGAAGAGACGGCCCGCAGCGTGGATGAGGTGGCCGACCACAGCGAAAGCCTTGCCGCCGCCGCCGTGGAAAACTCTTCGGCCATGGTGGAGATGGATGCCACCATAAACCAGGTGGGGCAAAACATCAAAGAGACGGAGAAGATATCCAGGCAAGTGTTGGATGTGGTCGGCGAAGGCGTCTCCGTCGTTAAGTCGACCGTTGTAGCCCTGGAAAGCATCCACAAGGCTATTGCGTCAACCGTGGAAGGAATGGATTCCCTGAACGAACGCTCCAAGGATATCGGTAAGATACTAAAGGTCATACAGAACATTGCCGACCAGACCAACCTCCTGGCCCTTAACGCCGCGATCATTGCGGCCCAGGCCGGCGAGCACGGCCGTGGTTTCGGCGTGGTAGCCGAAGAGATCCAGGAACTGGCGGAGCAAACCGGTTCCTCAACAACCGAAATCTCTTCCATCATTACCATGGTGCGCAAGGACGTTGATTCGGTGCGCTCCATGGCACGCGATGGAATGGAGAAGGTGGGGGAGGGGCTGAAGCTGGGCCATGATTCCGAAGAAAACCTGGTCCGCATAAGAAATTCAATCGCCGCGGCCGGCAACAGCATCAGCCACATAGCTCGCGCCGCCTCCGAGCAGGCCAAGGGCAGCAAGCAGGTTATGAACGCCACTGAGGAGATGACCAAGCGTATCGAACGCATCTCCTTAGCCACCAGGGAGCAGGCTCAAACCGCCCGGGACATCAACGAAAAGGCCGTCGTGATGAAGAACCTCACCTCCAGTGTCGATTCGGCCATGCAGGAAGAAGCCGACGGCAGCAATACCATCGCGGAGGGCATGGAGCAGGTGCGTTCTTCGGTGGACGAGATTCAAAGTGCCTTGATCGGAATGTCAAAGGCCGGCCAACGCGCCCTGGGGGCACTGGACATAATCGGCGGGGCGGCTCAGGACAATATGCAGGGAGCGCGGGGTTTGGCCGGAACCTCTTCGACCCTCCAACAGGAATCGCTGCTGCTGGTGGAAGAACTCTCCAACTTCACGCTTCCCAAGCCGACCAAAGGCGGGGAAGTGCGGCTGGGAGGCGTGCGATACTCCTACAACCTGGATCCCGCCTTCGCCGACAACGTTCACGACGGAGAGGTCGTATACAACTTCGCGGAAGGCCTCGTCCGCCTGGGCTACGGTACACAAGTCCTCCCGGGTATCGCGGAGTCGTGGCAGATAAGCACCGATGGGCGGCTCTACTCCTTCCACCTGCGTTCGGGGTGCTTTTTTCATAATGGCCGGAGGGTCACGGCGCAGGATGTCCTCTTTTCCTGGCACCGCGCCCTTTCCCCCAAACTCGATACCGAGGGCGGCTCTTTTCTCTCCCTGGCGGAGGGAATCGAAGAGTACAGGAGCGGCGATGCCGAGAATATCTCCGGCCTTTCGGCGCCGGACGATATAACCGTTGAAGTGCGCCTCAAGGAACCCCTGGCCTTTTTCCTCTACCTGCTGACCACTCCTGAAGCTACCGTTCTTCCCGTGGAGGCCGTGGACAAAGACAGCTTGAGGTTGCTAAAGCCACTGGGGTGCGGCCCATTCATGGTCAATGAGGTTACTCCCCACAGGATTACCCTTGATCGCTTCAGGGAATACCACGATCCATCCATTCCCAACATCGACAGGCTGGTTGTCGATGCTTCCTACAGCAGCGAGGAGAGCCTTGCGGAGGCTCTCAAGCGGGGAGATGTCCACTACGTAACAGCCTTTTCCAACGAGGCCATAGAAGAACTTCTGGATGATCCCTTCTGGGCAAACAATACGGAGAGCACCGTGCAGTTAGCCACGATGATGGTTGGGATACGCTGTGATATAGAACCCTACAAGAACAAAGAGGTTCGCCAGGCACTCAACTACGGCGTAAACCGCGAAGAGATGGTTTCGCTGTACAGCCACAGCAAGCCGAGCCCGGCGCGCGGCGTGTTGCCGCCGGGGATACTTGGGTACAGGAGAAACTTGGAGGGATACCACTACGACCCGGACCGCGCCCGGTGGCTCCTCCAGAAAGCCGGCTTTTCCGGCGGGCTTGACCTGAGGGTCTTGGTGGACAAGAGCAGGATTCGTCAGGAAAAAGAGTTCATGCTCATAACGGAAATGCTGCGCAAGGTAGGCATTCGTATCACCAGCGAAACGGTCGGTCACGAGGCCTTCGAAAACCAGATCAAGCTTCACGGCCGCCCCGGCCTTTATTCGACCGGATGGTACGCCGACTATCCCGACCCCGACAGCTTCATGTTCTTCCTCTACCATTCAAAGGGTCCCGATGTCTTTGGAATCCGCTACCGCAATCCGGAACTGGACCGCTTGGTAGATCAGGGTCGTCGCTCCCTGGATGTAGACGAGAGGATGGCCGTCTACCAGAAGGCCGAAGACATCATCATCGAAGACGCCCCGTGCATATTCCTCTACCACAGCAGGGGACTGGCCGTTCACCGGCCGGAGCTTATGGGGATGAAGCTCTCTCTCACCACGCCTACCGTGCGTCCTGAACTCATGTGGCTCAGTCAAGAAAAGTAAAGTTCACCATCTCTTTGGCGTTCACGTATATGTGAATGTTGTTGGAGTTTGGGTTCAGCGAAGCGATAAAGAAGTTGTTGCGCGGCTTCTCCCTGCAGGTAATAATACCGGTCAACTTTTCCCCGTCCCTGAAGGTAATCCGCGCCTTCCTTCCCGGAATGGCCTGGTAGAGCGTGGCTCCGGCCTGCCGGTGGGTGTTTTGGCTGTCCGTAACGAAGTGTTTGACGAAGCAGACGAGTTTGACCTCGTCGAGGCGGACCGTATGAATTCGCTCGTTCAGGTCCTTGACCATGATCTCGGCTTCTCCGACCATGAAGCTGTCTCCGAAGGCCGTCAGTGTCCTTCCATCCTTAAAGCGAACGATCATCTTCTGGTCGAACATCACACCCCCACGCTAACAATAGCCTTAACCGGAATTGCTTGCAACAGGACGGGCGTGGACCGGCGAGCCTGAATCTCCTCTGTCCACCACCAAAAGGGCCGAAATCTAGTCGATAACTATAATATAACGTTCTATAATAGGGCCGAGACGGTTGCGCCTGCCTGCCGCGTTGCGGGCAAGCGCAGCGCAGGCAGGGAAAATCCGCCAGTCCGGTTCGGAGGGAGGGGGGCCAGCTAACCGGTTCTTCCTACCCCTATCTTCAATATGCTGTGCCCGTCGGCGTGAGGGGGTGGTGAAATGTGGAGCAGGGCGCAGATGGTCGGGGCGACGTCGACGGCGCGGACTTCGGGCAAGGTGCTCCCGGCACGGAAGTCGGGGCCCTCGGCGTAGAATATTCCGCCCATGTCGGGAAGGGTAGGGATGTAGCCGTGCATGCCCCGAACCATCCTGCGGCGGTGGAAGTTGCGCGAATAGCTCGCAAAGGTGAGTCCCTGGGGGCAGATGAGTACGAAATCTCCGGTTCGTGAAGAGCCGTCGTAGTGCAGCGAGGGTGGTAACGTACCTTTTGTGTAGACCTTAACCCCGGGGGGGAGCCCTTTGAGGCCCGCGGCGACCGCCTCGCGCTGGGATGCGTCTTTGACGTAAATATTGCAGATGGGTCCGGAGGTGGCTATGTAGGGATAATAGCCGTGTTTTGGTATCAGCTTCACTACGTCAACGATTCTCGTTACCTCGGCCATACCGTGGTCGCTGAGAACGATGAGGTCGACCTTACCCGAAAGCCCCAAGGCCTTTATCGCGGCGCGTAGTTTGATCAGGAGTGCGTCGGCCCTTCGCATTGCGGAGTGGACGGCAGGGCCGTCCGGTCCCTGGGCGTGGCCGGGTCCGTCCGCGCCGTGCGTCCACGCCATGATGAGAGCGGGTCTCAAAGGCGCGGCCTTTCGTAGGAGGGAGATGATCCAGTCAGCGGTTTGCTCATCCCTTCTGTGTCTGTCAAAGGGTTGGTAGTAGGTGGGAGCGCTTCCATGCCACTTCCCCAGGGAGCAGGGCCAGGCGCAGACGGCGCTTTTAAGACCCGCGCGCTCGGCCAGGACCCATAGAGGGGGTTCAAGGAGCCAGGATGCCTTTCCCGATTCCGAGAAGCGCCGTCCGCTTGCTCTATCGAGAAAGCTGTTGGCGATTATGCCGTGTTTATTCGCATAGCAGCCGGTGGCCAGCGTCGAATGGCTTGGGAAGGTCAGGGAGGGAAAGGGAGGAGTCATGCGCCCCGCCCTGAGTCCGTCCGCGGCCATTGAGGCGAAGGCCGGGAGGTGGTCGCGCGTGGGGTAGTCCCACCTCACGCCGTCCATGGAAAGAAGGATCACCGTTTTACGGGCGGTTATTGTCTTGGTGCCGGTGGCACAGGCCGCCGGTAGGGCGAGGAGGAACAGGAAAAGAACCGGTAACAACGCGGCGGCTATTTTTTTGATTTTTCTATCAGGCGTTTTCGTCATTCTTAATTCCCTCCGGATTGTGGCTCGCCCGCGCCAGGGCGAATTCCAATTCTTCTTTCTTGCTTAGGAGCTTTCCGTCCACCTTTGCCACCTTTGTTTCCTCTATGGCCGATGCTATGGTGGAAGAAGGAGGAATCCCCGCCGCCAACAGGTCGTGTCCCGTGATGAGAAGTTTTACGAAGCGGTCCCTTGCAAGGAAGTCACGAATGAGACCCCGTCGACTTTGGGGCTGAACTTTAGCCATGATAAAAAGACCCAGAGTTACGGGCTTGCCGGAGAGGGCGCGGTAGGTTCGGCCGGCGCCGCACCCATTCTTTGCGCCGATCGCTTTGAGTGCGTGCCAGGTATCGGAGCGGTAGGAGGCCAACAACCGCTTCGTATCCTGGCTAAAGGGATACCGCTTACGGAAGGCTTCCAGCTCGATTGCCGGCAACCTCTCGGCCAACGCCATTAGGTAGACGCCCGTTCGGTTTACCCGTTCTTTGGGAAACTGGGTTTCAAAGAAAGCCAGGGCCTTTCGCACATCGTAGAGAGTCTCCACAACCTTTGGAGTGAGCTTGAGAGAGGGCCAGAAAACCCGTAAGAGCCCGTATTGCTCCAGGAGTTTCAATCCCTCGACAACGTTGGGGCTGGAGAGGATGAGCCGTACCTCGGAGAGGACACGCTTGGGGGATAGACGGTCGAAGACCTTCTGTTTGAGTGCCACGGCGATAAGGTTTTTCGTCTCCGCGGAGAGAGAGAAACCGAGTTTCACGGCAAAACGCACGGCGCGGAAGGTTCTCGTCGGATCTTCCACGAAGGAAAGCCCGTGTAGAACTCTTATCCGCCCTGCTTTAAGGTCCCTGACTCCCCCGAAGAGGTCAAGCACTTCCCCGAAGTGCTCGGGCGTGATGTCGAGGGCCAGGGTATTCATGGTGAAGTCCCGCCGGTAGAGGTCCTGGTAGAGAGCTGCGTGGGCCACGGTTGGAAGCGCCGCAGGCGCCTCGTAGTACTCGGCCCTGGCCGTAGCGAAATCCCACCGGCCTCTTCCGCCGGGTTGTATCCACACGGCCGTTCCGAAGTCGTGGTGCGCCCGGACTCGCCCTCCCTCCTGTTTAGCCCACTCGGTGGCAAGCTCCGCGGCGTCTCCCTCAACAACGAAGTCAACGTCTCTCACCGGGCTGCCCAGGAGGAGGTCGCGCACTGCTCCTCCCACGAGTAAGCATGAGACGCTCCTTCCGGCTGCCAGGAGACCAAGAGCCTTGATTCTTTTCAGTTCACCGCCGGGAAGGGCCGAGGCCATGAGGTGTTCCACTTCAACCGCGGAGGGACGCCCGCCGGTTCTGGCCGACACCGTTTTTAGATCCTGGCGGTAAAGGGTTTTGAAGAGGTTCATGCGGGAGATCAACCCTTCTACGTCGTCTCCGGTTTCTCCAACGAGGACGACCCGCCAGTTGTGCTCCAGCATCTGCCGCCGGATCTCTTCCGCCGTGGTCCCGGGCGGGAAGAGCGGGGGAGGCTGGACGATGAAGTCGGAGACAATTGCTTCGCCCAACTCGTGCTGGAGAGCGCCGTCCACCTCTTGCCTCGTGACAACCCCGAGAAGCCGGTTTTTGTCGAAAACCGGCAGAGCGTTGACCCTGGAACGGTTCATCAGACGAAATGCCTGGCGAATCGTAGCCTCCGGAACGATCCTTTGAAAGGTGCGGATCATCACGTCGCCTGCCTTCATACCGACGGGATGGGATGAGGTGATTTCGTCCACGAGCAGAGCCCGGACCTCGGCGAGGGTCTTCCCGTGAACCACCGCGGAGGCGGCGGATGGGTGGCCCCCTCCTCCGAAAATACCCAGCACGGAGGCAACGTCAACCAGTGGAGTGGCGGATCGCGCGATAACGTGTACGCGGCTTTCCATGTAGGCCAGGAAGAAGATGCACTCCAGCCCTTCCATAGACATTATCTCGCGGATGAGGAGAGAGAGGTCCGGTACGTACCGGCCGATGTTGAGCGCGGTGATGTAAACCTTGATGCCGCCCACCGACAGGGCCTCAAGACTTTCAAAGGCCAGGGCCAGGAGGCGCATCTGCTCTTCAGTCAAGCCTCGCTTCAGGATCTTTGAGACCCGGGGAAGTTCAGCACCCCAGGCCAGGCACTGGAGAACCGCTTCGAAATCGTTCGGGCGCGTGGTCGGAAAACTGAGAAAGCCCGTATCTTCGTAGATGGCTACGAGAAAAAGCGTGGCTTCGAAGGGCGTCGGAACGATACCTTCGTGTAGCAGCTCTCTGACCATGACGGTGGTGCAGGCCCCGGCCTCCATCACCTCGTGTCTCTCTCCCACGAGGTCTCCCGAGCCCAGGTGGTGGTCGAAGACGTCAAGAACCACGGGGGATTCTCCATCGAGCAACCGGGCCAGCGGCCCGATTCGTGCCCGGCTGGAAACATCCACGCAAACTAGGCGTTTTACTCCCTCGAGGTTGACCTTCCTGGGGGACATTATGGATGGAAGGAGTTTTTCTTCGGTTTTGAGGAACCGCCTGACGAGAGGCTCGGCCGCTCCGGAGAAGGTTGCCTTCGCCCCCGGATAGAGCCGGAGGGCGGCGACCATGCTCGAGAGAGCGTCGAAGTCGGCATTTGTGTGCGTGGTAATAAGAATCATGGTTTTAGGCCTCCACCACCCGCACCGGGATTCGCTTGCCTACCACGTTGTTGCCTTCACCGATTCGATGCTCAATATAACGCTGCTACGCCAGCGCTCAAATCGTTTCGTCGCCCGGCACCTAAGCCATCCCAGCCGCCCTCGGTCAGGCGGTGAATTCCGGTCCTGGCGCCCCACGTAAGTCCTTGCGCACCTTGGATCCTTCAGCAAGGCTGATCGCCGGCCCGCTACCGGTTTCCCTGCCCGCCAAGAACCTTTCTGGCGGCGGTCATAAAGCGGTCGTTTCCCTCTCTGAGGTGCACCGTCACACGCACCGAGCTGGTCAGGCCGTATCCTCCAACGGGGCGGACTACGACTCCCTCGCGCAGGAGCGCCTCGAAGAAGCTGCTCCCGTTCATAGGCACGTCAACCAGGAGGAAGTTGGTTTCCGAGGGGGTGACGCCAAGCCCCGCGGCTTTGCAGCGCCCCGCAAGGTACGCCCGTTCGATCGTGTTAAGGGCGACGCACCGTTCCACGAACTCCTGGTCTTCGAGGGCGGCGATGGCACAGTGTTGGGCTACAGCGTTTGTATTGAAGGGAGAACGAACCTTGTGCAAGGTCTCAAGCACTTCAGGCTGGGCGAAGCCGTAGCCTATACGCAGAGCGGCGAGGCCGTATGCTTTGCTGAAGGTTCCAAGAACCACGAGGTTTGGGAAGTCGTCCATGAGTGTTTTTGCGGAAGCGTAGTCCGGGGCTTGTACGAACTCCTTGTAGGCCTCGTCGAGGATTACGAGAACATCGCCGGGAACCTTCTCAAGGAAGTTTTTGATGTCGGCGAAGGAGGCGTAGCGGCCGGTCGGGTTGATCGGGTTGTCCAGGATAACGAGCCGCGTCCCGCGGTCTATTGCGTCAAGAAGGGCGCCCAAGTCGTGGTTGCGGTTCTCCATGGGGACGGCGTGGGTGGGCGCCGCCATGATTTGGCAGGCAATCGGGTACATGGCGAAGGAACCGCGGCTGAAAACAGCGTTGGTGTTGCCGTTCAGATAAGCCCTCGCAGCCATTTCCACGATTTCTATGGAGCCGTTTCCCAATATGATGCGTTTCGGTGTAACTTCGAAGTGGCGGCCCAGAGCCTCGCATAGGTAAAAACCACCGCCTTCGGGATAAACGCTGAGTTGATTCACAAAGTTTCCGTAGGCCTCCATTGCCTTGGGAGAAGACCCCAGGGGATTTTCGTTGGATGCAAGCTTTAAGATGTCGGTGATCCCCAGTTCGCGTTTCACTTCCTCGATTGGTTTGCCGGGAATGTAGGGATGGATAGATTGAATATTGTCAGGCGCCGGAATCTTCATCGCTTGGCCCCCACTTTCTTGCCGGTTTTTTTTCGCGAGGAATCTTCGGCTGTACGGCCCAAGCCGACGTGCTCCCTGAGGGCCGCCACCTCCTGAACGGTAAGAGGCCTTACCTGGCCGGGCTTCATCTTACCGCTACGCAATGGCCCTACGGCCACACGCTTCAGCTTTATAACCGGGTGATCTATGCGGAAAAACATTTCCCTGAGCTGGTTCTTCCTGCCTTCGGTCATCTTGACCTCCAGCCAGGTATGGCGCGTTTCCCGCGACGGGATCTGCCGAATGGTTACGGGAAGAGTTCTACGGCCGTTGATGGTTATGCCGCGCCGCAGCCGGTCCAATTCCGTCTCGGACGGGGTTCCCTTCGCCTTGATGTGGTAGGTTTTAATTGTCTTGTAGCGCGGGTGAAGAAGACGATTGGCCAGTTCTCCGTCGTTGGTCAGGAGCAGCAGTCCTTCGCTGTGATAGTCGAGCCTGCCCACCGGGAAGAGCTGATTTCCAGGCCGTGGCAGGAACTCTCTCAGGCAGCGTCTTCCCTCGGGGTCATTCATTGTGCTGATGACCTCTCGTGGTTTGTAGAGGATGAAGTACTCCTTATTTGCCTGGAGGTGAATGCGCGTCCCATCCACCTTCACGGCGTCCCTGCCGGTTTTTACCGTCGTTGAAAGGTCGGTGACAACCTTGCCGTTCACCTCCACCCGCCCCTCGCGGATGTAGGCTTCGGCGGCGCGGCGGGAGGCCATTCCGCTACGGGCCAAAAAGAGGTTAAGACGTACCGCGTCGCTATCGTTCCCGTTCCTGTTTTCAATTGCCATGGTTGAGTTCCCCCGCGTCCTCTTTTTCGCTTTCCGGTTTAAAGGCCGAAACGGACGATGTCGTCCCCGGAAGCGCCGGAGTCGCACTTCCAATCTTTTCGGGTTCCCTCGTCTCCGGCGCGGTGAAGAGGCTCTCCTGACGAACACGATCTTTAAAGACCTCTTCCAGCTCCCTGAACGAGGGCAGGTCTTCAAGCGAGTTCAATCCGAAGTGCACGAGGAACTCCTTGGTCGTGGCGTAGAGCAGAGGCCTTCCGACCACGTCTTTGCGACCGGCTATGCGTACGAGCTTTTTCTCAAGAAGCCCCTTGAGCACTCCGGCCGATTCTCTTCCGCGGATGGTGCCGATCCCCGCGTTTGTCACGGGCTGATTGTAGGCCGTTATCGCCAGTGTTTCAACCGCTGCCGAGCTGAGTTTTCGAAGGTTCTGGACCTTCAGAAAAGCCCTTACGAAGGGAAAGTGTTCCGGACGCGTGACCAATCTATAGCCTTCGGCGACTCGCTCGATCTTCAGGCCGGGCGAATCGTTTTCATACCTGCCGGCCAGTTCATCGAGAATGTCCCTGGCCTCTCCCGGTGAAACTTCTCCATCCAGTGTTTCAGCCACCTGTTGGACCGTCAGCGGAACCGCGGCTACGAACAATAAGGCTTCGACGGCCCCCATTTTTGTTGTCTTCCGCACCCTGTTCCTCCCACGGCCATTCTAACACCTCAAGGCCGCCCTTTGCTGAACTGAGCTTGTCTTGTACCATTTTCACAATGACCCTAATCAAAAAAAGGCAGGCGTCAGGGGAAGGTGTCTGCGCAGAGAGTCAGTGAGACGATGAGAAAAGAAGGCAAAGGGTGCGCTCTGGCTCATCTTAAACAGTTGATCGCGTTTTCCACAGGCAAAATGAGGTAAACTGCCA